>JACPFW010000011.1:0-25253 GCA_016182795.1 Gemmatimonadota bacterium
GCTCCAACTGCTTGAGCCGCTCGCGCTCTTCGGTGGTCAGCCCCGGCCGCTGGCCCGTATCCCGCTCGGTCTGCCGCACCCAGGACCGCAGGGTCTCGGGATTACACCCGATCTTCGCCGCGATGGACGTGATCGTGGCCCACTGGGAGGTATGCTCCGCGGTGTGCTCGAACACCATCCGGACGGCCCGATCCTGCACTTCGGGGGAGTACTTTGATGATCGTCGCATGACTCCAAATCTCCCAAGGATCGGAGCCTCCGGGAATCCCGGGGCGATTCAGACCTCGCGCCACGCGAGGCTCACTCGCTCTCCTTGACGCGGGGAAGAAGACGAGGCTGATCCTACTCAGTGTCGCCAAGAGCGCCTCAACGGTGGCGAACAGTTCGCCCTTTGTGCCCTCCCTCGTCTCTACGGCTTTCTGACGCGCCGCCCGCGTAGACCGCAGGCTCGTGAGTTGCTCCACTCTCGTATATCGCTTCGCCGCTAGCTCGCGCGCGCTGTTGTCCGCCGCCACATAAGCTGCTGCAATGCGCTCAACGCAGTTTGCGTCGAAGACCGCCGAACTGAAGAGCCATCGTAGTTCAGTGAGGAAGTTATACTCGTGCGTAGCGTTCATGAGACTCACCCCCAGATTCTCCCACCTACACGGACGCATGTCGGCGCTTCGTTGCCGACGCTCAGCGCGTGACAGCGCCCCTCTCGATCAAGCGATCAAGAGGGGCGCGTCACTTCGCAACCGAGCGGTCGTCGGCTCAATCCTGACCTGTCACCCGCACTCACTAAACCCGCACGTATGACACTTAACACACCCCTCAGCAAACTCAAGCTGTGACCCGCAGTCCGGGCAGCTCCCAATGAACTCGCCGGTATCGTGCGCTGTGCGCTCCATCTTCTGCTGCGCGGCGCCAACCGTCACGGGCACCGCCACCATCGGCGCCGGTGCCGCCGCCTGCGGGGCTACGTGCGTGCTCAGCAGATCCTGCTGCACGCCCTGCTTGTCCTGCCACCACTCGTACAGCGCCTGACCCACGGCGTCGGGCATGCTCAGCACCTTATTGGGACCCAGCCCAACCGCGCGGTCCGAGCTGATGCCGCGCAGCTGCTTGTGGATCTCCATCAGCGGAATCCCGCTGCGCAGCGCCAGACTCAGCATGCGCCCCAGCGCCTCGGCGTCGGCCATCGCGCTGCCGCCCGCCTTGCCCAGGTTGATGAACACCTCAAACGGCTGCCCCTTCTCGTCTTCCGTCACGTTCACGAACATCACGCCCAGCGGCGTCTCGCGCCTGATCGTCGTTCCGCGCAGCTTGTCGGGCCGGCTGCGCTTCATCCTGCGATTCAGGTTCTCGGCCTCGACGTCAAACAGCATCTTCTTGAGCCGCTCGTTCTCCATCTCGACTTCGGAGATGTGCTCCTTGAGCTCGATCACATCCCCCGCCTCACTGCTCCCTTCACCCTTCCGCTTGGCCGCCGCGTCGGCAGTAGCACCGGTTGAAAGCACCTGACCGTCGCGCGACCCATCGCGGTACACGGTCACACCCTTGCAGTTGAGATCATACGCCATCTCATAGATGGTCCGCACGTCGTCGACCGTCGCGGTGTGCGCGAAGTTCGTCGTCTTGCTGATCGCGCTGTCGCAATGCTTCTGGAACGCGGCCTGCATCTGGATGTGCCACTCGGCCGGGATCTCGTTGGCCGTGCGGAAAATATCCTTGACCTGCGCTCCATCAGCTCGTCGCTGTACCAGCCGCCCTGCTTGGCCATCGCCACGAAGTCTTCGTTGACATCGGGCATCATCACGCCGGCCTGATTGCGCATGAACGCCACGGCAAACAGCGGCTCGAGCCCCGACGAGCAGCCGGCGATGATCGAGATGGTCCCCGTCGGCGCCACCGTCGTCACGTTGCAGTTGCGGAGCAGCTGCATGGGGCGAATGCGGTTGCCGCTCTCGTCGCGCGCGCACGTCTCGTCCGGTCCCCAGATGCTCTGCGCCCACTCGGGGAACGCGCCGCGCGCCTTGGCCATGATCTCGCTCTGCGCCTTCCCCTCGACATCGAGGAACTCCATCACGCGGCGGCCGAACTCCACGCCCTCGGGCGAGTCGTAGCGGATGCCAAGCTTGATGAGCGCGTCGGCAAAGCCCATCACGCCCAGGCCGATGCGGCGAATGCGCTTGCTGAGCTGGTCAATCTCCGGCAGCGGATACTTGTTGACGTCGATGATGTTGTCGAGGAAGTGCGTGCTCAGCCGGATGTCGGCGCGCAGCGCCTCCCAGTTCATCGAACCGTTCTGCGCGTAGTAGCCGACGTTCACCGAGCCGAGGTTGCACACGTCGTACGGCAGCAGGGGCTGCTCGCCACACGGGTTGGTGGCCTCGTAGGCGCCGAGGTGCGGCACCGGGTTGTACTTGTTGGCTTCGTCGATGAAGAAGACCCCAGGCTCGCCCGTCCGCCAGGCGCCCATGATCATCTTGTCCCAGACTTCACGGGCCTTCAGCGTGCCGACGGCCTGCTTGGTGCTCGGGTGGATCAGCTCGTACTCGCCGTCGGCCTTGAGCGCATCCATGAACTTGCGCGTCACACCCACCGAGATGTTGAAGTTCACCACCTGCGTGAGGTCTTCCTTGCAGGCAATGAAGTCGAGCACGTCGGGATGATCGACGCGCAGGATGCCCATGTTGGCGCCGCGGCGCGTCCCACCCTGCTTCACCGCTTCGGTGGAGGCGTCGTACAGCTTCATGAACGACACGGGGCCGCTGGCCACGCCGGTCGTGCTGCGCACCATCGAGCCGCTCGGCCGCAGGCGCGAGAAGCTGAATCCCGTGCCGCCGCCGCTCTGATGGATGAGCGCCATTGCGCGCAGCGTGTCGTAGATGCCGTCGTGCCCGTTGCTCAGCGCATCGGCCACGGGAAGCACAAAGCAGGCCGAGAGCTGGCCGAGCGGGCGGCCGGCGTTCATCAGCGTCGGTGAGTTGGGCTCGAACCGGCGCTGGGTCATCAATTCATAGAAAGCGACCGCGGTGTCGTACACCGCCTGCTCCGACGCGCCGTACCGGCGGTCCGCCTCGGCCACTGTAGTGGCCACGCGCCAGAACATGTCCTCCGGTGTCTCCACCGGCTTGCCAGACTTGTCCTTGACGAGGTAACGCTTCTCGAGAACCGTGCGTGCGTTCGCCGACAGCGTATCCGGGGAGGCGGGGGGATTTACAGGCAGGGGCATCTCAACATCTCCGCAGTATGAAAACAGTCCTGAATGTCTCTCTCGGACTTTCGTCGACCTCGACGAACCGACCGAGCAAGCATAGGGGCGTCAAGCTAGGCGGATCGTGAATCCGCGCAAGAACTCTCTAACCCCTTATGAAATAGCGACTTTGCAAATCAGAGTCACTTTCCTAAAAACAGACTGTGGATAACGTTCCTTTCCCACAGTGACACCGAAAGCGACAGAATACCACAGAAGACGACAGTAGAACGACACCGAAGGGTGGATATGCAACCGATGTCGTAACTTCTTACACTACAGTCTTCTACGTACAGTGCACGTCACAGCTGCCGATACCGAAACCGCGGCGCTTCAGACGTGGGGGCTCATAGTACGGTGCGGGTCCTGATCTCGCCAGATCTTGCCTGCAACCACGGGCTGTATTAGCGACGAATCTGCGCGGCGGGAGGTTACGCCGCGGTGTGGACGGTGCAAGATTTTGCGCTGACTTATGACCGACTACCGCGCTATTCTCGCCGCCCCCGACGACGTTGATGCAGTGCATGCCCTCCTCTCCGCCGCGGGCGATCGGCTCGCGGCGCGCGGCTTTCCCAACTGGCTGCCGCCCTACCCGCGCGAGCGCGTCGCCGAGAAGGTCAGCGACCGCATTGTCTGGATGGTGCGCGACGCGTCGACCAACGAACCGGTGGCCACGTACACGCTGCGGCCGCTCTCCATACATCCATACAATGGCGTCGAATGGGCCGATCCCTCGGCCATCGCGCGCTACCTGAACCGGCTCGCGGTGCATCCCGCGCATCAGGGGCGCGGCGTTGGGCGCTGGTGCCTGCAACGCGTCGCCGAACAGTGCGCGCTGGATGGGGCCGCCGCCGTGCGCTGCGATGTGCTGCAGGCCAACATCCCTCTGCGCCGCTTCTACGAGCGCAACGGCTACCTGCTGCGCGGCGACCGCTTCCATTCGGGGTGGCGCTTCAGCGTGTACGAGCAGGTGCTCGGGCGCTAACCCTGCGCGCCGCCCGCCACCAGCGCTCTACTCTTATCCACGTACGTCCGCGCCCCGCGTTCAATACGGCCGCGCAGGTCGTCGTCCACCGCGCGCACCACCTTGCCCGGCACGCCAAGCACCAGTGAGCGCGGCGGCACGATCATCCCCTCGGGGACAACGGCCCCTGCCCCGATCATCGAGCCAGTGCCGATGACCGCGCCGTTCAAGACAATCGCGCCGATGCCGATGAGGCAGTCGTCTTCGATCGTGCAGCCGTGAATCACGGCCCGATGCCCAATGGTCACGCGATGGCCCACGCGCACCGGCTTGCCAGGATCCACGTGGATGATGACGCCGTCCTGCACGTTGGTCTCGTCGCCAATCACAATTGCGTCGTTATCGCCGCGCAGCACGGCCAACGGCCAGACCGATGCGTCGCGGCCGAGCGTCACGTTGCCAATGAGGATCGCGGAGTCGTGGATGTATGGCATGCGCTTGGGCTAAGTGCTGAGGGCTGCTTACTACATACCACGGATGCACACGGATTTCACACGGATTGCACGGATCTTACCTAGGGGTTTCCTCAATGCAGTATCTGTGTAATCCGTGCGTTTCCGTGTCCATCCGTGGTCTTCTTTACAGACCAGCCCAACCTAGAAGCTGAGTCCCAGACTGAAGTAGACGCTTCCACTCGGCGAGCTGGCGTACGCGCGCCCCTGCACCGGTCGGGCATACCCAAGCCGCAGACGGTACGGAGTGTCGTAGTTGAGCACCGCGGCGTCGAGCGTGAGTTCACCGCCCACCGATGTCATCCACTGGCGCGGCGTCTCTCCGCGCGGGCAGGCCAGCGTCCCAACGCGCGCGCTGGCCGGACACCACGCCGCACCGGCGTCGGCAAACCCCGTGAGCGCCACCCGCTGCGCGAAGAACGGCACGAAGCCCTTTCCCCAATTGGTGATCGCCAGCGGCGCACGCCACTCCGCCGACCCGCCGAGCGCGCGAATGCCGCTCTGCGCCCCCGGCGCGAAGCCGCGCACCAAGAACGTGCGCTGCACGTCGCCGACCACAACTCCAGGCGCCAGCTCCGCCGAACTCCCGCTCACGCCGCCGGCCTCGATCTCGGTGTTGGTCCGGTCGTCGGCCGTGCCGGCCGCCACGCGCACCGCCACCACGTGATGCCATGCACCGGGGAGCAAGCCAATCGACTTGTACGCCGCCGCCGTGCCCACATACGTCGCCGAGCGCGTGGCCGACGGGTCGTCGGTGCGCCAGCGCCACCGGCCGTTGATGGCCACGCTGACGCCGTCTTCGGGACCGAACGCGAGAGTAGGCGCGCGGGTATTGGCCCACGCCGCAATCGCCGAGAACGTGGGGTACTTGAGCGTCTGGAAGTAGAGCGGGCTGCCGAGTCGGTTGATCAGCGGCGCCGGATCAGTGACGAAGTCCCGCCATTCCATTGAAGCGCCGCCGCTCAGCACCGTCGACGTGCGCGTATGCTGGCGCAGGACGGTGAGCGCCACGCCGGCGTGCCGCCGACGGCGCCCGAGCACACCGGCCTGCACGTTCGCACTGTCCACGAGCGGCGTGTGGTCCCATGTCTGTTGCATGGCGACATCAACCAACGGTTCGCCGAATCCCGAGAACCGATACGCGAACATCCCGGTGTTCTCCGCGCGCACCGGCTCGTGCTGCCACGACGCCGCCCACGCGTGCCGCCCCACGACGTCGCTTCCGCCCGTCCACGCACCGTAGCGCGTGCGGTTCTCGTCGCTCGACTCGACACTCGGCAGCCAATACCGCGGCACGAGCTGCCGCAGCGGACGGTACGGCTTTACGGCTCCGTCAGCCGGCGTCGCCGGCGGAAGTGGCTGGGCGTCGACCGTCGTCGGCAGCTTCTCGGCGTCGCCGAGCGCCGTTGCGCTCGGCAGATCGGCGCGCACCAGGCGTTCGCCGAGGGCGCGCGTTTCGATAGCCACAAAGCCGCCGCCGACTGGCGTCGGCGAGTCGAGGGAGGTCGCGCCCGCCGCCACGCGCCTGAGCGCACCGCTCGCGAGGTCTGCCTGCCACACTGTTGCCACGCCGGTGAGGTTGGCGCTGAACAGGAGCGTCGCATCGTTGGCGGTCCACGCTGCTTCATCCACCACGCCGCGCGTCGACGCTACCTCACGCATAACTCGACCGAGCGTGTCGAGCACCACGATGCTCATCACGCCGCCGCGCACCCAGCGGGTGGCGGCGATGCGCGCGCCGTCGTGCGACCAGCGCGGCGCGCTAAACGTCGTGTCGACGTTGGAGCCGGTGATCGGGGTGATCGTCCCATTCTCACTGACGCGCACGAGCCGCGTGGAGCCGGCCACCGCCTGCGCGGCAACAATGGCGCCGTCGCGATCGCGCGCGTCGGGGGCAAAGAGCCGCGCGCCGCGCGTGAGGGGGCGTTCGTGACCGTTGGGCTCGCGCAGCCAGAGGTCCGACCACAGGCGCCACGGGTCCACCCAGTCCGACTGCGCAAAGACCACCGAGCCGTCGCGGCGCGCCACGTTGGCGTCGAGTGAGTTGCGCCGCGCGATGCGTCGCGGTGCACCATTCAGCGTGGCCGGTAGCTCGTACAACGCCGTCTCGTCGCGGCCGTTCGACGCCGTGAACAGCACGCGGCCATCGGGCGCCGTGCGCGGAGAGCGCGTGACCCACGGCGCGTTCGTCAATTCGCGCGGCATCGCGTGCGACGGCGCGCCGGCGTTGACGCTGGCCACCGCGCGCGACACGGAATCGGCGAAGCGGCGCCACTGCGCGGCGAACGTTGTGCCAAAGGCGGCGCGCGCGCTGGGCTCAAAACTCCACGGCGACACCCGCCCCGACGAGCGGTCGACAAACTTCTCCACGCTTCCCGCGCCGCCGCGGTCGGCAATGTCCTGTACGAGCATGGATCCAAACGCGTACGCCGTGGCGCCGCCCGGGAACTCGAGGATCGACGACGGAAATGCCCCAAAGCGCGGCATCCGATGGTCGAACGCCTTGGCATTCACCGTCGGCACCAGCATGCGCCCCTCGATGCGGCCGCCATCGCCGAGCATCGACTCGTAGTGCACGGCCAGCCCTTCGAGCAGCCACGACGGCGCCCACGCGTTGGGGAACAGCATCGGCTGGCGGCCGAACACCCATTGCGCCACGCGCCACCACCCGCGCGTGCGGTCAAGATGGAAGATGTGCACCAGCTCGTGCTGCACCACGAGGTCGAGCCAGTCGTCGCGGAAGCGCAGCGAGCGCTCGTCCACCGGTGGCCGCGCGTACACCACAATGCGCGGCGACGGCGACACCCAGGCAAAGCCATTGGTGATGTCGCTCTGGTCGGTGACCACCAGATCAATGCGTCCGCGCGCCGGCTTCAGCAGCGGCGCAAGCCGCGCGTACGAACGCTCGGCGCTCCCCGCCCCCCGCCGTGCGATCGGTTCCAGCGCGACGGGAAAGTGCACGTCAAAGTGCGCGGTGCGGATGGTGCGCCATTGCTCGTTGGGCGCCTGTGAACTCGCTGGGAGAGCGAGAAGGGCACAGAGTAGGACAGAATGGCACAGAGTGGCACAGAGTGGCACAGATCGCTCGCGGAGCGTCATGGCCGCACCTCCGCCCCCGTGCGAGTGGCCCGCTCAGTCTGTACTCCTCCGTCTTTTTCTGTGCGACTCTGTGCCATTCTCTCGAAGTACGCTTCCAGCCCCTCCACAATCCCCATCGCATACGCCCGCTGAAACTCCGTAGTCCGCAACGCCGCTTCCTGCTCGGGCATCACCACCCACGCCCCTTCGGCCAGCACCGACGGAAACCACGTGGCGCGCGCCACGGCGAGGTTGTTGAACCAGATTCCCTCGTCGCGCAGTCCCATGTTGCGCACCAGCCCCGCCTGCACCGCGCGGGCCAGCGGCTCACTCTGCGGATGGAAGAAGAACGTCCCCGAGCCGCGCGCAATGGCAAACGGATTGGCGCCATCGGCGAACGCGTTCAAATGAATGCTCACGAACGCCTCGGCGTTCTCCTGCCGCGCGCGGATCGGTCGCGCGCCGAGCGCCACTGCATCGGCCGTGCCGCGCAGCATGATCACGCGTGCGCCGCGCGCCGCGAGCAAGTCTCTGAGCTGCTGCGCAATCGGGAGCGTCGCCTCTGATTCGCGCAGACGCGTTGGCCCCATCGCGCCGCCCGGCGGATGACCCGCGTCGACCGCGATGACGCGCCCCTTGAGCGGCGCGGCGGCGTCAACCGCCGGCGCGTGCCGCACGCGCAGCACCAGCGAACCGGCGCGCCACAGCACCAGGTAACCCACCGGCTGATGGCGCAGATCCACGTCAACGCGCACCCGGTCGTTCGACACCTGCTCGTACCGCACGAGCTTCACCGTGGGATCGTTGGTGTCGAACCGGATGATGTCGAGATTGGCGCGCGCGTTGTACACGGTCAGTGACAGACGATCGTTGGACTGGTCCACCGCGATCGGCGCACGCGCATCCATTGAAAGCACCACGTCGGTATAGCCCGGTCCCACCGCCGCGCGTGCCGCCGAGATGCGCCGTACGCGGACCTCCGACTCAGAAGACGTGACGGCCGCGTCGTCCACCCACGCGTCTAATTGACCGTCGAGTCGAATACGTACGCTCCTGCCCAGCCGCGCCGTCGCCTCCACCACCGTCCCGGGGAGCAGGAAGTACTTGTACGTCCCCCCCGGCGTCGGCCGCGCGATGGTCACCTTGTCGGTGTCCGACTCCGCGAACTCGTTGGTGTTCACCAGCGTCATCGCGCGCGGATACCCAGTGGTGTCGAGCGTCGCCGCCGGTCGCGGCGCGCCGCCGCGCGCGGGGAATCGCCCGCGGCGCACCGCGATGGCCGTTTCACCCGTCGGCAGCGACGCGCGCAGCGTGTACGCCGTGTCGGTCGGCACCGGCAGAAAGGCCATGAATGACCCATTGGGATTCACCGTCACCGGCGCCCCGTTGATGGTCAGCGTGGCGTCGCCGTTGCCGACGTTGCCAAAGACAAACGTGGACTCGCGCACCGCCAACAAGTACCCCTCAGCTGGATAGACCATGTCGGGCACGAGCGAGCCCGTAACCTTTGGAAACGGAGGGAGCGATGGCCCCGGAGCGGGCGCGGGGGCAACGGGCGCCGCGGGCGGTGCCGGCTCGGCCGAACGCACCGGCACGGGAAGCGGGGCCGGGGCCGCAGGCCCTCCAACGCAGGCCGACAGGACGCTCACGGCGGCGACGAGCGCCACACGGACGAGGGCGGGACGCTTGGGCATGACCCGCAATATTACCCCAATCACCCCCCGATTGGACGTGCCCCCGGGCTCGCCCACAGAAGGGGGGTCGCGCCTAGCCGCCACCCCCTCCACAATCCTATTATATGCCAGCGTCCATGCAGGGGCGGGAACCTCAACGAGGATCGGCGTGAATCGCTGCGGATTCTGTGGCCGGGAGAATGAGAGCGAGTCGCGCTTCTGCATTGACTGCGGAAAACCGATCATCGCGGCCGGCGCGCGGGTAATCGACATCGCGTCGATCATGTCGCCAGGCAGCGCGCGACCGTCGGCCTCTCCGCCCAAAGGCGTGCCGCCCACGCGCGTCTCCGAAGCGGCCAAGCCCGCCGTCGGCGGCGCGCCCAATCGCTGTTGTCCATTTTGCAGCGCCATCGTCAACTCGGCGCTGCCGTTCTGCCCGCAATGCGGCGGCCGCCTGCACAACGATCCGGCGCCGCCTCCGACGCCGACGCTCACCTGCGATTCGTGCGGCAAGCCGGTGCGTGCCAACGACCAGTTCTGCCCTCGCTGCGGAGCCAGGCGCGCGGCCGCTGCGCCACCATCTCCGCCAGCCGGCGGCACCGCCGTCTTCTCGGCGCGCGCCACTCAGAGCGGCCCCAAGCTCGCCCTGCTCGGCGACTCGGGACAGATCGCTCAGCACTTCACGCTCGGCGCCGGCGAAGGGATCGTGGGGCGCGTGGATGGTGAGATCCGCTTTCCAGACGACGTGTTCATGAGTCCCGTGCATGCGCAGTTCGCCATGCGCGACGGCCAGCTCTATGTGCGCGACCTCGGCTCGCGCAACGGCACGTGGGTCTTTCTCGACGCGCCGCAGAAGCTCGTCGACGGCGACTCGATCCTTGTCGGCTCGCAGATCCTGCGCTTCAAGCGCCTCGGCTATCCGGGGCCCAATCCGCCCGAGGCCGACGCCACACGCCGACTCGGCTCGCTCCTTCCGCACGGCGACATTGCCGTGCTGCAGCAGCTGCGCGCCGACGGCTCCGCGCGTGATGCGCTGCATCTCAGCCCCGGCCGCACGGTCTTCCTGGGGCGCGACAAGGGCGACTGGGTCTTTCCATACGATCAGACGATGAGCGGCAGCCACGCCGAGATTCGCAACGAAGACATGGACTTCGTGCTGCTCGACGCCGGCAGCCGCAACGGCGTGGCCGTATCGGTGCGCGGCGAGCGCCTGGTGCGCGTCGGCCAGCGCGTCCTCATGGGCGACCAGATTCTGCGACTGGAGAACATGTGAGCGATCAGAAGATCTGCCCGACGTGCGGAACGGAGTATCCGCTCAGCGAGCGGTTCTGTCCGCGCGACGGCACGGCCCTGCGCAGTGCGAGTGCGAGCACCGACCTCATGGGTACGGTGGTGGCCGACCGGTATCACATTCTCAAGAAGCTCGGCGAAGGCGGTATGGGGCAGGTCTATCTGGCCGAGCACGTGAAGATGGGGCGCAAGAGCGCCCTGAAGGTGATGAACCCCGGCATGAATCAGGACGCCGATGCCATTGCGCGGTTCAACCGCGAGGCGTCCAATGCGAGCCGGCTCAATCACCCGAACATCTGCGCCATCTACGATTTCGGCGAGACGCCCGACGGACTCATCTATCTGGCGATGGAGTTCATCGAGGGGCAGTCGCTGACGTCGCTTGTCGAGCAGCACGGCGCGCTGCCGCCGGCGCGCGCGGCCTCGATCATTCACCAGAGCGCCGACGCGCTGCAGGTGGCGCATGACGCGGGCATCGTGCACCGCGACCTGAAGCCCGACAACATCATGATCGCGAAGAACCGTGACGGCACGGACCTCGCGAAGGTCGTCGACTTCGGCATCGCCAAGGCGCACAGCAGCGACGCGCAGAAGGTGACGAAGACGGGCATGGTGGTCGGCACCCCCGAGTACATGAGCCCCGAGCAGCTCTCGGGCGACAAGCTCGACGGGCGCAGCGACATCTATTCGCTCGCGCTCGTGGCGTTCAACTGCCTCACGGGCAAGCTCCCCTTCCCCGCCGAGACGGCGCAGGAAGCCATGATTGCGCGGCTTATCGAGGCGCCCAAGACGCTGGCCGAGATGAAGCCTGACGTTGCCTGGCCCGATGAAGTGCAGCAGGTGATGAACAAGGCGCTCGAGCGCGACGCCGGCCTGCGCTATCAGAGCGCCGCGCAGTTTGGGCGCGAACTGTGGGCCGCGTGCGAGGGCATGCCGTCGACGCAGGCCGCCGAAGCGGGCACGCAGGTGCTGAGCGCGCCGGCGTCGACGGCGGCCAACGTGCCCAAGACCCGCGTGGCCACGCCCGGCGAGGGCGGCAAGACGCAGGCGGCACCGGCCGCCAAGCCAGCCGCCGCGCCACCGGCGGCAGCCGTAGCCGTCAAGAAATCGAACACAGCAATGATCGCCGCCGCTGTGATCGGGATCGCAGTGCTGGGGGGTGGCGGATACTTTATTATTTCCGGCAGCAAAGGCAGCCCAACACCGGCGGCGGGCGACAGCTCTGTGGAGCAGGCACCGGTGAGTGCTCCTGCGGCAGATCCGGCGGCAAGGTCGGCGACGCCCGCCGGAGGCGTGACGCAGCTGAAGACGCCCGTGAATCCGACGGGTGGCGGGAATCGTACGCAGGGGGGCGAGGCACCAACGACCTCGGCGCCTTCGGCGTCGCCGGGTGGTGGTGGGGCTGCAGGTGCCAGCGCGCTGGTGCGCAAGTGGTTGCCGAAGGCGGACGAGAATCTCACCAGCGGGCAGGCGCGCAACCTGATTGCTGAACTCGAACCGCGTCTCGACGAGCTCAAGGGAGTGGAACTCGTGGATGGACTGATTGCGGTCAGCATGGCGTATCTCAAGACGGACAACGACAACGACGCGTGCAAGCTGCTGCTTCGCGCCAGGTCGATGGCCACTGGTGATCGCAAGAGTAGTATCGAGGGCGTGCTGGACAACCTGACTAACTGCAAGTGACTGATTCCTCGTCCCCCCGAGATATCATCGTCCACGTCTTCGGACGCACGGACGTCGGTCGCACGCGCGAGCATAACGAAGACGCGTTCGTCGTCGCCGACCTGACCACCATGAACGCCACGCTGCAGCCCGAGGTGCGCGAGCACCGGCCGGGTGCGCGCGGTTCGCTGTTCATGGTCGCCGATGGCATGGGCGGCGCCGCCGCCGGCGAAGTGGCCAGCCAGATGGCCACCGAAGTGGTGCTCGAGGAAATCGACAGTTGGTGGCGGCGCTCTGAAGCCACCGACGCCGACACGTTCGCCGGCGCCCTGCGCAAAGCAGTGGAGGCGGCCAACGCGCGCATCCACCGCTACGCGCTCGATCATCCCGAGAATCGCGGGATGGGGACCACCACCACCATCGCCGCCGTGCTCGGCGACAAGCTCTACCTCTGCCAGGTGGGCGACAGCCGCGGCTATCTGGTGCGCGGCGGCACGGCCATTCAGATCACCAAGGACCAGTCGCTCGTGCAGCGACTGATCGACGCCGGCGAGCTGACGGCCGAAGAAGCCGAGGTGAGCGAGCGGCGCAACATCATTCTGCAGGCGCTGGGCCCGGAGGCGCAGGTGAAGGTCGACCTCACCGTGCAGCAGCTGCGGCGCGGCGACACGCTGGTGGTGTGCAGCGACGGCATGTCGGGACAGATGCGGCTCGGCGATATCGCGCGCATCGTCACCGAGCAGGCGCCCGACCTGATGGCCACGTGCAAGTCGCTCATCGACCTCGCCAACGAAAACGGCGGGCCCGACAACATCACGGTGATCACCGCGCGCTTCGAGGGCGATGGACTGGAACCGCCGTCGACGTCGGATACCGTGGGGCACCAGCCGTATGTCTCGCCGGCCGAGGCGCGCGCGACGATGCCGGTGAGCGCGGCGACCATTGAGCAGGCCATGCCCGAAGACGAGCTCCTCGAGCTCGCGATGCGCACCACCGACGAGACCTAGATTCCGACGGCGGTCACGCCACCGGAGAACGGCGCGCGCGGCACCAAGCCCATCGCGCCGCCCACGACCTCTACACCCGCGCCGCGCATCAGCGTCTCGCAGTTGCGACTGATTTTTGGCGGGCTCACCGCGCTCGTGGCGGTCTGGCTCGCGTGGGTCTACCTGTTCCGGGGCTGACCGCACCATGCCCATCGAGCTGCGCATCATCAGCGGCGCGCGCTCGGGCGCCCGCGAGACGTTTACCAAGTCCATCATCGCCATCGGACGCCACCCGATGAACGACCTGCGCCTCGACGCCGAGAATGATCTCGATGTGTCGGGGCGCCATGCCGAGATACGTGTTGTCGGCGGCACGGTGACGATCCGCGACGTCGGCAGCTCCAACGGCACCAAGGTGAATGGCCAGCCGCTGGTCGGCGAGCGCGCGCTGTTCGAGGGCGACGTAATTGCGCTCGGCGGGGCGGCCGGGGCGTCGGTCGAGTTTCATCAGGTGGCGGAAGGGGCGCCCGCGCCGACGCCGGAACCGGTGGCCGCCGCGGCCCCGGCACCCGGACCCGCCCGCCCGCGACGCGACACCACCGCGCGCATCGCCGAAGCGGTGGAAGTACAGACCGGCAAACTGCGCCGCATCCTGTACGTCTTTGGCGCGGCGGTCGTCCTCGTTGGACTCGGCCTCGTCTGGATGAGCCGCCGCAATGCCGACGCCGACCGCGCGACCATTGAGCAGTTGCTCAAGGAACTGCAGGACCAGAACGCGGCCATCGCCGCCCTGCGCGGCAGTGCAGGCGCGCGCGGCCTTACCGACGAAGTGGGACGCATCAGCCGCGAACGCGATTCGTTGCTGACGATCCTCAAGGCCGGGGGCGACCGCGGCGCGGTGTCCCAGCGTATCGCCGAGCTGAACGCGCTACAGACCGCCGCCGGCGCGGTGAGCAAAGTGGACTACGAGCGCATCGTCGTGCAGAGTCGGCGCGCCGTGGCGTTCATTGTCGTCGAGCGCGCCGACGGCATCGAGGGGGGCTCAGGCTTTGGCGTGACACGTGATGGCATCATCGTCACCAACCGCCACGTGGTGCAAAACGCCGATGCGGTCCCGCCCACGCGGATCGCCGTGCAGTTCCATGGCACCAAGCGGTGGCTGCCGGCGCGATTGCTGAGCGTGTCCAACGCCGACGATCTCGCCTTCCTCAAGGTCGACGCCCCGGGAACGTTCCCCACGGTGCTGGGCATCAGCGCCTCCGGCGGCGTGCGTGCCGGGGCACCGATCGCCATCATCGGGTATCCGCTGGGCAACGAGATCGCGGGAATGGGCGGTTCCATCGACACGCTCACGGCGAGCGCGACGGTGACGGCTGGCATCGTCAGCAAGTCGGTGCCCGACATCCTGCAGGTCGACGCGTACGTGGCACATGGCTCGAGCGGGAGTCCGGTCTTTGACCAGCGCGGCCTGGTGGTGGGCGTCGTGTACGGCGGCCCCACGGAAGCGGCGGGACGCATTGTGTACAGCGTGCCGAGCGATCGGCTGATCGCGCAGTTGCCAGGCGAAGCGGCGGGAGCGGTAAGGCCGTAGCGCCGCGTTCGCGGCGCCAACGGGCTGCGCTATTACACTATGTAACTAGTGCTCGCGCGGCCGCTTCCTGCATTCCGCGGTCGCCGCTCCACGCGCACAGCAGATGCGCGGCGTCCGGAAGCTCAGCCGCCAGCCGCGGATGTCCGAACAGCACCACCAGCGAATCGCGCTTGAGCGCGCGCGCCGCCTGCACCGCGAGCCGCACCGTGAGGCGCGACCCCTGCGATATGCCGGCGTGCCCCTTGCCGGCGCGCACGTCGGCGAAAACGGCAATCACCAGCACACCCTCACCCGCGGCGGTCGCGCCGGGCACCACACGCACCGCTCGGCCGAGCGACTGGAGCGTCGGTACAAACGCACGGTCGGCGGACGCGCCGCCGGCTGCGCCGCTGGCATCGTCGTCCACGATCACCACTTCGCACGACGGCGGCAGCCACGGCACGCGGCCGCGCACGCTGCGCAGCACGCGATCGCTCGCCTGCTTGGCCCACGTGCGGTCATCGAGCGTGGGCCCGCGGCCGTCGGCCTGCCACCGCCCCCATGTTGCCCACCAGTCGCGGCGCGCGCGGCTCTCGGCCAGCTGGTCGCCGTCGAGGCGCCCGTCGGCCATTGCATCGGCGATGGCCCGCACCACGAGCGCCGGATCACGCGGCGCGAGCAGCAGGTCGCATCCGGCGGCGAGGGCCGCCACCGCCGCCGAACTCTCGTCGTAGGCATCGGCCACGCTGCGCATACCGAGGGCGTCGGAGACGACGAGCCCGGTGTAGCCCAGTTCCTCGCGCAGCAGACGAATGACCGGCGCCGACAACGAAGCGGGCGCGCCGGTGGGATCGATAGCCGTATACGCCACGTGCGCCATCATGATGCTCGCGACGCCGGAGTCGATGGCCGCGCGAAACGGCACGAGGTCGGTCGTCGAGAGTTCGGACAGGCTGTCGCCCTGTACCGGGCAGGCGAGATGCGAGTCGACCGTGGTGCGGCCGTGCCCCGGAAAGTGCTTGGCGCAGGCGAGCACGCTCTCGGCCTGACAGGCGTCAATCCAGTCGGCGGCGAGCGACGCAACGCGCGCCGGATCGGCGCCAAAGCTTCGCGCGCCAACAATGGGATTGCCGTTGTCGAAGTCGAGATCGCACACGGGGCCGAAGGCCCAGTTGATGCCGAGGTCGCGCGCATCGCGCGCGGTGATGCGCGCCGCGCGGCGCACCGCGTCTTCGGCATCGGTCAGTGAGGCCAGTGCGCCGGCGGGCGGAAGCGGCACCGCGCCAGCGAAGCGCTCCCCCGCCCCGCGCTCGAGATCGGCACCGAGCAGCAACGTCACGGGCGAGTGCGCGTGCAGCGCGCGCGTGAGTTGGGCCACTTCGTGGCGCGGCCCGCCGCGCAGCTGGAATCCGCCGACGCCGGCGGCGAGCGCCACGTCAATGGCTTCGCGGGTTCCCGCCCATCCGTGCTCGCGCTCCCACCCGATGACGGCGACGACGTGCTGTCCCAGCTCCTTCATCGTCGCGGTCAGGCAGGAGTGTACGTGCCGAGCACGCGCGGTCCGGGCGCCCCCGTGCACGCCGGCACGTTGCCCGGCAGGCCGCGCAGATGCAGCCAGCCCAGGAACGCGAACGCCACGGCTTCCTTGGCGTCGCCATCGAAGAACAGATCGTCGAACTGCCGCACCGCGCGCGGGGCCAACAGCGCCTCGATGCGGCGCACGAGCGCCGGATTGCGCGACCCGCCGCCCGAGATCACCAGATCGGCGACCGGCTCGGGAATGAAGCGCTCGAACGCGAGTTGGATGCTGCGCGCCGTGATCTCCACCGCAGTCGCCACGAGAT
Source organism: Gemmatimonadota bacterium (assembly GCA_016182795.1). Classification (GTDB taxonomy): domain Bacteria; phylum Gemmatimonadota; class Gemmatimonadetes; order Gemmatimonadales; family Gemmatimonadaceae; genus PNKL01. Next base: position 16,818 of record JACPFW010000011.1, read on the forward strand.
CCTCGTCGGTGCATCCCGGCTTGGCCGCTCGACAGCGCGCCATCAGGTCGGAGACGAAGGCAGGCGTGAACAGCTCGCGCCCCGTGCTCTTGGGCGGCGGCGCGCTGAAGTACGGGTGTGTGAGCGTTTCGTCCACCACGCGCGCAATCGCCGTGCCTCGCGACGCGAGTTGGCCGTCGACGTCGTATGGAAGCTCGGGGCGGAGCGAGCGCACAATGGCATCGATGATGCCGACACCAGGTCCGGTGTCAAACGCGCGCGTGCCCTGCACACCGCCACCGGGGGGCACCACCGTGACGTTGCCAATGCCGCCAATGTTCTGCAAAGCGCGCCAGTCGGCGCCGGCAAAGAGCAGCGCATCGGCAATGGGGACCAGTGGCGCCCCCTGACCGCCGGCGGCGACGTCGCGCGTGCGGAAGTCGGCAATCACCGGCCGCCCGGTGCGCTCGGCGATCGCCGCCGGCTGGCCGAACTGCCAGGTGGCGCGCGGCGCGTCGTGCCAGACGGTGTGGCCGTGCGACGCGACCGCATCCACGTCGTCGCGCGCGAGCCCGCTCTCGGCGATGGCGGTCACCGCCGCCGCGCCGAGGCGCGCGCCGAGTTCGAAGTCGAGTCGGGTGTAGTCGCCCGGGTGCGTGGGCGTGGCGATGGCGCTGAGTAGACGCGCGCGGAACGCGGCGTCGTACGGTTCCTGCACAAAGGCGAGCAGTTCGGGGAGCGGCCGGTCGTCGCGCGCGCCGGGGACGAACCGCACCACGGCGGCGCTGATGCCGTCGTGCGACGTGCCCGACATCAATCCCACCAGCACGAGCGGACGCGCGGGCGCCGCGGGGGCGCCCTTGGCCGATGCGCTCACGTGCGCACCGGCGGCGGTTCGTCGATGATGACGCGCCGAATCACGCCGCCGTGCTCGGCGAGGCGGCGCAGCGCCTCGTCGCGGTCGACGCCGAGCTTCTGCATCACAATGGCGACCTTCACGCTCCGGTTGGCGGCGTCGAGCAGGGCGCGCGCTTGTTCGCGCGTCACGCCGCAGACTTCGCGCAGGATGCGCTCGCTGCGGTCCTTGAGCTTCTCGTTGGTCGACTGCAGGTCAACCATCAGGTTGCCGTACGTTTTGCCCAGCCGGATCATCGCGCCGGTGGTAATGGTGTTGAGCACCAACTTGGTGGCGGTGCCCGCCTTCATGCGCGTGGAGCCGGTGACTACTTCGGGGCCGGTCACGACCACGATGGCCACGTCGGCGGCGGCGAGCGTCGCCGGCGGCGGCGGCGAGCAGGCGACCACGGCGGTGCGCGCACCGACGCTGCGGCCAAACTCGAGCGCGGCGCGCACGTACGGCGTGGTACCGCTGGCGGCGATGCCAATCACAAAGTCACCAGCGCGCACGCCGGCCGCGGTGAGGTCGTCGTGCGCGCCCTGCGGACGGTCTTCTGCCCCTTCCTGCGCGCGGGTGAGCGCGGCGAATCCACCGGCAATGATCCCCTGCACCATCTCGGGATCCACGCCGAAGGTGGGCGGACACTCCGAGGCGTCGAGGACGCCGAGCCGCCCCGACGTGCCGGCGCCCACGTAGAACAGGCGGCCGCCGGCGCGGAACGTCTCTTCGGCCATTTGAACGGCACGCGCAATCTGCGCCGCCTGCGTGGCCACGGCGGCGGGGACGCGCGCGTCTTCGGCGTTGATCAGGGCCACGATCTCGTCGCACGAGGCCAGGTCGATGGCGGCGGTGCGCGGATTGCGGTGTTCGGTGATGCGGGGATCGAGCATAATCGGGGCGGTAGGGCCGACAATGTGTGCTGCGGGGCTTCGTGCTAAGTTACTGGACGTGCGAGCCCTGTCTACTCTAACTCTCGCCCTGATCGCGACCGGAACGGCGGCCGCGCAGTCCACCCGCGGCGCGCCGTTCGACGACGGGAGCCGCGCGTGGCACGCTGCGCTTGAAGCCGGCTCGATGCGCGGCCTGACCGTGTCGGACAGGGCCAGCAACAGTGCGTGGGTGCTGTCGTCCTCGCACCCCATCAGCGCCTCAATTGGCTGGGGAGGCGCACGGCGCATTTACGCTGTGCGACTGCAGCACGTTGCCGCGCCGCTCGACCTCCAGGGCGGGGTTTGCACGGGATGCGACGGCACGGTGCGCGCGACCTCGGTGATGGCCACCCTCCGGAGCGCCGCGCCGCTGTTCGACAGCGGCCTGCGCCAGATGGTGGAACTCGGGATCGGAACGACCACCTGGCATTCGCTCACCGGGCGCAATGGCCAGCAGCCGCCGTCGATTGATCCGACGACCGATTTCACCTATTCGGCGGCGATCGGCATTGGACTCCCCGTGAGCGAGCGGTTCGAGTTCGTCACGATGTACGACATCATGATGGCGCGCCACCAGCAGAAACCGCGGGCGAGCGGCGCGGCCAATCCGGCGTTCGTTGGACTTAGTATCCTGCGCGTCGCCCTGCGCGCGCGTCTCTCCCAGTAGCCCAGCTCTCCATTGGAGCGTTCGATGCTAAACCGCGTATCTCGCGTTGCACTCTCACTGGTGGCTCTCGCTCTCATCGTGACCGCGTGCCGCCACGGCGGCGCCCGCCAGACGGTTGATATTGGCACGTATCTTGGCGGCGAAGCCAAGCTCGTGGCCGCCGAGCCCGTGTTCGCCGAGCACGGCATGGTGGCCAGCAACAGCGCGCTGGCCAGCGCGGCCGGCGCCGAGATCATGCAGCAGGGCGGCAACGCGGTAGACGCCGCCGTGGCCACCGGCTTTGCGCTCGCCGTCACGTATCCGTTTGCCGGCAATATCGGCGGTGGCGGCTTCATGAACATCGCGATGGCCGACGGGCGCACCGCGGTCATCGACTATCGCGAAATCGCGCCGCTCGCCGCGACGCGCGACATGTACGTCGATCCCGCCACCGGCAAGCTCACGAACAAGAGCGTCGTTGGGCATCTCGCCAGCGGCGTGCCGGGCGCGGTGGCCGGCATGACCGAAGCACTGGCCAAGTATGGGTCGCTTCCGCTCGCGAAGGTGATGGCCCCGGCCATTCGGTTGGCGCGTGAAGGTTTTGTGGTAGATAGCGCGCTGGCGCGGAGTCTGCGCGGCAATCGAATCGTGCCGCAGTTCGCGGGCAAGACGCTGTTCTACCCCAACGGCGAGCCGCTCGCCGCCGGCACGCGGCTGGTGCAGGCCGAGTTGGCGCGCACGCTCGAGACGATCGCCGCCAAGGGGGCGGCGGGCTTCTACACGGGCGAGGTGGCCGACGCCCTGGTGGCCAAGATGCAGCGCGGCGGCGGGATCATCACCCACGAGGATCTCAAGCGATACAAGGCGGAGTGGCGCACGCCGATCCGCAGCACCTACCGCGGTTACACCCTGCTCACGATGCCGCCGGCCTCGTCGGGCGGCATCACGATGACCGAGACGATGAACATCCTGGAGCAGTTCGCGCCGCTCCCGCGTTTCGGCAGCACGGGGTACACGCACCTGCTCACCGAGGCGTTCCGTCGCGCCTTCATTGACCGCAACGAGAAGCTCGGCGATCCGGCGTTCGTCAAGGTTCCGCTCGACCAGCTCACGAGCAAGACGTACGCCAAGTCGCTGGCGGCGGGCATTGATCGCACCCACGCCACCAAGACGCCGGCGTTCAAGGTAGCCGCCGAGCCCGAGCACACGACGCACTACTCGGTGGCCGACGCCAAGGGCAACGTGGTGTCGACGACGACGACGCTCAACGGCGGGTATGGTTCGGGGGTGTGGATCCCGCGCGCCGGCTTCTTCATGAACAACGAGATGGACGACTTTGCCGCCCAGCCGGGGACGCCCAACATGTTTGGGCTCGTACAGGGCGAAGCCAACGCGATTGTCCCCGGCAAGCGGATGCTCAGCGCCATGGCGCCGACGATTGTGCTCGACTCCGAAGGCAAGGTCCTGCTGGTGGTGGGCGCCGCCGGCGGGCCGCGCATCATCACGACGACCACCGAGGTGGTGCTGAATGTGATCGAGCACCGCATGTCGCTGGCCGACGCGATGCGCGCGCCGCGCCTGCACCATCAGTCGCTCCCCGATACGCTGCGCTACGAGGACGGCGCGTTCTCCGACGCGGTGGCCGACTCGCTGCGCGCCATGGGGCACAGCCTCCAGCGCACGGGGGGCCTGGCCAACGCCAACGGCATCATGCGCGTGAACGGCGGCTGGATTGGCGTGCGCGAGCCGCGCAGCTCCGGCGGGGCGGTCGGATACTAAGCGAAAACACAAAGGGCTCGGCGATGCCGAGCCCTTCGTGCAACCGGGTTGCCCGGTGCGGTCGTCGTTACGGCGCGACCTTCCGTTCCAGTCGGCGGTGCCAGCGGCCACCGCACCGCCGGCGGCCGCGCCAACCGCGGCGCCAACGACCGTGGACTTCGTCTTCTTGCCGAGCAGCTGGCCGGCGATGGCGCCAACGGCCGCACCGGCCGCCACCTTCTTGGCCTGGTCGCCAGTGCTCTGCGCGCGCACCGTCTCGATGTTGGCCACGTGCACGCTCCCGTTCACCGGATACGTGGCGCCGCTGTACGACACCGAGACCGGCTCAAACGCCAGACGAATGCCTTCCTTGCCGTTCTCGCCGCGCTTGGCCTCGGTCACGCGCAGCGTGACGCGCGCACCGGCCGGGACCGACACGCCGTTGGTGCCGGTCACCGGGTCGCTCAGCGTGGCCTTCACTTCATCGCCCACCTTGCCCGTGTTCGTGCAGAAGCGCGACTCGCTGGTCGCCGACATCGCCGTGCCGCCGGCAATCGTGCCGGTCGTCGCCGCGGCGGCGCGCGGCGCGGGCGCTGCCGCCTTGGGCGCCGCTGCCTTGGGGGCGGCCGCAGCCGCGGGCTTGGCTGCCGCGGGCGCCGCCGCCGGCTGGGCGGCCACCTGCGCGGTGTCGGACAGTTGCGGCTGGCCGGCTGCCGCCGGCGCCAGTTCCACCTGCCTGCTGTCAGCCGGCGCATCACCCGACTTGGCACAGGCGCCGATCAGTGCGACCGCGGCAAGCGGCGCGAGCGTGGTCCGGATAAATTTCGTCATGCGGATCTCCTGTCATCGAGTGGGGGAGCGTTCCTTGAATACTCGCTTCGCCCGGCGCGTCGCACAACCAGCGCGCCGAACCTAATGCATCCACTGCGGCGCCTCGTTCCGTTTGCCGCCCCCTACCGCGCCGCAATGGCGTGGGGCGTGGCCTGCGTGGTGCTGTCATCCGCGCTCTACAGCCTGCAGCCGATGTTCCTGCGCCAGGCTATCGATGCCCTGCAACGAGGCGCCGCGCCATCGCAACTGTGGCGCGTCGCCGCCCTCATGGTCTCGGTCGCACTCTGCACCGGCCTGTTCCGCTGGCAGATGCGTGAACAACTCAACGGCATCAGCCGGCGCATAGAGACGGACCTCCGCGACCGGCTCTTTGCCCATCTGATGACGCTCGACGCCGGCTGGTACGCGCGGACGCGCACCGGCGACGTCATGGCCCGGCTGACCAACGATCTGGGGGCCGTCCGCATGGCGGCCGGCCCGGCAATCATGTACCTGATTAACACCATCGCCGGGGGTTTGTTCGCGCTGGGGTTCATGATTCGCCTGTCCCCGCGGCTCACGGTCATCGCGCTGGCGCCGCTCCTCCTGCTGCCCGTGGTCATGCTCCGGCTCGGCCGGGCGATCCACGACCGGTTTGAGTCCGTCCAGGCGCATTTCAGCGACCTCACGACGCGCGTGCAGGAAAACCTGAGCGGCGCGCGCATCGTGCGCGCCTACCGGCAGGAGGCTGCCGAATCGGCGCGCTTTGGCGCGATGAGCACCGAGTACGTGCATCGCAACCTGGCCCTCGCGCGGCTGAATGCGCTGATGAGCCCGTCGTTCACCCTCATCGCCGGCCTCGGCTCGGTGGCGGTGCTCGGCTTTGGCGGCGCCATGGTCCTGCGCGGCACCCTCACCGTCGGCACGCTGGTGGCGTTCGGCATCTACCTTACCACGCTCACCTGGCCGCTGATCGCGCTTGGCTGGGTCACCAACCTGTTCCAGCGCGGCGCGGCGTCGATGACGCGGCTCCTGGAGATTCTCGATGCCACGCCGGCGGTGCACGACCCCGCCGCCCCGCGCGCCCTGCCGCCGCGCGTCGGCGGCCGCAGCGTGGAGTTTCGCAACGTCTCATTTGCGTATCCCCCGCGCGACGGCGCGCCGCCGCGCGAAGTGCTGCGCAACGTCTCGTTCACGATCCCGGCCGGCGGCACGCTGGGCGTGGTCGGGGCCACTGGCGCCGGCAAGAGCGCCCTGCTCGAACTGCTCCCCCGATTCTTCGATCCGCAGTCCGGCAGCATCCTGATTGACGGCATCGATGTGCGCGATCTGCCGCTCGAGTCCCTGCGCGCCGCCATCGGCTTTGTGCCGCAGGATCCCCTGCTCTTTGGCGAGACCATCGCGTTCAACCTCGCCTACGGCGGCGCCGATGACGCGGCCTTGAGTTGGGCGGCCGACGTTGCCCAGCTCTCCGAGGCGGTGACGCGCCTGCCCGCCGGCCTCCAGACCATCCTCGGCGAGCGGGGCATCAACCTCTCAGGCGGCCAGAAACAGCGCGCCACCATCGCCCGCGCGCTCGGCCGCCAACCGGCCGTGGTGGTGCTCGACGATGCGCTGTCCGCCGTCGACACCAACACCGAGGCGGCGATTCTTCACGGCCTGCGTGACGCGCTCAGCGGGCGCACCGCGCTCATCGCCTCGCATCGCGTGACCGCGTTGCGCGAGGCCAGCCACATTATCGTGCTGGCCGACGGTACCGTGGCCGAGCAGGGCACGCACGAGCAGCTCGTCGCGCGGCGCGGCCGCTACTGGGAGCTGCTGCGCCGCCAACTGCTCGAGGAGAGCATCGAGTCGGAGACGGACGACGCGCCGGCAGCAGCGTCCAGCGCGTCCTAGATCCGCGTGCGGATGAACTCCGGCGTGTACTGCTGCATGAAGCTGGCAATGCGCGCGAACTGATCGGTGATCAGCAGCAGACCGACGACGAGCAGCAGCACACCGGCGATGCGGTTGATCAGCCCCATCTGCGAGCGGATCTTCTGGAAGAATCCGAGGAAACGCTCCACCGCCACGGCCGCGGCGAGGAACGGAATCGCCAGCCCCATCGAGTAGACGAAGAGCAGCACGAGGCCGCGACCGAGGTCGGCTTCAGTGGCCGTGTACGTGAGAATGGCGCCCAGAATCGGCCCGATGCACGGCGACCACCCCGCCCCGAATGCGATGCCCACCAATATCGTGCCGAGGTAGCCGACCGGCTTGTTGGTGAGGTGGATGCGTGTGTCGCGCGCAAGCAGGCCGAGGTTGAGCACGCCGAGCAGATAGAGCCCGAACACGATGACCAACCCGCCGCCGAACCGGGTGAGCCAGACGCGCTGCATCAGCAGCACGCGGCCGAGCACCGTAGCGCTCGCGCCGAGCGCCATGAAGATCATCGTGAAGCCGAGGATGAAGAGCAGCGCATGAATCACCGCAATGCGGCGCGAACGCTGCATATCCTCGAGGCTGAGGCCCGTGATGAAGGTCACGTAGCTCGGCACCAGCGGGAGCACGCAGGGGGACAGGAAGCTGAGCAGCCCCGCGCTGAACGCGATGGCAAGGCCGAGCGTGGCCGGTTCGTTCACATCGGTCTCCGGTCTAGGACAGAAGGTGTCTTGCGGCAGGCCCGGCACGTGCCGCGCACGAGCAGACGGTGCTGGCCGGGGACGAAGCCCCGCGCGGCCGCCGTGCGGCGAATGATATCCGGAATGCGCTCGTCGAAGAACTCGGCGACCGCCCCGCACACGGTACAAGTCAGGTGATAATGGTTCGGCTGGGCGTGCATCGGCTCATAGCGCTTGAACCCCTCGCCGAAGTCGCGCTGTTCGGCGAGTCCGCACGAGACCAGCAGGTCGAGGGTGCGATACACCGTGGCCAGGCCAACCTTCTGGCCGTCCGCGGCGAGCGTCGCGGCCACATCGTCGGCCGACATGTGCCCGTGCGCCCTGAGCAGAATGGCCGCGATGGCCAGCCGCTGCTGCGTGATGGGCAGTCGCCGGTCGCGCAGGAACGCTGTGAAGCGATCGATTACGTCGGAGTCCGCCATTGGGGATCCTGCAGCAGCGCGCGCAGCTGCTCGCCGCTGAACCGCTCGGTTTCCGTGAGGTCTTTCGACCGCTGCGTCACGCCCCGCGCTACAACATCCACCGTCGCCAGCGGCGCATCCGCCGTCGCCGCCACGTCAAACTCCCACTTGCCGCGGTCAGGGCCCTTTCGAGTTAACCGATAGGAGGCGGTAAAGACCACTAGACGCGCGGTCCCATCCTCGGGAAGCGGAAGAGGCAGGGTGTGGTGCGGGGTGCTGGGGAGGCTAGGGGCGATGGGGTCGGTAGAGGGGGCGCCGGAATCATCCAATTCAACCTCCCCCTCCCCTGCACCAC
>JACPFW010000011.1:25295-35500 GCA_016182795.1 Gemmatimonadota bacterium
ACGCTGCCCCTTCCCCTGCACCACACTCTGCCTCTTCCCCTTCCTCAATAGCGCCAACAACCGCAACTCCCGTTTCCAGAACGCCCTGTCGAATCGGACTAAACAGGTGCAGCTCCACAATCCGGTCCGCCCCGAGGCGTTCGGAAATGGCCGCCAAAAAGCGGGCGCGCGTGGCGTCCATCTAGCGCGCTCCGCGGCGGCACACCGCCGCACGCGCCCGGACCTGCAATACGAGTGAATTCACGCCCGAAATCTAGCCGCGAGTACGGTGCGCCTCTAGAGCAACGCCACCGGGTCCCGGTCGAATGTCACGCGCATTTCGTGCGCGGCCGGCAGCTCGAACCGCGTCAGAAAGGCGCGCATCAGCCGCGTGAGCGCTGCTGGCCGCGCCGCCTTGAGGGCCAGATGCCACCGCCACCGCCCCTTGATGCGCTCAATGGGGCACGGCGCCGGACCAACCATCGTCAGGTCGCCGCCCAGCGCCTCAAGACGCGGCGCCAGCCATACCGCCGCCTGCTGGGCGCAGTCGGCGACCGCCAGTTCATCGAGCCCGCTGATCACCAGGTTGGCGAGCCGCAGCGTTGGCGGATACGGCGGATCCTCGCGCGCGGGCAGCTCCTCGCCGACGAACCGCAGATAATCGTGCTCCACTGCGCACTGCACCGCGTGATGCGTCGGCGTGCGCGTCTGGATGAACACTTCGCCCCCTTTGGGTCCGCGCCCGGCACGCCCGGCCACCTGACTCAGCAGCTGGAACGTGCGTTCGCTGGCCCGAAAATCGGGGAGGTTGATGCCAATGTCGGCATCAATTACTCCCACCAGCGTCACGTTGGGGAAGTCGAGCCCCTTGGCGATCATCTGCGTGCCCAACAGGATGTCGACCTCGCCGCGCCCCACCCGATCGAGAATCTCGGTGTGCGCCCACTTGCCGCTCGTGGTGTCCACGTCCATCCGCGCCACGCGCGCCGTCGGGAACCGCTCATTCAGCAGCCGCTCCACCTGCTGCGTGCCGACGCCGCGCTGCTTCAAGTTCTCCGCCCCGCACTCGCGGCACGACGCCTCCAGCGCCTCGGTGTGCTGACAGTAGTGGCAGATCAAACGTTCGGGCGTGCGGTGGTACGTCAACGAGATGGCGCAGTTCGGGCACGCCACCACGTGGCCGTCGGGACAGGTCACGAAGTTGGCAAAGCCGCGCCGGTTGAGCAGTAGCAGGCTCTGCTCGCCGCGCGCCAGTCGGTCGTGCAGCGCCGCCTCGAGCGGCGCGCTGAGGATGCGCCGCAACGCCTGCACCGCCGCCGGCGCGCCAGCCCCGGCCTCGTGGCGCAGGTCGACAATGTTCACCTTGGGCAGGGCGCCGCCGCCCACGCGCGCCGGCAGCGACAACAGGTGATACTTGCCCGACTGCGCATTGGCCCAGCTCTCGAGGCTCGGCGTCGCGCTGCCCAGCACCACCACCGCGCCGGCTTCGCGCGCGCGCACGATGGCCACTTCACGCGCGTGGTAGCGCGGCGCCTCGCCCTGCTTGTACGTGGCTTCGTGCTCTTCGTCCACGACGATCGCGCCAAGATTCTCGAGCGGGGCAAACACCGCCGATCGCGCGCCAATCGCGATGCGCTTGTCGCCGCGCTGCAGCGCGCGCCACGCGTCATAGCGCTCGCCGTCGCTCAGCCCCGAGTGGAGCACGGCCACGAGATCGCCGAACACGGCACGGAACCGATCGACCGTCTGCGGCGTCAGCGCGATCTCCGGCACCAGCACAATGGCGCTCTGTCGGCGGTCGTGCAGCACGTGGCGCAGGAACTCGAGGTAGACAAGCGTCTTGCCGCTCCCGGTGATCCCGTGCAGCAGGAACGTGGCCCCGGGCGCGCCGCTGCGCAGCGCGGCGATCGCGCCGCGCTGCGCGTCACTGGGCGTGACCGCCGCCGGAGGCGGCGCGGCGCGCGACACGAACGGGTCGCGGTCCACAGGCTCCTGCACCACTGCCGCCACGCCGCGCTTCACCAACCCTCTCACCACCGCCTCGGAGCAGCCGAGCCGCTCCACCAAGTGCGCCACCGTCGACTGCCCGCCCAGCGTCTCGAGCAGTTCGTACAGCGCGCGCTGCTGCGGCGCGCGCGCAAAGACAGCGTCGCGCTGCATCAGCGTGTCGAGCGGTTGCGCGATGCGCAGCACCCGTTGCGTGCGCAGCGGCGGATCGGCGCGCCGCGCCCGCCCCATCGCCGCCGGCAGGGCGGCCCGCAGCACCAGTCCAACCGGCGACACGTAGTAATCGGCCATCCACCGCCCGACGGCCAGCAGGTCGGGGCGAAAGGCCGGCAGCGCGTCGGGCGCGTCGAGAATGGGCTTGGCGACGGCGGTGCCCAGCGACTCTCCGTTGCTCTCACCGAGCACCACGCCGATCGCCGTGCGCTGACGAAACGGCACCACCACACGCGTCCCCGCCGTGACGGCGTTCCGCAGTCCATCGGGCACAGCGTATGTGAAGGCGCGGAACAGGGGGAGCGGCAGCGCGACGTCGACCAGCCGCGGCGTCATGGCTGGCGGGTCGACGGCGGAGCCGCAGTGCCGGACACCGGCGTGCGACCGCGCACCCCCGATTGGCGCGGCGTCCCCGTGGTGTGCAGCCACGCATCGAGCGCCGCCGCCAGGTCGGCGCCGCGCTGGTAGCGCGCCTCGGGCGTCTTCTCCAGACAGCGCATCACAATCGCGGCGAGTTCCTCGGGCACATCCGAGTTCACATCGCGCACGGGAACCGGTGCCTCATGCACCTGCTTGTAGCCCACGGCAAAGGCGTCGGCGGCGTCAAACGGCGGAAAGCCGACAAGGCATTCGTACATCATGACGCCCATCGCATACAAGTCGGCGCGTCCGTCGATGGTGCGCCCCATCGCCTGCTCGGGAGCCATGTAGTGCGGCGTCCCCATCGCCCGCCCGCTCGCCGTGAGCCGCGCGTGGAACTGCGCCGTCGCGATGCCGAAGTCGGTGAGATAGGCGTTGCCGTCTTCATCGAACAGCACGTTGTCGGGCTTCACATCGCGGTGCACCACGCCGTGGCGATGCGCGTGGTCGAGCGCCGTCGCGATCTGGGCCCCCACTTCAGCCACGCGCACCGGCGGCATGATGTGCGCGGTGCTCAGCACATCGGCGAGTCCGCCGCCGCTCAAGTGCGGCATGATGAGATAGACCATCTCACCTACTTCGCCGTAATCGAACGGCACGCAGATGAGCGGGTGCACGAGCCGCGCGGCCGCTTCGGCCTCGCGCCGGAATCGCTCGCGCATTTCCGGATCGCGCGCGAGATGCGCGTGCATCACCTTGAGCACCAGCGGCCGCCCCAGCGTTTCCTGCTCCACCAGGTAGACGTCGGCCATTCCCCCCGACCCGATGCGCCGCAGCACGCGGTACCGGTTGCCGGTCGCCTGCCGCAGGGCGGTGATCAGCGCGTCGGGCGCCTCACCCCGCGCCGGGACATCGGGCAGCGCCGCCGCGCAGCGCAGGCAGGCGCTGGCGCCGCCGCGGTTCCAGGTGCCGCATTCGGGACAGAACACGTTACAGCACGCCGCGGCGCTTGAGCGCCAGAATCAGCAGGCCGCCGAGCACGAGCTGTCCGAGAAACATCACCCAGAAGCCGTGCGGCCAATTGGCGAGCGGGATGTCGGCGAAGTTCATGCCCCACATCCCGCTGACCACCACAAACGGGACGCTCAGCGTCGCGACCACCGTCAGGCTCTTCGTCGCGATATTCAGCCGGTTCGACACCTGCGTCAGGTACGACTCCATGACCGACGACACGAGGTCGCGGTACGTGTCGATGGATTCGTTCAGCCGGATGATGTGATCGTAGATGTCGCGGAAGTAGACCTGCGTCTCCGGCCCGACGAGCGCGCATGGCCGGTTGGTGAGAAAGCTGAAGACTTCGCGCTGCGGCGCGAGATGCCGTCGCAGCTGCAGCACGAGGCGCTTGACGCTGAAGATGTCGTGCATGGCCGCCTGGTCGAACTTGGCGAAGACCCGTTCCTCGACGTCGTCAATGAACTCGTCGAGCTGGTCCACGATCGGAAAGTATGCGTCGACCGTGGCGTCGAGCACCGCGTGCATTACCCGCGCCGGCCCGCGGTCGAGCAGGTCGGGGGCGCGCTGCACACGATCCCACACCATCTCCAGGCCGGGCGAGTGCGTCCCGTGCACCGTAATCAGGTAGTTGCCGCCGAGCACGCAGCACAGGTTGTACGTCTCGATGTCGTGCGGATCCTCGGTCTCGCTCACGAACCGCACGGCACGGACGACGACGAAGAGGTAGCCCGGATACTCCTCCACCTTCACGCGGCCGTTGGGACTGAGCGTGTCCTCGACGACCAGCGGATGCAGGTGGAAGACCTTCTCGAGCAGCGCGACCTGCGGCATGCTCGCCGTATCGATGTCGACCCACAGGAAGCCGCCGGGGTCGGCGAGATAGCGCTCGAAGTCGCGCGGATCGACGTCGTGCTGCACCGCTCCCGTGGACGGCCGATGCCAGCTGCGGGGACGGGCCGATTCGACGCCGGTGATCCGCTGCGATTTGCGAAGGCGAAACGTTCCGGACGGACGGCGAGCCAAAGATTCCTCCGCTGGGGGCGTGGGCGCAGGGGAAAAGGTATCGCCCGCCACCTGTCGGGCAAGCATCGGCGCCGCGTGGGCCGCAGCGCCGGACCTAGCCTTCAAGGGCGCGCATGTGCACCACCGACGCCTCGCCCACGCGATCGGGCGCGTAGCCGCCCTCCAGCGCGCTCACCAGCCGCCCGCCGCACCACGCCGAGGCACGCGCCACCATCTCCGTCGTCAACGTCGCCACATCGCCCATTTCCAGCGTGAAGCCACCCAGCGGATCGCCGTTGAGCGAGTCGAAACCCGCGGAGATGAGGACCAGGTCGGGCGTCCATCCGGTCGTCGCCGCGTCGACCGCCCCCAGAAATGCCTGCACATAGCGCGCGGCGGGCAATCCGGCCGGCATCGGCACGTTCCACACGCTCTCCTTCGGCCCACGGTCCTCCGCCGCGCCGGTGCCGGGATACCACGGCCACTGGTGCATTGAGACAAACCGGATCTCCTCGGTCTCCTGCACCAGCGCCTGCGTTCCATTGCCGTGGTGCACGTCCCAGTCGACAATCAGCACCTTGCCCACGCCGTGGCGCGCGCGCGCGTAATGCGCCCCGATCGCCACGTTGCCGAACAGGCAGAACCCCATCGCGTGGTCGCGCAGCGCGTGGTGCCCGGGCGGCCGCACCGCGCAGAACGAGCGCCGGCCCTCGGTCAGCGCGAGGTCGATGCCGTCGAGCACACAGCCGGCGCCGGCGAGCGCCGCGTCCCACGACCCCTCGCTGGCCACGGTGTCGGCGTCGAAGCGCGCGCCCCCCGCCTCGGCCGCCGCCCGCACCGAGTCGATATACGTCCGGTCGTGCGCGAGCGCGATCTCCTCGACCGACGCGTGGCGCCCCTCGCGATGGTCGACGCGCAGCATCAGTTCCCAGTCATTGCGGAGCGCGCGCGTCACCGCCCGCAGACGGCCCGTGTGCTCGGCGTGCTTCCACCCCGTGTCGTGGCGCCCGCAGTCGGCGTGCGAGATGAAGGCGATGCTCAAGGCGCGCCTACGCGGCCGGCGCGAGCGTCGTCAGAAAGCGCGCGACCTGCTGGTCGAACATGTACGACGACCCGCTCACCTGCGTGCCGTCCGCGTCGGCGAACGCGGCAATCACGATCTCCTCACCGCCCTGGCCGCGGAGCACCAAGTGGTTCGGCCCCTCCTTCTCGACGAAGGCGGCATAGATGGAGCTACCGTGCGCGAAGAACTCGCGGGCGGCGCGCAGCACGTCGGCTGGCGGGGTGCTCGTGCGATGGCTCTGCAGGGTGCGGCTCGACTGATTGTGCATGGGAAATGTGCTCCTCGAGGTTCAGCCGCGCGCTCCAACGGGGAGCGGCGGTCCATCCAACGGAATGTCCAGCAGGAATGCCGTGCGCCCTTCGCCCACGGCCTCGGCGGCCACGCCGCCGCCCATCAACCGACTCACGCTCCGCACGAGGTCCAGCGCCCACGCCAGATGCGCGGCCGACGCGCTCTCCTCACTCGCGTCCAGTTCGTCGTCATCCATCGACGCCCTTCGGCTCCCCGTCTCCTGCACGCGGTAGCGCACGCGGCCGTCCGCCGCCTCGACGGTCAGCTCAATGTGGTTCAGCGTGCCCTGCTCCAGCACGTGCTCCACGAGCGTCACCAGCAGCCGCACGATCTTGCGGCGGTCGCCGCGCATCATCGGGAGCGCGAGCACGGGCTCCACCGCCGCCACCACCACTTCGCCGCCATTCGTGTCGACATCGCGCACCGCCTCGCGCAGCGGGACGCGCGGATCAAACTCGTCCGTATGCAGTTCCAGCGTGCCGCGCCGCGCGCCGGCAAAGTCGAGCAGCGCCTCCACGAGGTCGAGCACGCGCGTCGCCGACGCGCGCAGCGAATGCACCTCCGCGCGCTGCGCCGGGGTCAGCGGCCCGGCGATTTCCTGCTCGAGATGCGCCAGGTTGCCGAGCAGCACCGAAAGCGGCGCCTGTAGATCGAACGACACGCCCTCCAGAAAATCGTCGCGTGCGCGCCGCGCGTGCTCCACTTCCGTGTACTGCCGCTCCACGTCGGCGGTCGCTTCCTGCAGGGCGACATCGAGGCGTCGCAACTCGTCGCGGCGCGCCGACTGGTCGGCGGTCATCGCCAGCAGTTCGGCCACCAGGCGCATCAGCGCGCGCGCCTCGGTGGTCACCGCCGCCGACTCGCGGAAGTAGAACGTCGCGACCCCCAGCACCTTGCCGGCGGCCACGAGCGGCAGCGCGGTGATGGCCGCAAAGCCCAGTTCCCGCGCCACGTCGTGCCAGTCCTCGAGATCCGGATCGGCAAAGACGTCGGGCACATCGATGACGCGCCGTTCACTCGCCGCCTCGCCGCTCGGCCCAAACCCGACGCGCACCCGCATCGCCCCCAGCCACGGGCGATACTGGTCGGGCCACTCGTGGGCGGCCACCAGCCGCATCAGCTCGGAGGCGCCGTCGAGCAGATACACCGAACCGAGCGCCGCGCCGAGCTGCGGCGCAATGCGGTCGAGCGCAAACTGCAGCGCCGCCTCCGCCGATTCACCGCTGACCGACGCGTGCACAATGTCGCGCACGGCGTCGAGTTCGCGCCGCTCGCGCGGCGCTGCCGGCGCCGGGGCCGGCAGCGGTCGGCGCGGGACGTAGCGCTTGCGCGGCGGCATTCGCTAGCGGCCAGCCCCCACGGAGCCGTACAGGCGCGCTTCAAACGCGTCCCGCAGCTTCTCCGAAATCGGCCCAGGCTTGCCGTTGCCCACCGGCGTGCCGTCGACCTTCACGACGGGAGTCACATCGGTCGTCGATCCGCAGACGAACAGCTCGTCGGCCTTGGTGAGCCGCGCGAACGGAATCGGCTCCTCACGCACCGGAATACCCAGCTCGGCCACCAGCGCCATCACGACCTTGCGCGTGATGCCGGGCAGGATGCGCTCGGTCAGCGGATGCGTCTGCAGCACGCCGTTGAAGACGGCGAAGACGTTCGTCGCCGCCCCTTCAGTCACCACGCCATCCTCGTGCAGGATGGCCTCGTACGCGCCGGCCTCCGACGCCGCCTGACGGGCCAGCACGTTGCCGAGCAGGTTCACCGTCTTCCAGTCGCGTCGCTTCCAGCGCATGTCGGGGAAGGTCACCGCCGAGCACCCTTCCTCGCGCATCTTGCGTGGGACGACGAGCTTGGACGCCGACACGAAGACCGTCGGCGCAACCGTAGCGGCCGGGAAGAAGTGTGTGCGCGGAGCGGCACCCCGCGAGACCTGCAGGTAGAGGAAGGCCTCGCCGTCGACGAGCCCGTTCTCCTGCACCACACGCTCGCACACCGCTTCGAGCGCGTCGATCTGCGCGCGCGAGAAGTTGATGCGCAGCCCCTTGAGGCCGTTCTCGAAGCGGTCGGCGTGGGCGGCCCACTCGAACATCTTGTCGCCCACCGAACGCACGCCCTCGTAGATGCCGTCGCCAAAGATGAACCCGCGATCCTCCACGGGGATAAGCGCCTGTTCGCGCGGAACGTATTGGCCGTTGAGATACATGATCATCGCTGAAGCCTCCAATAGGTGCTCTATCAATCTACTGGGTTTGGGGCGAGTGCGGAGCGGGCGAATGACGGAGGGTAGGAGGTAGATGGTAGATGGTAGATGGTAGAGGGTAGAGGGTAGAGGGTAGAGGGTAGAGGGTAGAGGGTAGAGGGTAGAGGGTAGAGGGTAGAGGGTAGAGGGAAGGAATCGAACGTCTACCATCCACCAGCTACCATCTACCATCTGCCATCCGCCGTCAGCCGTTAAACAGCGCCTCTATCCCCCTTACCACCGGCGAGAACGTCAACGCCCCCGCCCCCACGCGCTCCGCCTGCTCGGTCGCGAGTTCGCGCTGGCCGTGCCTGAACAGCTCGGCTTCAATCCACGGCCCCGCCTGCGGGTTGCGCCACCAGTCTTCGTTGAAGCGATCGCGCAGCGACTCATTCAGCACCGCCTGCAACTGCCATGCCCGCAGGTAGCGCGCGGCGTAGAACCGCGGGTCGACGTCGAGGAACGCGTCGGCACGCTGATACCGGAATCCGGTTGCCCCCGACAGCGTCTCCACGTACAGGTCGGGGAGCGACGCCCATGGCGTGGTGCCGGCGTGCAGCTCCGCTTCGTAGATGAGCTTGGCGCAGTACCGACGCAGGAACTGGAGTTCCTCAAATCCGGCCGCGCGCAGATAGCGCGGCATCTCCGCCTTCGACAACCCGGTGTAGCGCGCCAGCCATCCGCGGTCCTGCAAGCGATGGTCGAACAGCATCGCGTACCCTTCGGTGACCGAGTTGTCGCCCAGCCAGCGGAACTCAAACGGCAGGTCGCGTCCCATGTTGGCAAAGTGCAGCGCGTGCCCCAGCTCGTGCATCAGCGTGGTCCAGTCGTTCTGGCCGCCGTGTGGGCGAAGCACCAGGTACACCTCGTCGGGAATCCGCACCGGCGAGCAGAACGCCCGCGCGCGCTTGCCGGGCCGGTCGCCGGTGTCGAACACCACGCGGCCGCGCGCATCGGGGCTGGCCCCCATCTCCGTCACCTGACGGCGCACCTCGCGCTCCATCGACTCGGCGCTGAATGCCCCGTCAAACTCCGGCGCGCGCATCAGCGCGATGGCATCGGCGCGCGTCGCGTCGGCCGGCGTGAGGCCGAGTCCACGCTTGAGGAACTCGGGGAGCACATCGTCCCACATCGCCTGCGTGTCGCGCAAAAACTGCACGCATTGATCGCGCAGCGGCGCCAGCGGAAATCCGCTCAGCGCCTCCCACGTGGCGACGTAGTCGCCGCCGATCCGGAGCGACGCCACGACTTCGTGCTCGCGCTCCAGCCGCTCGCGCTTGAGCGGCGCCAGCTCGGCTTCCACAAGCGCGGCGCGCGCATCGTCCAGCACCTGCCGTTCGCGCTTGTCGCGCGTATTGGCCGTGGTGATCGCCGAGCGCTGATATGGCTCCACCGTGCCGTCGGGGAGCGTGATCTTCGCCGCACCCTCCCACGCGATCTCTCGCTCCTCCAGCGGGGCCAGCTCGCGCCCGCAGCGCGACTCCACCAGCCAGTCGAGCAGCATCCGCGCCGAGCGGTGCGCCTCGCCGGTCGCCGTCGCGAACCGGTCGTGCACCATGGCCAGCGCCTCGTCGTCAAACGCGGCCGCGTGCGTCGCGAAGATCGCCTGCAGTTGCGCCTCGCTCTTGAGCCCCGCGTGCGCCTCGTAGTACTCGCGGGAAAGGTCGACGAGAAAGGCCTCGCCGCGCTCTCGCAGCGCGTCGAGGCCGTCGTCCATCATCCTCGGCATTCCGCCCTCAGCCGGCAAGCTTGGCGGCCAGGTACGCGCGAAGCTGCGACGCGTTCACACGGTCCTGCGCCAGCGTGTCGCGGTCGCGCACCGTCACAGTGCCGTCGGCCGTGGAGGTCGTGTCCACCGTGATGCACCACGGCGTCCCCACCTCGTCCTGCCGGCGGTAGCGCTTTCCAATCGACCCGGCGTCGTCGTAGTCCACCGGATAAAGCGGGCGCAGGTCGGCCATGATCTTCTGCGCCATCTCCGGCTGGCCGTCCTTCTTGGTGAGCGGGAAGACACCGGCCTTGATGGGGGCCAGCGACGGC
>JACPFW010000017.1 GCA_016182795.1 Gemmatimonadota bacterium
GCGGCCGCCGCTTCGGCGTCGCGGGCCGCGAGCGACTCGAAGACGGCGATCTCACCGGTGATGTCGAGATAGTGCACGCCGTTGCGAATGCACGCATCAGCCATCGGTCGCGAGGTGTGCGAGAACGGCCCGGCGCAGTGGATCACGGCCGTGGCGCCGCGCAGCAGCGCATCGAGCGCCGGGCGATCGTCGAGCGAGGCGATGCGCATTTCGCACTGATGTTCGGCGGCCAGGGATTCCAGCGCAGTCGCATCGCGGCCCGCCAGGACAGGGCGAAGGCCGAGCGTCAGGCACTCGTCGAGGACGAGTCGCCCCGTGTATCCCGTGGCGCCGTAGAGGATCACCACGTGGGCCTCGTCGTCAGGAGTGCGATCCGTGGGGCCGAGCGGCTTCGCGGGCCTCGGCGTTTGTCTTGGCGCCTTCGTCAATGCTCTCGCGGAACGAGATGCCGTCGAGCGCATAGAAGAGCTTCTTGGTGTACGCCATACCGCGCGACGAGTGCGACGCGAGGCCGAGCACGATACGCTCCACCTCACCCTCGAACGCCGCCATGCTCAGCACTCGACTGACCAGACCGATCCGCTCCGCCTCGTCGGCCCGCACCATGCGTCCGCTGGCCACGAGGTCGAAGGCGTGTTTCTCGCCCACCGACCGGCGCAACATGGTCATGACCATTGCCGGAATGGTGCCGAGCCGCACTTCGGGATAGCCGAACACGGCATCTTCGCGAGCCAAGACAACATCGCAGGCGGTGGCGAGCCCCGCACCACCGGCGAGCGCCCGCCCCTGCACCGCCGCGACCACTGGCTTGGACATCTGGCGGATGCCGAGGAAGAGGCGGCCGAGTGCGGTGGTGTCGTCGGGGGCGCCGCTTTCGGTGGCCTCGAGCGTGGCCGACAAATCACCGACGTCGTTGCCGGCGCAGAAGTGGTCGCCCTCGCCGGCAATCAGCACAGCGCGCACGTCGCCGTCGGACTCGAACTCATCGAGCGCCTGACGTAGTTCGATGACGGTCTCGCGGTCCAGCGCGTTCTGCAGAGCAGGACGGGCGAGCGTGGCACGCCCGATGCCGCCGTAGATCGCAATGCGCAGGCGAGGTTCGCCGCTCACGGCGCCTCGGGCAGTTCGAGGGCGCGGGCCTCCACATCGGGAACGTCGAGCACCAGGCGCAGCAAAGCCGTGGAGAAGACCTTGCCCTGGGCGTCGGTCTTGAGCGACAGCGTGCCGCCGCCGTCGAGCGCGCCGTGCAGCAGGAAGTTCAGCGCCATCAGATTGGGAAGCTCAAATCGATCGACGCCCCCTTCGATGACGCCGGCGAAGTGCTGCGCCACACGATCGCGCGTCACGTGCCGCTCGAGGACGGCATACCATTCGGGGCGCAGGGCGATGACGCCAACATTGGCGGTGTCGCCCTTGTCGCCGGAGCGGGCGTGCGCGATGTCGAGAAGTCGGACGCGCATCAGCGCACCTCCACGCGGGTCTGCACCACGGTCTTGTCCACGAGCGCCGGCCAGTACGCCACGATCTCCTCAACCTTCGGACGTCCACCGGCGAATCCAGTCACGCTCGGCGGACCGTTGAGCACCAAGGGGACGATTTCTCGTGTGAAACGCTCCACCTTCTTCTTGTCAGCGTCGCGCACGCCGATGCGATACTGCACTTCGGGCGCGTCGCGTCCGGCGTCACCGGCCAGCGGTCCGTGCGTCGCCGAGGCGCCGACGAACTCGCTGAGCACCTTCTCGAACTTCAGGCCGAGCCGGTCGAGGCGTTCGCGCAGCACACGATCGGCGAGCTGCGCCTTCTCGAGCGCGTCGGGCCAGGCGTAGACCAGCGAACCCACTGCCTTGTAGCCCGACTTGTACGCGATCGACACCTTGAGCTTGTCCGTTGCCGGCGACCCCTTGATGCCAAACACGCGCACGCGGTCGGGGCCGGCAGGCTCGAGGTGAATGGACGTGAAGTCGGCCACGACGTCGGGCGTGATGTACGCATGCGGATCGCCCATCTCGTACACCAGCTGTTCGCTGACCGTGGGGACGCTGACCCGCCCGCCGGTGCCCGGATGCTTGGTGACTACGAAGGTTCCGTCGGCGTTGCCTTCGACGATCGGATAGCCGATGTCCGCGAGATGTTCGATGCTCCGCCAGTCGTGCAGGCAGTTGCCGCCGGAACTCTGGGCGCCGCATTCAATGATGTGTCCGGCAATGATGCCGGCCGCGAGCTTGTCCCACTCGGCGGCACCCCAGCCGAACTCGTGCCGCAGCGGCGCCATGGTGAGCGCGGTGTCGGTGGAGCGTCCGGTGATGACGACGTTCGCCCCTTTCGCGAGCGCCTCAACGATCGGCGTGGAGCCGATGTAGGCGTTGGCGGCGATCACGCGGTCGCGCACCACGCTGAGCGGCTCTCCGGTGTCCATGTTGCG
Organism: Gemmatimonadota bacterium; assembly: GCA_016182795.1. Lineage (GTDB taxonomy): Bacteria > Gemmatimonadota > Gemmatimonadetes > Gemmatimonadales > Gemmatimonadaceae > PNKL01. Next base: position 2,423 of record JACPFW010000017.1, read on the forward strand.
CAGCTCGTGTCCCGACACGAGCAGCTCGTCGATGCGCGGCAGCAGGTTGTCGCCGGTGACGATGCCGATGCGCAGCGCCCCCGCCCGTCCCGCCTTCTCGGCCATCGCCTGTACGGCGGCGGCGCAGGCTTCGGGATTCACACCGCCGGCGTTGGCAATGACCTTGACGCCGCGCTCGGCGACGGCCGACAGCACGCTTTCCATGGCGCCGACGAAATCGCGCGCGTACCCCATGGCCGGGTCACGCTCCTTCTGCTTCTGCAGAATGGACATCGTGACTTCGGCGAGGTAGTCGAGCATCAGGTAGTCAATCGGCCCACCCTCGACCTGCCGGCGCGGCGCCTCCGGCCAGTCGCCCCAGAAGCCCTGCCCTCCCGCCACGCGCACCACTTTGCTCATACGTCCCCTCCGAGTCGACTCGGCAAGACAAACGGACCGAGATGCGGCCCAGGGTTCTGCCACGCGGCGCGGAGCGCGATGCCGAGCACCGTGCGCGTGTCCTCAGGGTACAGCAGGGTGTCCACGTAGCCGCGCGCGGCGGCGTAGCGGGCATCGAGCTGGTGTTCGTAATCGGCCCGCATCGCGTTGACGGCGGCCTTGAGGTCGTCGGACGGGTCGAACCCCGCCTTCTTCGCCGCCTCCAGCGACGGCCCGTGCACGGCCTGCACCGCCGACTCGCCTTCCATAACGGCCATTCGCCCGGTGGGCCACGAGAAGATGAAATCGGGGTCGAAGCCCTGCCCCGCCATCGCGTAGTAACCCGCGCCCGAGGCGTGGTTGATGGTCAGCACGATCTTGGGCACACTCGTGGTCGCCATTGCCTCCACGAAATGCGCGCCCGCGCGGATGATGCCCGAATGTTCGGCGTCTTTGCCAACCATGAAGCCCGACACGTCCTGGACGAAGAGGAGCGGGATGCCCTGGCGGTCGCAGCGCTGAATGAAGTACGCGACCTTTTCGGCGCTCTCCGTATAGATAATGCCGCCGAAGCGGGCCCCTTCGCCGTGCGGTCCCTTCACGAGATGGCGCAAGTTGGCGACGACGCCAACCGGAGTCCCCTCGATGCGGGCGTCGCCGCAGATCATCTCGGGCGCGACGGCGGGCTGGAACTCGTCGAGTTCGCCGCCATCGAGGATCGTCCGGAGCACCGCGTGCATGTCGTACTGCATGCGGTGGTCGTTGGGGAGCAGTTCGTATAGCGTCTGCGGATCGGCCCCCGGCTCCGCGTCGGCGTCAAACGGCGCGATGCGCGCCGGCGGCTCGAGCCGACCGACGAGGTCGCGGATCTTGGCGAGGCAGGCCTCATCGTTCTCAACCGCGTAGTGCGCCACGGCCGAGATGCTGGTGTGCGTAGTCGCGCCGCCCAGCGTCTCGCCGTCGATGACGGCGCCGGTGGCGCCCTTCACGAGATTCGGCCCACCAAGCCCCATGAACGACGTGCCCTTGACCATCAGGATCACGTCGCTGAGCGCCGGCAAGTAGGCGCCTCCCGCGATACACGGTCCCATCACGGCGGCGATCTGCGGGATGCGCAGATAGCGGCGCATGATGGAGTTGTAATAGAAGATGCGCGCCGCGCCGTACTGCCCGGGAAAGACGCCGCCCTGGTACGGCAGGTTCACGCCCGCGGAGTCCACCAGATAGATGATGGGTAAGCGCGAGCGCATGGCGCATTCCTGCGCGCGCAGGATCTTGCCGATGGTCTCCGGCCACCACGAGCCGGCCTTGACCGTGGCGTCGTTGGCGACCACAACGCAGGGGCGGCAGCCCACGTGGATGATGCCGGTGACGACGCCGGCGGACGGTGCCTCGCCGTCGTATTTGTCGTACGCAACCAGCAGGCCGAGCTCAACGAACGGTGTGTCGGCGTCCTTGAGGCGCGCGATGCGCTCGCGCGCGGTGAGCTTACCCTGCTTGTGCTGTCGTTCGATCTTCTCGGGGCCGCCGCCGAGCCGGAGCCGCTGCTCGAGTTCGCGCGCGGCGGCACTCAGGTCGGCGAGCCGCGTGGTCACGCGTCCTGCGCCTGACGCTCCGCGTACCACTCGCGGATGTACGTGATGAGGTCCGTCGTCGGAGTCCCGGGACCGAACAGGCGGCCGACGCCAAGCGCCGTCAGCTTGTCCATGTCTTCCTTGGGGATGATGCCGCCGCCGGTGATCAGGATGTCGTCGCGCCCCTGCTCGGCGAGCAGTTCCCGCACGCGCGGGAAGAGCGTCATGTGCGCCCCCGACAGAATCGAGAGGCCCACCACATCGACGTCCTCCTGCACCGCCGCGCTCGCAATCATCTCGGGCGTCTGGTGGAGGCCGGTGTAGATGACTTCCATTCCCGCGTCACGCAGCGCCGCGGCTACCACCTTGGCGCCTCGGTCGTGGCCGTCGAGTCCGGGCTTGGCAACGAGCACTCGGATAGGTCTTTCCATAGAAGGGGAAATAAACCGCCGCCCCGCGCGGCGGCAATAGAACTGGTGAAAGCGGGGGCCGGGTTTACTACCTTATGAAAGCGCGACTGTCCGCAACACTCCGCCCCCCGGCCCCGCCCCATGTCAACACGCGTTCTTTCGTTCGCCCCGCTCCTCCTCGTCGCCGCCGCCGCGACGTTCGCGGTCTCGACAGCGGCGTCCCCCCGACAGGCGCCGGATGGCAAGACGCTGTTCGAGACGCACTGCCGGAAGTGTCACGGCCCAGCCGGCCGGCCGATCGCGGCCATGAAAAAGCTGCTCCCCGAGCTACCGACCTGGGATGCCGCGTTCTTCGCCAAGCGGACAGACGCCGACATCGTCGTCGTGCTGACGAACGGCAAGGGCAAGAACATGAAGCCGTTCGCCGATCGGCTGACGGCCGACGAGATGCTGGCCGTCGCCCGATACATCCGTACGCTTGCGCCGTAGTTCTGGCGGGCCGGATATCAGACAATCGCCGCGCGCGCTGTAGGGAAACGCACGATACACACTCGGTGTATCACCCCACTACCAATTTTCGCCCCTCGCATATAATCCAACCACCTATCTCGCGTAGGGAAATCGCCCTATCCCTCCGACCGCCACGGCCTGCCGGATATCGCGACGCTGGTTCCGAAGAAGTGAATGACGCTGGTCTCTTGATTCTCCACTCTCTCAGGAGTTGCGCGATGCGTTCGTTCGTCCTGCTCGGTGCCCTGTCACTCGCCGTTTCCACCGCCGCCGCCCAAGGCACTGATGGCAAGACCCTGTATGAGGCGCAGTGCAAGAAGTGCCACGGCCTCACGGGCAAGCCGTCTGCTGGGATAAAGAAGATGAATCCGAAGATCGAGACGTTCGACGCGGCGTTCTTCGCCAAGCGGACCGACGCCGATCTCGTGAAGGGCATCTCCGAGGGCAAGGACAAGATGAAGCCCTTCAAGGACAAGATGTCGCCGGACGAAATCGCCGCCGTGGCGAAGTACATCCGGACGCTCAAGCCGTAACCTGCTCGCCGCGGGGCGCCACTCGGCGCCCCGCGCGCCCCCCGAAGCAGCTGACGGAGCGCACGGCAACGCCGGCCGCGAGCGGTCGCGCGCGTGCCCTCCCTCGGGCTCCTCATTCGTGTGCGTCTCCGGCGGACCCGTGTGCACGGGTTTCGCCATGCACCCTTCGGAAGGGGTTGGCAGATGCGGCATGCAGGGCACTTCGTGCGACTGCTCGCCCTAGTGGCCATTGCGGTGGTCGGCTTCTTGTACGTCCGGTCGCTCGTGGTGCCAAAGGACTTCGGCGTCAAGGGACATTACCGCCTCTCGGCGATCGAGGATGAGGCGAAGCGCGAGGCGCGCCACATCGGCAGCGACGCGTGCGCCGAATGCCACGACGACATTGGCGCCGCTTGGAAGGCCGGCAAGCACCACACGCCGCAGTGCGAGAACTGCCACGGCCCTGGGCTGATGCACACCAAGGTCGTCGCCGAGGAGCCGACTACGGGCTACCCCGACCCGATCCTCAAGTTCAACAACGCGATCAAGCGTCCGACAGGCATCATGGAGTGCAAGTGGTGCCATCTGAAGACGTTTGAGCGCCCGAGCACGCTGAAGTCCATCTCCAGCGTCCGCGAGCATGTGGAGTCGCACCACGGCACGTACACGACGGAAACGTTGTGCATCGACTGCCACAATCCGCACACGACGGTCGTGACGCTGCCCAAGCTCGCCGCTTCTTCCAAAGCCCCGGTGGCCAAGTGACCAGCCTCCATTCGCCCGACGACGTCTCGCGCCGCGCCTTTCTGGAGGCCGTCGCCAAGACCGGCGGCCAGAGCTTCCTGTTTGGATCGCTGTTCGTGAATACCGCGCTGCTGCGCCTCCCGCAGGTCGAAGCCGGCGCCAAGGCGCGCGCGGAGAGCGAGACCGGCAAGGGCGTGATCTACGGCTTCGTCGTGGACACCACCAAGTGCATCGGATGCGGCTCGTGCGTGCGCGCCTGCCGCGCCGAGAACGGCGTGCCCGAGGGATACAACCGGACGTGGGTCGAGCAGTACACGTTCTACCGCGACGGCGAGGTCTTTGTGAACTCACCCAACGGCGGCGAAGACGGCTTCGCCGAGCAGCTTCCCACGCGCAACCGGCCGAGCGGCGACGAAGCACCGATGCGCGGCTTCTTCGTGCCGAAGCTGTGCAATCATTGCATTGACACGCCCTGCATCCAGGTCTGCCCGGTGGGCGCGTCGTTCAAGACGGACGAGGGCGTGGTCCTCGTGGACCACGAGCGATGCGTGGGATGCGGATACTGCGTGCAGGCCTGTCCATTCGGCTCTCGCTACCTGAACCCCGAAACAGGCACCGCCGACAAGTGCACGTGGTGCCATCACCGCGTCGTGAAGGGGCTGCTGCCGGCCTGCGTGGTGTCGTGCCCGGCGGAGGCCCGCATCTTCGGGAACGTGAGCGATCCGGACAGCAAGATCAGCCGCATTCTCGCCACCAACCGCGTGCAGGTGCTCAAGTCGTTCCTCGGCACGCGGCCGCGCACCCGGTACATCGGGCTCGACTCCGAGGTGATCTAGATGCATCACTACATCACCGAGGGGTACGTCCTCCCCAACCAGGCGCACATCTACTGGACGACGATGATCGTCCTGTACCCGTACATCACGGGGATCGTGGCCGGTGCGTTCATCATCTCGTCGCTCCACCACGTGTTCGACAAGGACGAACTCAAGCCGGTCAGTCGGTTCGCGATGGTGATGGCGTTCGCCTTCCTGCTGTTCGCCACCCTGCCGCTGCTCAACCACCTCGGCCACCCGGAGCGGGCGCTGAACATCATGTTCACGCCCAACGTGACGTCGGCGATGGCCGGATTCGGGTTCATCTACTCGACGTACCTCTTCATCCTCGCCGTCGAGATCTGGCTCGTCTACCGCACCGACATCGTGCACCTGTACCAGCACACCAGGTATCCGGCCCTCAAGCCGGTGTACTGGCTGCTGGCGCTCGGCATCCTCGACATCTCCGAAGAGGCCAAGCGGGTGGACCGCCGGGTGATGATCGTGCTCGCCTCAATCGGGATTCCGGCGGCGTGCGGCCTGCACGGCTACGTGGGCTTCATCTTCGGCGCGATCAAGGCCAACCCGTGGTGGGCCAGCCCGCTAATGCCGGTGATCTTCCTGCTCAGCGCCATCGTGTCGGGCGTGGCGATGGTGATGCTCTGCTACATCGTCATCCACTGGCTGCAGCGACGCGAGATCAACGGCGAGTGCGTGCACGCGCTCATCGAAACGGCGTGGTACTTCCTGATCATCGACGTGGCACTCGAGATGCTGGAACTCATCAACCACGCGTACATGGCCAACGAGGATTGGACGATCCTCAAACAGCTCGTCACCGGCAAGCTGTTCGTGAGCATGTTCATCATCCAGATCCTGCTCGGCTCGGTGGTGCCGTTCTTCGTGATGGGCTACGTGGTCGTGTTCAAGCAGCGCGTGCCGGCCATGGTGCGCAACCTGATTGGCGTCTGCTGCGGCCTGCTGCTGCTCGCGCAGGTCGCGGCCATGCGGTGGAACGTGGTGATGGGCGGGCAGATGTTCTCGAAGAGCCTGCGCGGATTCCTGAACTTCCAGGTCGATCTCTACGGGCGCGAGGGACTCATCGCCGGCGCCGTGATCCTGTGTCTGCCGTTCGTCGTGATCTTCGTTTTTTCGCGCCTGCTCCCCCTGTGGGGCGGCGTGGAGTCGTTCCCGAAGGAGTGGATGAAGGAGACGCCGCCGGTGCGGCAGCCGTTGAAGGGCTGGTCAAAATTCACGTCGTAACCGCTGGTGTGACATACAAATCCGGAGACGCTGGCATGGACGCCAACACAATCAAGTACATCATCGCCGCCGCCGTCATCATCTTCCTCGTGAAGTATGGCGTGCGGATCGTGAAGCAGTTCGAGGGCGGCGTGGTGCTGCGCTTCGGCCGGTTGGTCGGGGTGCGGACGCCGGGGCTGAAGTTCATCATTCCGCTGGTCGACAAGATGTACAAGATCGACACCCGCGTGGTGACGATGACGGTCGAGCCGCAGGAACTGATCACGCGCGACAACGTGACGATCAAGGTGGACGCGGTGGTCTACTTCCAGGTCGTCGACTGCGCCAAGGCGCTCATCCAGGTGGAGCACTACGTCAAGGCGACGTCGCAGATTGCGCTGACGACGCTGCGGAGCGTGCTCGGCCAGTCGGAGCTCGACGAACTGCTCGCCCAGCGAGACAAGATCAACCAGAAGCTGGCCGCCATCATCGACCACCACACGGAGCCGTGGGGCGTGAAGGTCGGCGTGGTCGAGGTCAAGGACGTGCTGCTGCCGGAAACGATGCAGCGCTCGATGGCCGCACAGGCCGAGGCCGAACGCGAGAAGCGCGCCAAGGTGATTCGCGCCGACGGCGAGTTCCTGGCCGCCGAAACGCTAGGCAAGGCCGCGGTGATCATTCGCAACAACCCGCCGGCGCTGCAGCTGCGCTACCTGCAGACGCTGACGGAGATGACCGGCAACGGCAATGGCACGATTGTGCCGGTGACGATGGACTTGTTGGGTGGCGTGAAGACGGCGTTTGGCGGCGAGTCGAAGTAAGTTTGACGGTGGCTGCGCGCCCCCCACGCCGCGCGCCACTCCCTCGTCGCGAAAGCCTGGTGCCAGAGCCATGTCGTATCGCCTGACCGTCCTCGCTGTCCTGCTCGCCGCCGCGTGCGGCGGTTCCGCGCCACCCGCCGTGCCCGCGTCGCTCAGCGTGCACGACGCCTGGGCGCGATCCGCCGATTCGGGCATGGTGACCGCCGCGTACCTGGTGCTCGCCAACCCCGAGTCGGCCGCCGTGACCCTCACCGGCGCGTCTTCTCCGCTCGCCGAGTCGGTGACGATGCATATGACGCACGAAATGGACGGCATGGTGCACATGATGCCGGTCGATTCGGCGCCCGTCGTCGCCGGCGATTCGCTGGTGTTCGCCGAGAACGCCCGCCATCTGATGGTGAACGGGCTGCGTCGCAAGCTCTCAGCCGGCGATTCGCTGCCGATTACGCTGACGTTCGCGGGCGGCCGAACACTCGACGTCGCGGCCGTCGTGAAGGCGCCGTACTAGCTCACCCGCGTTTCGTTTCGTAGCGCCAGTTCTGCGACTTGCCCTGCTTCACCTGGGCGATAGTCGTGGCCACGCGGCGCGCGCGGGTGGCCGGCTGCTTGGCCTCGGCAATCCAGGCGAGGTACTCGCGCCGCTTGCCCGGCGTGAAGGCGGCCCACTGCGCGCGCAGTGTCGCATCCGTCTTGATCGCGGCGGCGAGCGCGGCCGGCACCTTCGGCGTCGGCTTGGCCGCGCGCCGCTGAGCCGCTGGCCTGGGTCCCTCGGCGGCTAGCTTCACTGCGCGGCGCACCCACGCGATGATCGCCGAGCGAGGCGGAAGGTCCCGGACGCTCGTGATACGGCCAAAGCTCCCCATCGCATCGCGCTCCGCCTTGCCGGCCCCCATCACGTCGTCGGCACGGAAGAAACCGAACGCCGCGTGCGCCGTGAACGCTGCCATGTTCGCGAGCAGTCGCCCGCCGCTGGTAAAGAACGGCATGCCCCACTTGATGGCCTCGTCCACGTCGGGCGATGCCGTGTGCACCGTGGCGCGCAGCTGCTCGAGAATAGGCCGGGCGAACGGTTGGGCCTCTGCGATGTAGGCATCCACGCGCTTGTCTCTAGTGCCCATCGTCGGGACCTCCGGGGGGTGTGGCGCGCGGTTCGCGCGCGGTCACGCGGCCGTCAGGCCGGTTCCTTGCGGGCCACGAGCAACATCTCGCTGCTGCGGCGACTGAGCTCATGGTCGGTGAAGCTGTCGAAGGCCTGCTCCACCACCAGGCCGGCGTCGCGCATCAACTCGGCGAGCTGTGACGGCGTGTAGAGACGAATGCGATGCACGCGGTCCTCGCGCACGCGCGGGCCGCGCCAGCACGACTCGACGGTGAGGAAACCGGTCAGCGGATCGAAGTGGCGCTCCTGCGCGACGAGCGTGCCGTCGGACGTGGTCCACCAGTCGCGCGAGACGAACTTGGCCATTACGCCGTCGCGGTCGCCGCCATGCCAGATGAGCACGCCGCCGGGGGTGAGCACACGCGCGAACTCGCGCAGCACGCGCGCGTCGTCGGCCGGGTCGGCGAAGAAGCCGAAGCTAGTGAAAAGATTCACAACCGCGTCGAACCGCCCGGTCCAGCGCGCGGGAAGGCGGCGCATGTCAGCCTTCGTGTAGCGGAGCGTGCGGCCCGTTCCGCGCGCCTTGGCGCGCGAGAGCAGCGGCGCCGAGTAGTCCACGCCATCCACATCGAAGCCGGCTTCGGCCAGCAGATGCGCGTGCCGTCCCTGGCCACACGGGCAGTCGAGGACGCGGGCGCCCGAGGGGAGCGCGAGGAGATCGAGCAGGCGCGCCACCTGGTGCCGATCTTCTTCGAGATTGAAGAGCGGCTCGTACTCGCGCAGGTAGCCGGCGTCAAAGTAGCCGCGCCACCAGTCGGCGTGCGCCGTGGCGGATGCGCGACTCAAAAGAAGACCGGCTCGCGGTACGCGCCAAACACGTCCTCAAGCGCGGCGCGGATCTCGTAGAGCGTGGCGTACGCCCGCGCGCAGTCGAGGATGTAGGGCACGGTGTTCTCGCTGCCGCGCGCCGCGGCGCGCAGCGCGTCGAGCCGCTGCTGCACCAGCGCGTTGTCGCGCGTCTGGCGCAGGCGCGTCAGCGCCGCCGTCTGCTCCGTGGCCGCCGATTCGTCGATCTTGAGGAGCGGGATCGTCAGTGTCTCGTCGGTCGTGAACTCATTGACGCCGACCACCAACTTGCGGTGCTGTTCGATCTCCCACTGTTGGCGCGCGGCGCTCTCGGCGATGCGCTTCTGGAACCAGCCATCCTCGAGCCCGCGCACCACCCCGCCCTGCTCCTCGATCTGCGCAAACAGCGCCTCGGCTTCGCGCTCGAGGTCATCCGTGAGCTTCTCGACGTAGTACGACCCGCCAAGCGGGTCGATCACCGACGCCACGCCGGTCTCGTAGGCCAGCACCTGCTGCGTGCGCAGGGCCACCTCCACGGCGTGTTCGGTGGGAAGCGCCAGCGTCTCGTCCATGGAGTTGGTATGCAGCGACTGCGTTCCGCCTAGCACGGCGGCCAGCCCCTGATAGGCGACGCGCACCACGTTGTTCATTGGCTGCTGCGCCGTGAGCGTGACGCCCGCCGTCTGCGAGTGGAAGCGCATGACCCAGCTGCGCGGGTTCTTGGCGCCGTAGCGCTCCTTCATGTGGCGCGCCCAGATGCGGCGCGCGGCGCGCAGCTTGGCGATCTCCTCGAAGAAATCGTTGTGAATGTCCCAGAAGAACGACAGCCGCGGCGCGAACTCATCGATATCGAGCCCGCGGGCGATGCCCCGCTCCACATAGGTGAAGCCGTCAGCCAGCGTGAAGGCCAGTTCCTGCGCCGCCGTCGCTCCGGCCTCGCGGATGTGGTAGCCGGAAATGGACACCGTATTCCACTGCGGCGCGTGCGTGGTGCCCCACTCAAAACAATCGACGATCAGGCGCAGCGCGGGCTCAATGGGAAAGCACCACGCATGCTGCGCCATGTACTCCTTGAGGATGTCGTTCTGAATCGTGCCGCGCAGCTTCTCGCTCGACACGCCCTGCTTTTCGGCGGCGGCGATGTAGAAGCACCAGAGAATGATCGCCGGGCCGTTGATCGTCATCGACGTCGAGACCTGATCGAGCGGGATGCCGTCGAACAGCGTCTCCATATCGGCCAGCGAGCTGATGGCCACGCCGCACTTGCCCACCTCGCCTTCCGAGCGCGCGTGGTCGGAGTCGTAGCCCATCAACGTGGGGAAATCGAACGCCACCGACAGGCCGGTCGTGCCGCGGCCGAGCAGGAACTTGTACCGCTGGTTCGTTTCGCGCGCCGAGCCGAAGCCGGCAAACTGGCGCATCGTCCACAGCTTGCCGCGATAGCCGGTGGGATGGATGCCGCGCGTGAACGGGAACTCGCCCGGCACTTCAAACGCGGTGCCACCGGAACCCTCGAGATCGAGCGCCGTGTACAACGGAGCGACTTCGGCAGCCGAGTTGGTCCAGGCCAGGTCGCGCTTCTCGCCGCGCGCGAATCGCGCCTGCCAGCGGGCGACCTCCGCGCGCAGCTGCTCCAGCTCGGCGCGCATGGCGTCGAGCGAGCCTTCGAGGTCGGATGGCGTGGTCATGCGGGTTCTCCGGTCATCAGGGAGCCACTGCGGCGCAGCAGCGCGTCCGCGACAGCATAAGGAGTAGTGCGGCCGGTGGCGAGATCCGCCACCTGCTCATCGATCCAGGCGATAGTCGGTCGGTCCAGCCACAGGCGGCGCGCGAGCCGCTGAAAGACGACGTCCTTGACGCGCTCGCGCAACCGGGCGCGCCGGCGCACGTCGAGTTCGCCGCTCCGCTCAAGATATGCATAGTGCGCATCGAGCGCGGCCAGCATCTCGGGCAGCCCCTCTCCCGTGGTGCCCACCGCGCGCAACACGGGCTGGCTCCACGCGTCGGGCGCGTTGGCCGCAGGCGCATGCGTGGCGTCGGCCGCGCCGGCCGCTCGCGCACCGGCGGCCCGCAGATCGACGCCGTGGTGCGCGGGGACGTTCTTGAGGAAGCGACCGCTGCGCAGGCCGAGCATCAGCTCGATGTCGTTGCGCAGGCGGTCGGCACCCGGACGGTCGGCCTTGTTGACGACGAAGACATCGGCGATCTCCATCAGCCCCGCCTTGAGCGTCTGGATGGAATCGCCGGCCTCGGGCACGAGCACCAGCAGCGACGTGTCCGCCGTGCGCGCAATATCCAGTTCGCTCTGTCCGACGCCGACCGTCTCAATGAGAATGCGGTCGAGGCCGAACGCATCAAGCACGTCGCACACTTCGCGCGTGGTGCCGGCAAGTCCGCCGAGCGACCCGCGGGTGGCCATCGAGCGAATGAAGACGCCCGGATCGAGCGCCACCGACTCCATGCGCACGCGGTCTCCGAGCAGGGCGCCGCCCGAGAACGGCGACGTCGGGTCGACCGCCACGATGCCCACCGTGAGGCCCTGCTCGCGCAGCGATGCCGCGATGCGCGTGGTGAGTGTGCTCTTGCCCGCCCCCGGCGGGCCGGTGAGCCCGATGCGCCGCGCCCGTCCGACACGCGGGTGCAGCGCGGCGAGCAGCAAATCGGCGCCGACGCGCTGATCCTCCACCATGGAGACGGCGCGCGCCAGCGCCGCCTTGCGCCCGGCGGTGAAGTCGGCCAGCAGCGTGTGCAGCGCGCGCGGCGCGTCCTGCGGCAGGGAGACCGAGCTCACGTCCCTGCCCGCCCCACGGCGTCGTCATCGTGCTCATCGTGAATGTCGCCCACCAGTTCCTCCACCAGATCCTCGAGCGTCGCCAGGCCCAGGGTGCGCCCCGACGCATCGCGCACGATCGCCAGATGGCGGCGCTCGCGCAACATGATGCGCAGGAGATCGATGCACGGGAGGTCCGGCGAGGCCGCGCTGACGCGCCGGATGCGCGCCGCCGGCGCCGTGGGCCGCTCGAGCACGTCGAACGAGTGAATCATCCCGACCACC
>JACPFW010000018.1 GCA_016182795.1 Gemmatimonadota bacterium
GCGTAGGCCGACATCGACAGGCGCGCTTCGTAGGGGGCGCCGCACTCGCGGCAGATGAACTCGTAGCTCGGCATGGCGGCGTGCGAACGGCGGTGGTTGGAGAGCGAATAACTGAATAGCTATAAACATATAATAGCGTCGTGGGCGGCAAAAGGGGCGTGCTTCTGCTAGAATGCGCCTCCATGTCTTTGAGCCGCCGCGAAATTCTGCTGTACACCGTCCTGGGTCTCTTCTGCGGCCTGGCGTATTTCGTGACTTGCCGTCTGGTGACGTCGCCGGTGGAAGTGGCGATGCCGGCCTGGGTGCCGTTCCTGCCGATTCTGACGATCCCCTACCTGCTGCAGGTGGTCGTCAGCTACCTGCTGGCGATGTTCATCACCGACACGCCGCTGCGGCACGCGGTGTTCAAGGCGTATTTCCTCTCGCTGGCGGCGACGTTCGCCATCTGGCTGGCGTATCCGACGTCGATGCCGCGTCCCGGTGCGCCGAGTGCGTGGTGGGACTGGCCGTTCGCGGTGATGGACCGCGCGGACCTGCCGGTGCACATCTTTCCAGCCGGTCACATTCTGATGCCCGTGCTGATTGTCTGGGCGTTCGCGTACCATCGGCCGCGTTGGCTCATCTGGCTGATTCCCGCGGAGTTGGTGGGTACAGTGGGCATTGCGGCCACGTGGCAGCACCGCCCGTCGGACATTCTGGTCGGGGCACTGCTCGCCGCGGGCAGCGGGGTGGTCTTTGGCGTTGGCCGCCACGCCAAACTGGCGGCGGTCACACCCGCCTAGACGACGCTGATGGAACGACAACGCGGGCCGCGCTTCGCGCGGCCCGCGTTGTCTGTCTCAGACACGCTTTACGGAATGATCTTCGGCTTCTCGCTGAACTTCGGGGTGACGCCGAGGTTGAACCACGAGAAGGCGTACTGGTCGGCCGTGACTTCCAGCGCCTTGGTCAGCGACGAGCTGCCGTGGCCGCTGGACGTCTCGATGCGGATGAGCACCGGGTTGGCGCCGCGATGCGCCTGCTGCAGCCGCGCCGCGAACTTGAACGAGTGCGCCGGCACGACGCGGTCATCGTGGTCGGCGGTGGTGACGAGCGTCGCCGGGTATGACACGCCGTCCTTGAGATTCTGCAGCGGCGAATACTTGATGAGATAGGCGAAGTCCGCGGCGTTGTCGCTGGAGCCGTAGTCGGCAACCCAGTTCCAGCCGATGGTAAACTTCTGGAAGCGGAGCATGTCCATGACACCCACGGCGGGGAGCGCCACCTTGAACAGGTCGGGGCGCTGCGTCATGATGGCGCCCACGAGCAGACCGCCGTTGGAGCCGCCCTGCATCACCAGCTTGTCCTTGGTGGTGTACTTGTTGGCGATCATCCACTCGCCGGCGGCAACGAAGTCGTCAAAGACGTTCTGCTTGTTCCCCTTCATGCCGGCTTCGTGCCACGCTTCGCCGTATTCGCCGCCGCCGCGCATGTTGACCGACACGTACACGCCACCCTGCTCGAGCCAGGCGATGCGCGTGGCGCTGAAGCCGGGGAGGGTGGAGATGTTGAATCCGCCGTAGCCGTAGACGAGCGTCGGGTTGCGGCCGTCGAGCTTGAGTCCCTTCTTGGCGACGATGAACATCGGCACCTTCGTGCCGTCCTTCGAGGTGGCGAAGACCTGCCTAGTCTCGAACTGCGACGGATCAAACGAGAGCTTGGTCGCGCGATACAGCGTGCTCTTGCCGGTGGCGATATCGTAGCGGTACGTGGTGGGCGGCGCGGTGAAGCTGCTGAAGGAGAAGAACTCGTCGGTGTCGCCGCGCTCTCCGCCGCTGAACCCCGCCGTGCCGACCCCCGGCAGAACGACGTCGCGCACCCTGGTGCCGTCGTAGGCGTACTCGACGATCTGGCTCGTCACGTCCTTGAGGTACGACGCAAAAAGGTGGCCGCCGACATTGGCGATCCCCTCGAGCACTTCCTTCTGCTCGGGAATGATGGTCTTCCAGTTGGACTCGGCTGGCGCCCTGGGATCGATGCGCACGACGCGATTGTTGGGAGCGCCGGCGTTGGTCTGCACCAGCAGGGCGCCGCCGTCGTTGTCGATCACACCGAACTGCTTGGCAAAGCCGGTGACAACCTTGCGCCAGCCCGGATCACCGGCGGCGAGGTCGCGCACCCAGAGCGCATTGCCGTCGGCACCCTGTCCGCGGTCGGAGATGGTGAGGAGCAGGAAGCGCTGGTCGTCGGTCACGTCGACCGTGTGGAAGCGCTGCGGGTGGGCGGCATCCTCAAAGACGAGCTGGTCCTGCGACTGCGGCGTGCCGAGCGTGTGATAGAAGACCTGGTGGTTCTCGTTGACGCCGCTCAGCGCCTTGGTGGTGTCGGCGGGCGTCGGATAACGCGAGTAGAAGAATCCGTTCTTGTACCAGGCAATCCCGGAGACCTTCACCCAGCGGACCAGATCGGGGAGATCCTTCTTGGTGACCGGATCCATCACGTGGATCTCCTGCCAATCGGAGCCGGCGCGCGACAGCGTGTAGGCGAGGTGCTTGCCGGCGTCGTCAAACGTGAAGCCGCCCACGCGGGTGGTTCCGTCGGCCGTCAGCGTATTGGGGTCGATGAGCACCTCTTCCTTGCCGTCGAGACCGCGCTGCAGGTAGTACACCGACTGGTTCTGCAGGCCGCTGTTCTTGGTGGTGATCACCCATCCTTTGCGGCGCGACGGGGACGAGATGCGCGGGTAGTTGGAGAGATCCTTGAGCCGCTCGAGCAGCGCGCCGCGGTACGGGATCTTGCCGAGGAAGCCGAAGGTGACGGCGTTCTGTTCGCCGACCCACTTCTTGACCGCGCTGGCGGTGTCGTCTTCGAGCCAGCGGAAGGGATCGGCGACCTTGGTGCCGTGGTAATCATCCGCGTGCGGCACGGTGGCGGTGGCCGGGTACTTGAGCGGGGCGGGCTGCTGCGCGGCGAGCGACGCGGCGCTCACGACAAGCGCGGCAACGGCGGCCGATTGGACGAGTCGGGTGGCGTGTGCGAACTGGCGAACCTTCATGGGACGCTCCGCGATGGTGCGTGTGACGGGAACCGGGTAATCCGGGTGCAATTGAACCTCTGCGAAGTGTCGCCGCGGAGCCAGTCCCGCTGGCGCGGGGGCCCCGTCGTGATGAGCTTTCGCGCGTCGCACGCGTCGGTCCAGAGCGGTCTGGCGATGCCATCCTGATCAGGAGATCTGCCCTATGCTCCGCCGTCTCTCGTTCGTTTCCACCGCCGTGCGCTGCGGCGTCACGCTCGCGTTGCTGGCCAACGCCGTGCCCGCGCAGGTGTCGCCCGCCCGGCCCGTTCGTTCGGTGCCCGTGGAGCCGGCGGCCGCGGCGCCGGACACCGTGCGGGCCATCGTGCCGCCGAAGCAGCCGATGCCGGCGGAGGCGGCGAGCGCCGGCGTGACGCGCTTTTCGTTTATCGCCTACGGCGACACTCGCGGGCGGCGCGACGGCACTGAGGTGCAGTACGAGCATTCGCTCATCGTCGACGCCATGCTGCGCGTGATCGCGCAGCGCGCCACCAGCGCGTCACCGATCAAGTTCATCCTGCAGAGCGGCGACGCGGTGGTGAACGGACGCGATCCGCGCCAATGGAACAAGAGCTTCACCGGGCTGATCAACCGCCTCACTATCGAGGGCGGACTGCCGTATTTCCTCGCCCCCGGCAACCACGATGTGACCAGCGCGGCCGAGCTGGAGAACCCCGCGCGCAAGGAGGGGCTGGCCAACTACCTGCGGGCCGTGGCGCAGCTCATTCCGCCGGACGGGGCAACGCGCCGGCTGGCGGGTTATCCGACGTACGCGTTCGGGTTCGGCAACACCTTCGTGCTGGCCTTCGACTCAAACATCGCGGCCGACTCGACGCAGTTCGCGTGGGCGCGCACGCAGCTCGAGGGGCTCGACCGCAGCCGCTACGTGAACATCGTGGCGTTCTTCCATCACCCCGCGTACTCGTCGGGCCCGCACGGCGGAGCGAACATCGAGCGGCCCACGGTGGCGGTGCGTGACAAGTGGATGCCGCTGTTCCGCAAGCACGGCGTGCAGCTGCTCGTCACCGGGCACGAGCACTTCTTCGAGCACTGGGTGGAGCGCTACCGCGATGCGCAGGGGACGCGCCGTCGCATGGACCAGCTCGTGACGGGGGGCGGCGGCGCGCCGCTGTATGGTTATCGAGGCGAACCCGACCTGCGCCCCTACATCGCCGCCAGCGGCGCCGACTCGGCGCGCGTCGACCACCTCGTGCGACCGGGTATGAACCCCGGCGACAACCCGTACCACTTCGTGGTCGTCAACGTGGACGGCGGTCGGATGTGGCTCGAGGTGCTGAGCGTCGACTGGGGAACGGGGTTCGCGCCGTACCGGAGCAACCGCGCGGTGCTGCGGGACACGCTGCCCTAGAACGTCAGCACCTGCTCCGCTCGGTCGCCGGCCTGAAAGTAGAGGCCGCGTCGCTCGTCGCCAGGCTGCTTCGCGACGAGCACCGTGTTCTGCTGGTCGTTGAACGTCTCGAACATCAGGTGGACGCGCACGCCGAGCGTCTTCACCGGCTTGGGCGCCTTCCACTGCACGAGCACCCACCAGATGGGCTGCTCGTTGTCCACGTCGCCGCCGCCGTCGAGCACCTCGCCGGTCAGCTCGGCCCCTTCGGCCCGGACGAGGAAGTGCTGGGTGACGTACGCCGACACCGCCGCCCGCGACGCGGCATCGTCGGTGATCTTCCGTTTGAGCGCCTTCTCCAGATCGTCGCGGAACATCCGCACGCGCGCCACGACGGCGTTGCCCTCGATCACCATCCGCGTGTGCGCAACGTGCAGGTCGTGCGGCACGGCGGCTGGCGCCGGGTGCGCCGGCGCGGAGCGCGCCGGCGTTGAGGCGACGAGGAGCAGCGCAGCGAGCGCACGGATCACGGCTGCACCCGTGCCACCGGCTTCCACGCGTTGTTGGCGCGGTTCACGTCGGCGAAGACCTCGTTGGGGTCGATAATCACCTGCGACAGCTCCTGATTGGCAAAGAACCCGTACGTGAACGACTTCTCGTTGAAGCGCCAGACATCGGCAGGAAGCTTGATCAGCGCGGTCGAGCCGTCGCTGTACGTGACCCCAAGCTGAATGGGCATCACCAGCCCGCCCTTCTGGTCAACGGTGATCGTATGATAGAACTTCCCGCGCGCCGTGTTGCCCGTGATGTCGACGGCGTTCTGCGTCTGTACCCCACCGAGCGCCTGGTCGTTCGCGTACGTGGTGTAGAAGATGCCGCGCCACCACCAGTTGAGGTTCTCGCCGGCGCCATTCACGATGGTCCGGAAGAAGTCGGCCGGCTGCGGTTTCTTGAAGACCCACTTTTGCGCGTATTCGTGGAAGGCGCGGTCGAACTGTGCCGGATCCAGCACCTGCTCGCGGAGCATCACCAGCGTGGCGGCCGGCTTGGCGTACGCCTGCGGGCTGTAGTTGGCATACACGAGGTCCGACTCGGTCATCATCGGCACCTGCGCGACTTCCTTGAAGTAGTCGACGATCTTGGGCGCCGGCCCGCGGTTTGACGGATAGGCGGGATCCCAGTCCTTCTCGGCGTAGTACTGCACGAACGAGTTCATCCCCTCGTCCATCCATCCCCAGCGCCGCTCGTCGGAGGCGAGGATCATCGGGAACCAGTTGTGCCCGACCTCGTGGATGGTCACCGAGATGAGCCGCCACTTGAGCGACGGGTCGAACGTGCCGTCGGGGCGGGGGCGCGCGCCGCAGAAGGCGATCATCGGGTATTCCATGCCGCCCACCGAGCCGTGCACGTTGCTGGCCACCGGATACGGGTACTCAATCACCATCCGCCCGTAGGTGACCATCGTCTGCTTGATGGCCTTGGTGCTGTACTGATCCCACAGCGGCATGGCGTCGCGCGGGTAGACCGAGTGGAGTTCAATGAGCCGGCCGCCCTGCTGGTAACGGAAGCCCATCGCGTCCCAGATGAAGGTCTTGGAGCTGGCCCACGCGAAGTCGCGCACATTCCGCGCGGTGAAGTGCCAGCTCAGCGGCTGCGCGCCGGCCGGCCGCGCCGAGGGCTTGGCGACCTCGTCGGGGCGCACAATGAAGACCGGCTCATCCGAGGTCCACGCCTTTTGCAGGCGCTCCCGCTGCGTGGCGGTGAGCACGTCGTTGGGATTCTGCAGGACGCCGGTGGCGCGCACGATGTGATCGTGCGGCACCGTCACGGTGACGTCGAAGTCGCCGAACTCCTGATAGAACTCGCCCTGCGAGTAGAACTGGTCGTTGGTCCAGCCGCTGACATCGTCGTAGACGGCGGCGCGCGGGTACCACTGGGCGATCTCGTACTCCCAGCCGTCCTTCACCTTGTCGCGCGCGTTGCGCTGCGTGTTGCGCCCGATTTCGGGCACCACATACGCCCATTCGATCTCGAGCTGCGTCGACTGGCCGCTAGCGACCGGCGCGGCGAGCTCGATGCGCATGGACGTGCCGTTCACGAAATACGGCGCCGCGCGCCGCGCGCCGCCGGCGCCGATAGCGCTGACACGGATGATGCGGCTGCCAAGCTTCCGCGCCTCCTCGCCGGTCAGGTCAAGCAGGCGCAACGCCTGCCCCGACATCTGCGCCAAGCCGCGCGGGAGCGGCCGCGCCGACAACTGGGCGCGCGAGTCGGGGCGCTCGACGTTCTGATCGAGCTGGAACCAGATATAGGGCAGGGCGTTGGGCGAGTTGTTGTGGTAGGTCACGCGCTCGGTGCCGGTGATCTCATGCTTCACCGTGTCGAGCGACGCGCGGATCACATAGTCCACCTTCTGCTGCCAGTACTTGGGGCCCGGCGATCCGCTCGCCGTGCGGTACTCATTTGGCGTCGGCCACTGCTCAATGCCACGGAAGTTGGACTGGTTGGTCTTCCTGGTCGTGTCGGCGTTGAGCCACTGCGGCGGCGTGGTGATCGGCGGGCCGCCGCGTTGGGCAGCTAGGGGCGCGGAGAGGGTGCAGAGCGCGAGCAGATGCAGGGTGCGGCGCGGGATCATGGCGGCTCTCTACTGATGGCGGATGGCGGATGGCAGATGTCTGCCACATCTATGTAAAACGAGGGGCGCCTACGCGGCGTTGGTGAGGCGGTCCACCAGGAGCGTCAGGCCGATGCCGGCGGCAGCGCCGGAGAGAATGAGCACCCAGTCGCGGCGCCTGACATGGAGCCAGCGGTCCGCCGCGATGCCGAGCGCAAAGAAGACGCTCACGATGAGCACCTGCCCCGCCTCGAGGCCGAGGTTGAACGCAAAGAGCGGCACCGCGATGGACGACTCGGCGCCGAGCAGGGCGCGGAGCGCGCTGGCGAAGCCGAGTCCGTGAATGAGGCCGAACAGGCCGGCGGTCACGTAACGCCGCCGCATGGCGGCGGTGCGCGCGGAATCTGACGGCGGCACCAGCTGGTCGCCGATGGCCGCAAACGCCATAAAGACGATGGTCGCCGCGATCAGCGGCTCGACGATGCGCGGGCTCACGGTCACCACGTTGAGCGTTGCGAGCGCGAGCGTGGTCGAGTGGCCGAGGGTGAAGGCGGTGACAAGCACCGCGATGCGCTTCCACTCGTGCACACCGTACGCCGCGGTTAGCGCGGCGACGAACAGGATGTGGTCCCACGCGCCGATCGACGCGATGTGGTGGTACCCCATGCGGAGGTAGAGTGCGAACTCGCTCACTCGCCCACCACGCGCGCCACGGTGCCGATCAAGTCGTCGCGCGTATAGGGCTTCTGGAGCGAGGCCACGAATCCCTGCTCCTGGTACGACGAGGCCTCGTGCGTGTCGCTGTACCCGCTCGACACGATGGCCCGCACATTTGCGTCGAGCGCCTTGAGGCCGGCAACGGTCGCCCGGCCGCCGAGGCCGCCCGGAATGGTGAGGTCGAGGATCACGGCCGCGAACGGTTGCTGGCTCCGGAGCGCCTCCTCGTACAGCTCCAGCGCGGCGGCGCCGTCGGCCACGGCGACGGCGTCGAAGCCGCTCGACTTGAGAATGCGCACGACGATGTGACGAATTTCCGGCTCATCGTCCATGACCAATATGCGTCGGTTTGCCCCGGCAACGGCCATCCCTTTGGGCTCCATGGTCGCCGCCGGCGCGGCAGTCGACGCGGGCAGTTCGATGACAAACTCAGCGCCGTGGCCCGGCGCCGACGTAACGGACAGCGTGCCGTTGTGCCGGCGAATGATCGAATAGGCCGTCGCCAGCCCAAGGCCCGTGCCGTGCCCCTTCTTCTTGGTCGTGAAGAACGGCTCGAAGATCCTCGACAGGTCCGCGGCGGCGATGCCCGGGCCGGTGTCACGCACGGCGATGCGCACGGTCCGTTCTTGTGCGCCGGACGCCGGATCACTCCGCGAGGCGTTGGATGCCCGCACCGTGATGCGGCCGCCCTCGGGCATGGCCTGCTGCGCGTTGAGGACAAGATTGTGCAGCACCTGCTTGAGCTGGCCCTCGTCCACCTCGACCGCGCTCAGGCCTTCCTCCACGTGCACGTCGGCCTTGACGTTGGAGCCGCTGAGGGAGAAGTCGACCGTTTCCCGTACCAGGTTGGCGATGTGCGCGACCCGGAGCACCGGCTCGCCGCCCTTGGCGAACGTGAGCAGCTGATGCGTCAGGTGAGTGGCATCGAGGCAGGCGCGCGCCGCGTGCTCCAGGTAGACGCTCCGCTCCGCGGCGTCCGCTTCGTCCGCGGCAAGATTGAGATTGCCCAGAATGGCGGTGAGCAGATTGTTGAAGTCGTGCGCGATGCCGCCGGCGAGAACGCCGACGCTCTCGAGCCGCGCGGTCATCTGCAGTCGGGACTCGAGCTCGGCCTGCTTGTCGCGCAGGCGCTTCTGCGCGGTCACGTCGAGCACGGTGGAAATCATGAGCTGCTGCTCGGGAAGCGGGATGTTGCTCGCCGACACATAGAACGTCTCGCCGTCGGTGCCGACCATCTCGATGTCTTCCCACGCCATGCGAGCGGGATCGCCGCTCTGCACGTCGGCGAGGATGCGCTGCCCGAGCTCCGGATGCCGCCCGTACACCGCCTTGAAGAAGGCGCCCATGTTGGCGCAGTCCGCGCGCGAGATGCGGTACGCGCGCGGAAAGGCGTCGTTGACGTAGAGCACCTGACCGGTCACCGTGTGATTGATGGCGAAGCCCATGCTCACGTTGTCGAGGATGCGATCCAGCAGCTGCTGCCGTTTCGCCGTCTCGTCGGCCGACCGTTTGCGCTCGATGGCCAGTCCGATCTGGCCACAGATGACCTTCAGCGCGTCCTCGTCGCTGGCGGTATAGCGCGTGCCGCGGGCGTAGCTCTGCACCACGACGACGCCCACGTCATCGCCGGCACGGAACGGCATGCCCAGCCACGACTCGGCTTCCTTGCCGAGGATGCGCACGGTCTTGGCCTCGAGCAGTTCCTGCACATCCTCGCGGTGCCCGAGGATCGGCTCGCCCCGCTTGCGCACCAGGTCGGTGAATCCGCCGCTGAGGTCGACGGGCGAGTTCAGCGTCACCGTGTCGTACTCGTCGACGTGGTAGAGGAACGAGTACCGATCGCTGGACGGATCGTACATCGTCACAAAGAAGTTCGACGCCTGCATGACGGTCTGCACCTGCTCGTGAATACGCAGCAGGAGCTCGTCAAGCGTGCGGCTTCTCGTCGTCGCATCCAGGATGTGGTAGAGCGCTCGTTGAATGCGCTCCTGCTTGTTCGGCCCGTTCACGGTCGTTCCTCCGCTCTGCCCGGCGCGGGGTGCTCAGTCTCCCGTCAATGTATGCCGCAGCCCCGACGCCTGCTGCTCGGCGGTAATCTCCATCTCGCGCTGCTCCGACACAAACCGCCGGTGCACCCAGGCACCGAAGTCGTCGAGGTAGCTGTAGGCCACCGGGACGACGATCAGCGTCAGCGCCGTGGAGGTGATGAGCCCGCCGATGACCGCGCGGGCCATCGGGGCGCGGAACTCGCCGCCCTCGCCGAGGGCGAGCGCGATGGGGAGCATGCCGGCGATCATCGCGAGCGTCGTCATCATGATCGGGCGCAGCCGCACCGCCCCCGCCTCGACGAGCGCGTTGAACCGGTGCATCCCGCTGCGCCGCTTCTCGTTGGCGTTGTCCACGAGCAGAATGGCGTTCTTCGTCACGAGGCCCATCAGCATGATCACGCCGATCATCGACATCATGCTCAGGGTCGAACGCGTCAGCAGCAGCGCGAGCAGGACGCCCACGAGCGACAGCGGGAGCGACAGCATGATGGCCACCGGGTGCGTGAACGACTCGAACTGCGACGCGAGAATGAGGAAGATGAGGATGACCGCGAGGACGATGGCCTCCACCACGTAACCGGCCGTCTCGGCGAGCATTTCCGTTTCACCGGCGAGGGCGACCGAATAGCCCGGCGGCATCGCGATCTGCGCCGACTTCGCCTGAATGGCGGCCGACGCCTCGGAGAGCGAGTAGCCGGGTACCATGTTGCCGGAGATCGTGACGACGCGCTCCAGGCGCGTCCGGTCAATCTGCGCCGGGGCGCTCGACACGGTGACCTGCGCGATGTCACCAAGCCGCGCATAGGTGACGCCGTTGGGGCCGGCCTTGGCCGTGGGCACGGGCATGGCGCTCACGTCGGCGACCGAGCGGCGCAGCTCGGGCGCGACCTGCAGGCGGACGTCGCGTTCCTCGCCGGTGGGATCTTCCCACCGCGTGGCGACTTCACCGGCAAACAGGGGGCGCATCGTCGCCGAGATCGAGCCGATGTCGAGGCCGATCTGGTTGGCGGACTCGCGATTGATGTCGACGCGCAGCTCGGGCTTGGGGTCGCCGAGTGACGACTTGACGTCCACAATGCCGGGGAGGTGTGCGATGGAGTCGGTGAGGATCGTCGAGAGGCGCTGGAGTTCGCCCATGTCGGGTCCGCGCAGTTCCACCTGCAGCGGCGCGCGGCTCATGCCCGACATGCCGGGCGCCTGCACGAAGGTGCGCACGCCGTACAGCCGGCCGAGCCGCTCGCGGGCGACCATCATCAGTTCGTTCGCCTTGAGCGACCGTTCGGCGGGCGGCACGAGCCGGACGTAGATCTCGCCGGCGCGCACGGTGCCGGTGGGGCCGGCGCCGACCGTGGTGTAGCTGTACGCGACCTCCGGCATCGCCCGGAGCGTCGCGATCACCTGCTCGGCCTTGGCCTGCGTCTGCGCCAGGCTCGACCCCTCCGGGGTCTCGAAGTTCACCTGGAACTCGCTGTTGTCGGACTGCGGCGCGAACTCGCCGCCGATGAACGGCACCAGCGCGAACGCCGCCACCAGGCTCACCGCGGCGATGACCAGCGTCTGGCGCCGGTGCATCAGCGCCCACTCGATGATCGCCCGATAGCCCTGCGAAATGCGGTCGAACCAGATGTTGAACCTGGCGATGGCGCGGGTCAGCGCGTTGCCGGCGCTCTCGCCGTGGTGGTGCGGATCGACGCCCCACCAGGCGCTGAGCATCGGCGTGAGCGTGAACGACACGAACAGCGAGACGAGCACGGCCCACGCCACGGTCAGCCCGAAGGCGTAGAAGAACCGCCCGATGATGCCGCCCATGAACGCCACCGGCACGAAGACGGCGACGATCGAGAACGTCGTCGCCATCACCGCGAGGATGATCTCGTGCGTGCCGTTGCGCGCCGCGGTGAAGTGATCCTCCTTCATCTCGCGGTGGCGGACGACGTTCTCGATGACGACGATCGCGTCGTCAATCAGAATGCCGATGGAGAGCGAGAGCGCCATCAGGGTGATGACGTTCACGGTGAACCCCATCGCCCGCATGATGATGAACGCCGAAATCACCGACACCGGCAGCGACATCGCCGTGATCGCCGTCGCCTTCCAGTCGTTCAGG
The DNA here is from genome assembly GCA_016182795.1 of Gemmatimonadota bacterium. Lineage (GTDB taxonomy): Bacteria > Gemmatimonadota > Gemmatimonadetes > Gemmatimonadales > Gemmatimonadaceae > PNKL01. Next base: position 11,887 of record JACPFW010000018.1, read on the forward strand.
AAGAGCATCACGATGACGACCGTGAGGATGGCGCCGAGGATGAGCTCGAACAGCACATCCTCGACCGAGTGGCGGATGAGCACGGAGTTGTCGCGGACGACGCGCAGTTCCGTCTGGCCCGGCAGCACCTGACTCAGCTTCTCGAGCTGCAGCTTGATGCCGTCGGCCACCTGCACCGTGTTGGCCCCCGACACCTTGATCACGTCAATGCCGATGCTGCGCTTGCCGTCGACAAGGGCGAGCGAACGCTCCTCCTCGGTGGCGTCCTCCACCCGCGCCACGTCGCCGAGGCGCACCGTCAGGCCGTTGCGGGTGGTGATGATGACGTCGTTGAACTGGGCAGGATCCTTGATGCGTCCGCTGACACGCACGAGCTGCTCGCGCGCACCGAGCAGCACGCGCCCGGCCGGCACGTCGAGGTTCTGCCGCTGCAACGCGGCGGCGATCTGCGGCACGGTGACACCCAGCGCTTCCATCCGCGCCGGCTGCAGGTAGACGCGCACCTCGCGCTTGAGACCACCCGAAATGCGCACCTCGCCGACGCCGCTCACCGACTCGAGGCGCCGACGGATGGTCTCGTCGGCGAGCGCCGTGAGCTTGGCGATGGGCAGGGTGGGGCTGGAGACGGCAATCGAGACGATCGGCATGGCGCCGAAATCGATCTTCTGCACCACCGGCGGCTCGACCCCTTCGGGGAGATTGCGGCGAATGGCGTCGACCTTGGAGCGCAGGTCCTGCGCCGCGAGGTCGACGTTGCGCGACAGCTGAAACTCGATGATGACCTGCGACACGCCTTCGAGCGAAACCGACGTGATCTTCTTGACGTCCTGCACCGGATTGAACGCTTCTTCGAGGCGCCGCGTGACTTCGCGCTCTACCGTGCCGGCGCTGGCGCCGGGATACACGGTCTGCACCGTGACGATCGGCAGGTCCACCGACGGGAACTGGTCGATGGGAAGCCGGCGGTAGCTGAAGAAGCCGAGCACGACAAGTGCCGACATCACCATGGCGGTGAAGACGGGACGCCGAATGGCGAGGGCGCTGAGCCCGCCGCCCGCGAGATCCGAGGCCCGACGGCCGCGGGAGCGATTCTCTGGCATCCTACTTCTCCTTTGCCGTCGACACCTTCGTGCCGTCAGCCATCTCGACGCCCGCGGTGACGATCACGCGCTCGCCGGCCTTGAGGCCGCTCGCCACGGCAATCGTTCCCGCGTTCTCGTCGCGCGCGCCAATGACAACCGGACGGCGGTGGACCACCGATCCGTCGAGCACGAGCACGAACGGATCCTTCTCCGTGGTGCGGACCGCGTTCACCGGCACGACCACGGTCTTGACCGCCGCGCCGGTGCGAATGCTGCCGTGCGCGAACTGGCCGGCCACGACCTTGCCGTCGCCATTGGCGAGCCGCACAAAGACGCCGACCTGGCGCGTGGCGGCGTCGGCGACGGGATCCACACGCGCCACCGTCCCCTTGAACTCGCGTCCGGGCAGCGCGTCGATGCTGAATAGCACCACCTGTCCCACGCGCACGCGCGCGGCATCGATGGCGCCGACCTGTCCCTTGAGTTCGAGCATCCGCGGATCGACGACGGTGAACACGGGATCCTCACCCTTCACCGACTCGCCTTCCTCGGCCACGCGGTCGCTCACCCACCCGTCGAACGGCGCCTTGAGCAGCGTGCGCCCGGCGGCTTCGTTGGCGCTGGCCAAGGCCGCCTTGGCGGCGGCGAGCTGCGCGACGGCCGCGTCATACCCCGCCTGCGCGGCCTTCATGTCGACCGCCGACATCGCGCCGGCGGCAAAGAGCTTGCGGGAGCCTTCGAGACGCTGGAGTGCGACGGCGACGCCGGCGTCGGCGGCGGCGACGTTGGCCTTGGCCCCTTCGGCGTTGCCGAGGACGCCCTGCGCCTCGATGCGCGCCATCACCTGACCGCGGCTCACGCGCGCGCCGCGGTCAACCTTGACGTCGCGCAGTGTGCCGCCGACCTGCGCGCGCACGCGCACCACATCGGCGGGGTCGAGCGCGCCGCTGACGACGATGGCCGGGGCGATGTCGGCGGTGGTGACAACCGCGATGTCCGCGGGGCCGAGCACAATCGGCGGCGCCGAGTCAACGGCGGCCGACTTGCCGCCGCAGGCGGTGAGCAGCACGGCCGCGGCGGAGCAGAGCACGAACGTGCGCGCGGCAGCGGTGCCGCGGCGCGAGAGAAGAGTAGGAGTCGTCATGTTCAACGGGCCGGGTTAAGAGCGGCGGAGCTGACCCCGAGGGCGCGCTGCAGCCCGGCGTCGGCGATGTGGTATTGGGCGACGGCCTGCGCATAGTTCGCGCGGGCCATCAGGAGCGCGAGGCGAGCGTCGCTCACGTCGAGATGCGTGGCGAGGCCCTGATCGTACCGCAGCACGGTGAGGTCGTACACCTTTTGGGCCTGGTCCACCGTGCGCTGCCGGGCTGTAATGGCGGCCGCGGCGCGCGTGCGTTCACCGAGTGCCTGCTGAAACTGCAGCTGCACGGCCTCCCGCAGCTGCGCGAGCTTGTAGCGCTCCGCTTGCAGGCCAATGCGCGCCTGCGACAACTCGGCGCCGCGCTTGAAGCCGTTGAACAGCGGCACCTTCAGCGTGAGCGAGGCGTTCCAGTCAGTCAGCCAGTTGCGGCCGTTGAGCGCGAAGACTTCCTGCGGGTACATGATGCGTCCGAGACTCATACGGAAGTCGAGGGCGGGGATATACGCCGCGATCGCCTGCTTCACGAGTTCGTTGGCGATGCGCACCGCGTCCTCTTCGGCCTTTACCGCCGAGCGGTCGTCGACGCCGCCCATCGTGGCGGACGTCGGCGCGAGGCTCGGGGGGGCGGTGAGGGGCGTCGTCAGCACGACCGGCGTGTCCATCGGCACATTCACGAGCCGCTTGAGATCGAGCGTGGCGACGGCGGCGCCGTTTTGCGCGTCGAGGAGCTGCGGGCGCAGGTTCTCGAGCGAGACCTCGGCGCGCAGCACGTCGAGTTCTGAGCCCGTGCCGGCGGTGAGGCGCAGGCGCTCCTGGTCGAGAAAGCGGGCGGCCTGGGCGACCGCCTCACGGGCGCTGGCTTCGAGCGCGGCGGCCAGCTGCGCCCGCGCGTAGGCACTGCGCACCTGGTATTCGGTTTCGGCGAGCTGCTCGCGCAGGCCGTACCGTGAGGCCGATTGGTAGTAGTTGGCGATGCGCAGCGCGCTGCCGAGCCGCGGGGAGAAGATCGCCTGCGTCGCCGTGAGGTTTGCCGTGTACTGGTTGACCCGGCCGAACGGCAGATTGGAAAAGAGCTTGGCGATTGGAGCCAGCGACGAGTCGGCGGAGGCGCCACTGGGCGCCTTCACCTGGAACGGCGACGCGTAGGTGCGCTGATAGTTGAAGCTGCCGTCGAGCGCGGGGAGAGCGGCGGACCGAGCGGCGCGCACCTGCGTGGCGGCGACGTCCACCTGCGCGCGGGCGAGGCGCGCCTCCTCACCCTGGGTGCCGGAGCGCTGGAGCGCGTCATCGAGGGAGAGCCGAACCGTGTCGGTCGGCGTCGGGCGCTGCGCGCCAAGCACCGGCGCGGCGAGCACGGCGAGCACCGCAAGCCGAGTGCAATGCGAGATCAGGGTCACGTGTGGGTCCTGCGGTGGCCGCGGGCCGCGCGCACGCGGACCGTCGGACGGAGGCTGTGAAGGAAGAGATCGATGGTGGAGTCCACCATGCGTTCCCGGTCGAACGGGTCCTGCGCATCGAGTCCCATGCTGCCGCGCCAGAGATGCTGCAGCAACAGACCTGACGTGAAGATCCGCGCGGCGGTTTCGCCGTCGGCGTCGGCGCGGAACTCGCCGGTGGCCTTGCCGCGCTCGATGAGTGTCGTGATGAGCGCCCAGCCATCGACCAGGGCGTGCTGCACGACCTTGGCGAAGAGATGCGGCGCATCAGTGTGGAGCGCGAGGTAGACGATGCGCAGGAGGCGGCGCGTCTCATCGGTGGGATCGGCGAAGCCCTTGCGCATCACGGTGCGGAGCTGGGCCGAGACCGGCCCCGTGCTGGTGGCGACCAACGCGGCGAGCCGGTCCACCTCTGACTGGTCGGCCGCCTCGGCGAGGCGCAGCAGCAGGGCGTCCTTGTTCTTGAAGTAGTAGTAGATGGTGCCCTTGGTCACGCCGGCCGCGGCGGCGATGTCCGAGAGGCGCGTGGCGCTGTAGCCGCGCGCGGCGAACACGCGAAGCGCGGCATTGAGCAGTTCGCGCGGCCGTTCGTCCGGGCGTCGCGTCCACTTGGGCGCCGGCGGCGCCGGCGCCCGAGGCGGAACTCGGCGCGGCTCGCGGCGCGGGGTCGAATGTTTCTTGACCATGAAGTCAAATACGGAGTAACCGGACGGTCGTTCGATACGAGAGGGAAACGTCTATGCCACGACGAGAATCGCCGCACCGTCCGGTCGGGCGATGGGTGTATCTATCTCATGGGTAAGTTACTAGGGTCGGCAGCCGTGGTCAAATTCCCACGCGGCGCGCCACCGTGCACCGCCTTACAATTGAGGCGTCTCGCACCCCCAACCCACCTCGAATCATGCGCCTGCCCCCCCTTCGTTCACTCGCCGCCCTGCTGGTCGGACTTTCCTCGGTCGCGTCGTCGCAGGCGACGGCCCCCGTGCTCGACGGGCGCGGCGTGCACCTTGTCCTCGACGCCGCGCACGGCGGGATCCGGCGCCTGGAGTCCGCGTCAGGCCAGGAAGTGGCGGTCCCGACCAACGAAGCGCTGGCGCTGTTCCGGCTTGAGCGCGCACCCGGTCAGGAGGCCATCGAGGCAACGAGCGCCGCGCGCTTCACGTGGTCGCGCATCGAGGGCGCACGGCCGGGGCTGAGCCTGCAGTGGGAGGGCTTCCGCGCCTATCCGTCGCTGCGCGTCCGCGCCACAGTGCACATCGACGGCGACTCGACCGCCGCGTGGCACATCGCGCTCGACGGCATGGCGGGAGTGGGGATCGAGAAGGTGGTGTATCCGCGGCTCGGCGGCGTGGGCCTGACGGAGATGGCCGAACTCTCGGTGCCGCTGTGGATGGGCCAGCGCGCCAAGGATCCGCGCAACCTGCTCTCCGGCCCCGACGGCAAGGGGCGGCGGTTCGAGTGGCAGTATCCGGGCCAGCTCTCGTTTCAGATGATCGCCCTCACGCGGCCGAACGGCGCCGGGCTCTACGTGGCGACGGACGACTCCCTGGCGTACCGCAAGCTGTTCATCATGTCGGGCGACGGCGAGGGATACGGGCGCATCGAGGTGGCGCACCAGCTGTCCGACCCAGCCACGACGACGCAGTACGCACCGACCTACGCGGTGAAGCTCGGCGTCATTCACGGCACGTGGATGCACGCGGTGGAGCGCTACCGCGCGTGGGGCGAGCGCCAGGCGTGGGCGCGCAACAGTCGCGTGGCCCGCGGCACCGCCACCCCGTGGATGCGTGAGACGGGCGTATGGGTATGGAATCGCGGACGCGCCGCGCAGGTGCTCGATCCGGCCATCACCCTGCGCCAGCAGCTGGGGCTGCCGGTGAGCGTGTTCTGGCATTGGTGGCACGCGGGGCCGTACGACACGTCGTTCCCCGACTACCTGCCACCGCGCGACGGTGTGCCGGCGTTCACGGCCGCGGTCAAGAAGGCGCACGCGTCCGACGTTAGGGCCATCGTCTACATGAACCAGCGGCTCTGGTGCACGCAGACGCCGAGCTACAAGCGCGAAGGCGCCGAGCGCTACGCGGTGCGCGAGCGCGACGGCACGGTGCGCCTTGAGACGTACATGGTGTTCGACCCCTCGCCGTGCGCACCGATGGACATCGCCACCAAGTTCTGGCGCGACAAGTACGCCGGCATCGCCGACACGGTGGTGCAGCAGTACGGGATCGACGGCATTTATATGGATCAGGCGGTGCTCAGTCTGGCGTGCTGGTCGCCCGATCACGGCCATCCAGTGGGCGGCGGACACTATTGGATGGACGGGTTCCGCGCGCTCGCCGCCGACATGCGCCAGCGCAACGGCTCCACGCTCGGCCTCGCCGGCGAGGGCGGGGGTGAAAGCTGGCTCCCCGATCTCGACGCGTTCCTCACCTTGCAGGTGAGTCAGGAGCGGTACGGCGATCCGGCGAGCGGATGGGAGCCGCTGCCGATGTTCCAGGCGGCGTATCATCACCACGCCATCACCTACGGGACTTACGGGTCGCTCACCTACCCACCGTACGACGAGATGTGGCCCGACTCAACGCGGCCGGCCAACGCGCTGACGCTGCTCGACATCAAGTATCGCCGGCAGTTCCTGATGGAGCAGGCGCGCATGTTCGTGTGGGGAATGCAGCCGACGATCGCCAACCTGCTCCCCGAGCAGTTCACCAAGCGCGCCGGCGAGATTGCGTATCTCTCGCGACTGGCGCGCATCCGGCACGCCAACCGCGCCTGGCTGCAGGATGGGACGTTCGAGATCCCGCCGGCGTCGAACGCGCCCGACCTGCAGTTCACGGGCTCGCGCATTTCCATCTATGCCGCGCGACGCGGCGGCGCCACCGAAGTCGCGCTGCACGCGCCCGCGGTGCTCACCGGGGCGTGGCGGGCGTCGAACGGCCAGGTGGGCATTGCGCTGGCGAGCATCGACGACGCGGCGCGCACGGTGACGCTGACGCTTGATCCGGCTCGGCACGGGACGGCGCGCGGCGCGACGCTCTGGCGCGTGGACAGCACGGGGAAGCGAAAGGTCGGCACACTTGCCGCCGGCGCGCGCGAGCTCACGGTCGACGTCGCGGCGCTGGAGGGCGTGTTGCTGATCATCGAGCCGGCGCGCTAGCGGACCGCGCCGGCTACGGCTCGCGGGGAAGCAGCAGGTCTTCGAGAAAGAAGGCCGCCAGTTCAGCACGTCCGGCGAGGCCAGACTTTTGGTACACCATTACGGCGTGCTGGCGCACGGTGCGTTCGCTGCGCTGGGTGGCGCCGGCGATCTGCTTGTGCCCGTAGCCTTTGAGCAGGAGCAGGGCCACTTCGCGTTCAGCCGGCGTCAGCTTCCACGCGCTGAACTGCTGGTCGATGGCCACGCCCAGTCCGGCGAGCGCTGACTGGGCGTGCGCCCGCCATTCATCGCGCTCGGCCTGCAGCGTGGCCTGCCGCGACGCGAATGCCCGCCGGGCGGCGGCGAGCGATTGCGAGGCCCGCCGCCAGCCACGATACAGCCAGACGGCAAAGCTGAGGCTGATCGCCATCAGCGTGACTTCAAACACGACGTGTGCCGACAGCCAACTGGTTGGCCGATCAAACGCCAGGTCAATCGCGCCGCCGACGGCGACGACGACGAGGATGCCAGCCACCGCCAGCGGTATGGTGCCGGCGCGATCCTCGTCATCCATGTAAAGAGGTTCGTCCATATCTAACGGTACGTCTGGCAACGCCTTATCCGCTATCCGGCGTTTGACGGATGGCAACTCTCCATGCTGTCGGTACACCTGCCGGATAGTGTGCGACGCCAGGCCGGTGCATTCTCGGGGCATTCCTCAACCGGAGACCGCATTGCTCCCTGATCCGCTGCATCCCATCGTCGTTCACTTCCCGATTGTCCTGTCGATTCTACTCCCGCTGGTCGCGGCGGGCGCGCTGTACGCTGTCAGCCGCGGGGCGCGGCCGATGCGGGCGTGGGGCATCACCATCGCGGTGGCCGCCGCCCTGACCCTCAGCGCGTGGGTGGCCACCGAGACGGGCGAACAGCAGGAAGAGCGCGTGGAAGATGTGGTTGGCGAGTCGCGGCTCGACGCCCACGCCTCGGCGGGTGAGTCGCTGTTCTACGCTTCCATTGGTGTGCTGGCCGTGCTGGCGCTCGGGTTGGCGCCGGCCAACACGGGGCGCGTGGCCCGATACGTTGGCGCGGCGGCGACGCTGACCGTGGCCGCCGCGTCGTTCAAGGTGGGAATGACGGGCGGCGATCTCGTTTACAAGTACGACGCGGCGTCGGTCTACGCGAAGTCCGATACCACGGCCGCCGGCGCGGCGGGCGAGAAGCGTGAGGGCGGCGAGAAGGGAGAGAAGGGCGAGAAGGACGACGACGAGAAGGACGAGTGACAGCCTGACGACCACCGCTCCTCGTCGCGGCGCTGATTGCTATCGCAGGCAGTCAGCGAGCAGCGCCGCGATGGGGCGCAGGCCAGACTTGAGGCGCCATCGGCCGTCGCTCACCGAGTCGGCGGCGCCGGACGATACCCGGCACGACGGTGGCGCGCCGGCGACGACAACATCAAAGAAGTCGGCGAGTGCCGCGCTCGCCCAGCGCACGGCGTGCCGGGGGCCGATCAGTGTCACGAGGGCCGGCTCGCCGCGCGCGCCGCGCGTGTCGTCGATCAGCTCGATGCCGGGCAGCGAGGCGCCGTGCACCGTGATGCCTGAGGCGCGCCGTTCGCGATTGACCAGCGCGGATGCGCCCAGCAGATAGTCCCTCGTCGCGCCGTACATCGCGACGCGACGGGCGAGAGCGGGGAGCACGGGCGCGAACTCGGTGCGAAAGCGATCGGCGCCGACATCGGGCGAGAAGATGCCGATGGCGCGCAAGGGGCGCGCGATGAGGCGCGCGCGGATGATGGTGTCGGTGACGATCGCGTCGAGCGCGACGCGGGTGCCCATGGAGTGCGCAATCAGTACGGCGCCGGGCGCGGCGTCGTGCACCGCGCCGATGACGTGCGCCAAGGCGCCACCGCTCTTGGCTGCGGCCTCGGCGTCTTCGTGGTAGGCGGCGATCGGGGCGCGCACCGCGCGCGACCTGTCGTTGGCCGGCCACAGAAAGAGCACGAGCGGACCGGAATGGTCGCCGCGGATCTTCACCTGTACGCCTTGGTTGATGGCGGTGGCGGGGTTGGACGAATACCCGTGCACGTAGAGCAGGGTAGCCCCTTCGGCCGACGTGTCGCGCCTTGCGGCGGCCTGCAACCGGCTGCGCCACTCGCTTTCGTCGAGCGCAACCGAATCCACCCATTCGACCTGCAGCCGCGCGGTTTCCAGTCGCACGGTGCTGGAGGCGAGGACTCGCACCACATACAGGCCGTGCCACAACGAATCCGTAACCACGTTGGTGAAGCGATGCGCCGCACGATGTCGGTTGGACACGACGAACACGGTGTCGGCGATCGTGTCGGTGCGCATCGGCGGGGCCGGCACGACCGCCAGCGCGAGACCAGCGATGGCGGCGATCATGCGAGGTGCGAGATGCGCCCGGCGCCGATCGCGCGGGCGGCGAGCGCGCCCAGGCCCGCTACGGCGGCGTCGAGACGGGCGAAGCGCGCGTCCTTGGTGTGGCCGGCCACGTAGCGCGCGAAGATCTGCTGGGCAATGACCGCAACCTTGAAGAGCCCAAACGCAAAGAGCCAGACGGGATCACCGGCGACGCGCCGAGTCGCGCCCTCCCACGCGGCCACCACCTGCTCGCGCGTCCAGTTGCCCGGCGTCGCAGTGATGCCGATGCCGAGCTGCACGAGTTCGGTCGGGTCGTCGGCCTCGATCCAGTAGCCCAGCGTAGTCGCGACGTCGAGCCGTGGGTCGCCAATGGTCGCCATCTCCCAGTCGAGCACCGCGCGCACGCGGGTAGGATCGGCCGGATCGAGCACGAGGTTGTCAAACTTGAAATCGTTGTGCACGAGCGTCGCGTCGCCGGAGGCCGGGGCGTGCGCGGCGAGCCAGCTGGCGAGCCGCTCGACGTCGGGTACGTCGCCCGTACGCGACGCCTGCCAACGCCTGATCCAGCCGCCGACCTGCCGCTCCACGTATCCGTCGGGCCGTCCGAATTCCTCCAGGCCGCGCACGCGCCAGTCGACGGCGTGCAGTCCGGCGAGCGTCTCCACGGCCGCTGCCGACAGGGCGCGCAGCTGCGTCGCGCCAAAGGAGAAGGACTCCGGAACCTGTCCGCGCACGATCAGGCCGCGGACGCGCTCCATCACCACGAATGGCGCGCCGATAACGCCGGCATCCTCGCAGAGCGCGATCACCCGCGGCACGCGCGGGTAGGCGGGCCGGAGCGCCGCGAGGAGCCGCCCTTCGCGCAGCACATCGTGCGCAACGCCCGGCTTCACGCCAAAGGGTGGACGCCGCAGCACGAACTCCTCGCCGGCCGCGCGCACGAGGTAGGTGAGGTTGGAGAATCCACGCGGGAACTGCTCCACCTCGATGCCGTGCACGTGCCCCACCGAATCCTCCCACCACGCACGCAGGGCGTCGAGGGGGAGCTGCTCCCCATCGCGTACCGGACCGGGCGTGTCGAGGAGGGAATGGTACGGCACCGAATGCTCCTTACGCGCGCGGCGGCAGGCAACGCTCGAGAGTGTGCCGCGCGACGGCATCCTTGTGTACCTCGTCGGGTCCGTCATAGATCCGCGCGGCCCGTTCGTGCGCCCACCAGTTGGCCAGCGGCGTGGCATCGGTCAGTCCGTAGCCGCCGTGCACCTGCAACGCGCGGTCGAGCACCTTCTGCATCACCTGCGGAACGAAGTACTTGATCATCGAGATCTCGTCGCGCGCCTGGCGCTGTCCGTCACGCTCGAGCTTGCCGACGGTGTCGCGCACGAACAGGCGCGCCGCTTCCGTCTCGGCGCGGCTCTCGGCGATCCAGTGCCGCACCACCTGCTTGTAGGCCAGCGGCTCGCCGGGCGCCATCTCGCGCGAGAGCGCGTAGCGGCACATGAGGTCGATGGCCCGGTCGCAGATGCCGATCCAGCGCATGCAGTGATGCACGCGCCCGGGGCCGAGGCGCTCCTGCGCGAGCATGAAGCCGGCCCCCTCGGCCCCGATCATCGCCGACACCGGTACCCGACAGTTGGTGAACGTGAGTTCGCCGTGGCTCGCATAGCCCTCGCCGACGTGACCCATCACCGGGAGATTGCGCACGAGCGCGTAACCCGGCGTGTCGGTGGGGACGATGAACATCGACGCGCGATGGTGCGGCTTGGCGGCGCCGGGCGTGGTGACGGCGAGCACCACGCAGAACGCCGCGCCATCGGCCGACGTGGCGAACCATTTACGGCCGTTGAGGACCCACTCGCCGCCGTCGCGCACGGCGGTGGTGTCGAGCCAGACAGGGTTGGACCCGGCGCGCGCGGGTTCAGTCATGCCAAAGCATGAGCGGATCTTTCCGGCGGCGAGCGGACGCAGGTAGCGCGTGCGCTGTTCGAGTGAGCCGTGGGCAAGCAGCAGCTCCATGTTGCCCACATCCGGCGCCTGCACGTTGCACGCGTAGTGCCCCAGCGGTGTGCGGCCGAGGACGGCGCTCACCTCGGCGAACTCGGCCAGCGGGAGCGCGAGGCCACCGAACTCGGCAGGGAGATGCGGAGCCCAGAGGCCGCGGTCTCGTGCCGCCTGCCGTGCACCTTCCACTTCGGCCTCGATGGCGGGCCATGGTTTGGCGAGCACCAGGGGCTCGAGCGGGAGCAGCACTTCGTCAACGAAGGCGGCGTAGCGTGCAAGCAGACGGGACATCCGTTGAAAGTACGGGTCGTTCTCGGGTGACGCCACGCGAATGCGCCGGGGCGTCGCACGGCCACCCTTTCGGCGGCGCGACGCGCGCGTTAGCTCTGACGGGGCGCAACTTCGCGCCAGTCCCCACCGAACCGCTATGCCGCATTTCACAAGCAACGGCGTTTCCTTCTTCTACGAAGACACTGGGGGACCAGACCCCGCCATTGTCTTCAGTCACGGATTGCTGATGTCGTCGCGCATGTTCGCGCATCAGCTTGCGTCGCTGCGCGGGCGGTTTCGCTGTATCGCGTATGACCACCGAGGCCAGGGACGGAGCAGCGATCCGGGCGGACGCTCACACGACATGGACACCTGCTATCGCGATGCCGTTGCGGTCATCGAAGGGCTCGACGCGAGGCCGTGCCACTTTGTCGGGCTGTCGATGGGCGGGTTCGTGGGCATGCGCCTGGCCATTCACCGGCCGGACCTGCTGTACTCGCTCACCCTGCTCGAGACGTCGGCGGAGCCCGAACCCGCGGAGAACGTGCCGAAGTATCGCCTGCTCGCGCGAGTGGCGCAGACGCTGGGCACGCGATGGGTGGCGGATCGCGTGATGCCGATCCTGTTCGGCCGGACGTTCATGACCGACCCGGAGCGCGCGGACGAACGCGCCGCGTGGCGCCGCGAGATCGCCTCGCGACCGCGCTCGATTGTGCGCGCGGTGCGCGGCGTGATTGAGCGCGAGGGGGTGCTCGACGCGATCAGCGCGATTCGCGTGCCGACGCTGGTGGTGGTCGGCGACGAGGACGTGGCCACGCCACCGCCCAAGGCGCGCAGAATCCACGAGCAGGTTGCCGGTTCCCGGTTGGCACGAATCCCGGCGGCGGGCCACTCCAGCACGATCGAGCAGCCGGAGGCGCTCACGCAGGTGCTGTCAGACTTCTTCGCGTCGCTGCCGCAGTAGCACGCGGGCGTCCCACAGCGCGCGCTCAACCGACCGCAGACGGTCGTGGTACGCGCGTGCATGGCGCAGCAGCACGGTGACCCGATGCGAGCCAAGGCCGCCGAGCACCACCAGCGCGATGGTGAGCATCAGCCAGAAGACCAGCGGATCAACCCCGGCGCCACCGCCCCACTGGCGTCCGCCGAGGAAGTCGCTGAGGTACTGTGGGCCGGACAGTGTCACGGCGAAGGCGATGACAAGGGCGATCGCGCCGGTGATGCCTGCGTGCGCGTAGGCGAGGGCGCGCATGGCCCGTTCCTCGGACAACTGGCCGCCGAGCGCCTCGGCGGCGTCGGCCAGTTCGGCGCCGTCCATTGTCTCGAGCGCCGGCCGGTTGAACGGCGACGGGTGCGCAATGCGCCAGGCCCACGATGACTTTCGCCTCCGGCGGCGGAGCCGACGCCCTCCGCTTCCCGCTTCATCCAGCTGCGACAGGCGGGCGAGCACTTCCTGCTTTCGCGTGCGCGCGATGCGCACCCGCTCCCGCTGTCGATCGTATCGGCGCGCGAAGTAGCCGCCCAGCGTCATCGCCGCGGCCGTCAGGATGAGCAGCGAGGTCATCTGCGCGAAGCGCGACTGCTGGCTGCCGAGCCAGTCCGACGGCGAGAGTACGAAGACAGCGACCCCGACGAACACGAGCAGGGTGAACAGCAGAAAACCGAGGAACATCCAGCCGCGACGCGTGCGGTAGTTGATGCGTCCCATCAGGCGGCGGTATTCGACCCGCAGCGCCTCGACCTCTCGCTCGCGAAGCGAAGCGTCGTCGAGATCAGGTGCGTTCAGGAACGGGGCGGCGATGCTCGAGCGGCTTGGTCTCACGGGGGTCCTTGCTGGACTATTCGACGTACCACGCGGGGCGGTAGGCCTGGCTCGCCCTGAAGAAGGAACGCAGATGCGCGATATCCCGTTCAGGATCGCCCGTCATCTCTTGTGGCGCGTGAATAATGTAGCGCTTTCGAGGGAAGTCGAATGCCACCGGTACGATTGGGACCTTGGCGCCAACCGCCACCCAGTAGAACCCGGTGCGCCACCGCTCGATCACCTTGCGCGTGCCTTCGGGTGAAATGGCGAGGATCATCTGATCGCGGGCCTTAAAGAGGGCGATCGTCTGGTCCACCACGTTGTTCTTGGAGAAGCGGTCCACCGGCACGCCGCCGAGCCAGCGGAAGATGAACCCGAACGGCGGCTTGAACAGCGTGTCCTTGCCAAGGAACGTGCCGCGGATTCCGAGCGCGAACATCGCCATCACCCCGACCGGGAAGTCCCAGTTGGAGGTATGCGGCGCGACGATGAGAACGAACTTGCGGAGGTTGGGGAGCTGGCCTTCGAATCGCCACCCGGTGAGGAGCATCAGGAACGCGGAGACGGCCTTGGTGAGGACGTTCCCGCGACGATGGATCTGGTCGCCCACGGGGGCGATGAGGGTGGTCTCCATAGGGCGGGGAAGCTAACGGGGTGGGGGCCGGGGGCAAGCGGGCACACGGACAGGTGCCATATTTCTGAACACCCCGTCACTGGAGATAGTGTGCGTCACCACCTTGTTGTCGGCGCGCTCCTGCCCCTGGCCCTGTTCGCGCGCTCGACTGTCGCGCAATCTGACACGTCGCTCGTTGCCGCCGGCGCGAAGCTCGAACGGGTCTTTTGCTGCGGGGTCTTTCTCGAAGGTCCCGCCGCGGCGCCAGACGGCTCGATCTACTTCACCGACATCACGGCGACGTACAACTACGTCGGCCGCCCGCTCGAGCAGCAGGGCGGGGTGATCCGCCGGTACGATCCGAAGACGGGCGTCACGACGGTGTACCAGTCGCCGAGCGCGATGGCCACCGGCCTCGAGTTCGCGCCCAACGGCCAGATGTACATCACGCACGCCGCGCACCTCGGCACGCGGATGGTCACGCGCATCGACCTGAAGACCGGGCTCGGATACATCGCCGCGCATCGCTACAACGGCCGGCCGTACAATTCACCCAACGATCTCGCCGCCGACCATCAGGGGCGCATCTTCTTCTCCGATCCGCGCTACATCGGCGATGAACCCATCGATCAGCCGGTGCTTGGCGTCTATCGCATCGACACCGACGGCTCGCAGCACCTCATCACCGCCGACCTCGGCAAGCCCAACGGTGTGGCGCTCTCGCCCGACCAGAAGACGCTGTATGTGTCGAGCGTGGGCAAGGCGGAGACGGACCGCCTGCCGCAGCCGGTGCCGACCCGGAGTTCGCTCGAGGCGATTGCAGCGTACGACCTCGACGTTGACGGGAACGTGAAGTTCCGGAAGCTCGTCGTGGACTACCTGGCCACGCCGAGTCGCCCGGAGACGAACGGGCCGGATGGCATCGACACCGATGTGTTTGGCAACATTTGGGGGACCCAGCTCGCCTGGAAGGCGGTGGTGGCCTACAGCCCCGACGGCCGCGAGCTGGGGCGCATCCCGGTGGAGGAAGGGGCCACCAACCTGGAGTTCGGTCGCGGGGCGGAAGCGGACGTTCTGTACATCACCGGCAAGACAGGGCTCTACAAGGTGAAGGTCAAGTCGCGGGGCTGGCACGCCGGACAACGCTGATAGATTGCGACTCTCTCCCTGACCGAGCTCCCCATGCCTCCCAAGTTCGCCGGCCTTGCTCTCGGCGTACTGCTGCCGATCGCCGCCGCGGCGCAGCGTCCCACCAACGCCGCCGATGTGCGGCGCATCCTGTTCACGCTGGCCGATGACTCAATGGGCGGCCGGATGACCGGCTCGCCGGGCGAGGCGAAGGCGGCGCGGTTCATCGCCGCCGAGATGCAGCGCATCGGTCTCAAGCCGCTTGGCGACAGCGGGTACTTCCAGCGGGTCCCGATTGCGGCGGTGCCGCTGACGCAGCCCTCGCGCGGCGGTCGCACGGAGCGGCTTGCGCTGCTCAAGTCCTTTGCCGATCGCGGCACCTTTGCCGTTGAGCGGCGGCGGCCATCGGTGAACGTCGTCGGCGTGCTTGAGGGACGCGACCCGGTGCTCAAGGACGAGATCGTCCTCGTGGACGCGCACTTCGACCACATCGGCGTCGGTCGCGCCATCAACGGCGACTCGATCTACAACGGCGCCGATGACGATGCGTCGGGCGTGACGGCGGTGCTGGAGATCGCGCGGCAGTTCGCCGGCGGGCCGGCGCCCAAGCGCTCCGTGCTCTTCGTCACCACCACGGGCGAGGAAGCTGGCCTTCTCGGCACGCGTTGGTTCATTGACCACCCGCCGATGCCGCTCACGCAGTTCGTCGCCAATCTCGAGATCGAGATGATTGGCCGCCCCGACTCGCTGGCCGGAGGGGTAGGCAAGGCGTGGCTAACCGGCTACGAACGGTCAACGATGGGCGAGCAGTTGGCGAAGGCGGGCATTCCAATCGTGGCTGACCGGCGACCCGAACAGCGGTTCTTCGAACGCAGCGACAACATTGCGTTCGCGCGGCGTGGGGTCGTGGCGCATACGCTGTCGACGTACAATCTGCATGCCGACTATCACCAGCCGAGTGACGATGCGGCGCACGTCGACCTTGAGCACATGGCCGCGGTGATCAACGCAGGAGCGCGCGCCGTGCGCGGGCTGGCGGACGGGCCGAAGCCGGAGTGGAAGCCGGGCGGCCAGCCGGGCGCGCCGGCGCCGCGGCCGTAGCGTCAGCGCTCGGCGGCCCACGCTCTGGCGACCGGCGCCAGGACAAGCGCGGCCAGCGCCCCGACGACGATCACCAGCGCGCCGACGCCCATGAAGATGGCGTCGTAGCTTGGCACGCCTGATGCACGCCGCGTCACCTCCACCGCGATGCCGCCGACGATGGGCCCGGTGAGGAAGCCAAAGCTTCCCGCCACCTGAAACGCACCGAACAGCCCCTCGCCGGCGCCGCGGCGCGCGAACTCGGAGACGAGCAGCAGGTTGGGGGCGAACATCAGTGCGCTGGTGAACCCCGAGACCACCATCGAGACCGGCAGCAGCGCATGCGGCACCGTGCCGTACGTCGCATAGACGACGCCAAAGGCGAGCGTGCCCGAGACGATCGGCCAGTACCAGCCAATCTTGTCGGCCAGTCGCCCTACGGGCCAGCAAAGCGCGGCGAACGGCAGCATGAAGAGCGCCATCAGCACGCCGCGTTCCGACGGTGAGACCCTGGCCACTTCGCCGAGGTAGAGCGTGAACGTGGAGACGAAGACGCCGATGGTGAAGCGGTCGAGGAAGCCGAACGCCAGCGGCATCCAGGTGGCGAGCGACCCGCGCTTCCACTCGTAGCGGTGCCGGGTCATCACCGGCTCGTCACCCGGGAGCGGTGGAATGGCCAGCGACGCGATGGCCGCCACGGTCAGCAGCGCCGCGCCGCTGAGGTACACGGCCGACGCCCCGCGCTCCACGAGCCATCCGCCGAGCGGTGAGCCAATGGCGACGCCGGTCATCAACGACGTGGCGACGAGGCCCAGCGTTGCCCCGCGCTTCTCGCCCGCCAACCGGTTGGCGGCCACCATGAGCAGCGTGACGGCCGGCAGGTGCGCCACGCCGTCGAGCGCGCGCCACGCCAGGAGCACTGGCACCGAGCCGGCGGCGTTCATGCCGAGGAATGCCACGGCGTCGATGAGCAACGATCCGACGAGCCAGGCGCGAAGGTTGGGGCGCCGTCGAAAGAGCACCATCACGATTGGCACGCTCACGATGCCGGTCGCCATGTTGACCGCGGTGAACGCGTGCGCGTCGGCGCGGGTGCCGCCGAGATGCACGAGTATCAGCTCGTTCAGGCCGGCCACGACCAGCGTCAACGGGACGAGCGTGAGGAACGTGGCCAACGCGATGGCCCGGCGCGCGGCGCGCGTCGGTGCCGCGATGTCTGCGGCGCTCACCGGAATCCGTCCTCGTAGAGATCGGCGATCTTGCGCAGCGTCGTCGTGAAATCGCCGGTGCGGTCGGCCACGGCCAGCGCGCCAATGAGATCGGCCGTCATGTGCGGCGCGCCGGAGAAGGTCTCATGCAATCCTCCGGCCGCCAGTTGGTGCTCATCCATGCCATTCACGAAGGCCGTTAAGTTCGGATCGTTGGCCGCCTCGGCGGCCAGCCGGATCGCGCGCGGCAGGGGCAGGCCGGCCTCGACGCCGGTGGCGAGCGCGCGGGCGAACCGCGCCCGCACGAGCGGCGGGCGCTTGCCGTAGCGCTCCGCGGCGGCAATGAGGAACGAGCCGCCGGCAGTGACCCACGCGATGCACCCCGTGGTGACGAAGCCGATGTACGCCGCCGTCTGCCCAAAGTAGAGCAGCGGGAACGGCGCGATGAAGACCATGCAAATGGCCGTGAACATCGGATACGCCATCTGCTTCTTGATCCAGAGAATCAGGCGGTGCTTCGACTGATAGAACCGGGCCAGCAACTGCAGGGCTTCCTCAAAGGTGCCCGTCTCCTCGCCAAGCACGAGGAGCGCGCGCTCCATCGGCTCAAAGCGCTTGCCGCCGGTGCGCACCAGGTACGTGACGCGCTGGCCGCGGCGCGCTCCGTCGAGCAGCCAGTCGCGCATCTCCTCCACGTGCGGCGCCCCGCGGGGGCCGATGGTGCGGAGGGCGAACTCGTTGGTGAGCCCCGCGTGCACCGCGGCGCGCCACATGCGATAGAACTCCTCGCGGTGGCGGCCGTCGTCGAGAGCGCGATAGGCGGAGAGGAAGCTTGGCACGGAGGGAAGATAGTGAGAGGTGGAACGGGGAGGGGGTAGGGGCGAAGGAACGGGGATTGAGAGGTGGAACGAGGAGGGGAGGATACCGTACATTCTCTCGCGCAGTCCCTCTCCTCGTTCCTGCCCCCCTCGCCCCTCCCTTAGCCCCTACCCCCTCCCCGTTCCGGAAGTGGTCTAATGCCTCAAGATTCCACCTTCGACGAACTCGAGCTGCTCATCCGCGCCAAATACGCGCTGATCGTCGTGGATACGGTCGAAGTGGAGCGCGCCGAGCAGGGCCTCGCGCTCACCGCATCGCGCCTCAACCTTCTCTATTTCTCATGGAGTCGGTCGCGAGGTCTGCGGCGCGGCGTGATGGCGTCCGATCCGGTGATGACGAGCACGGAGGAGCCGGCCAAAGCGCTTGCCGCCGCCGTCGAAGAAGGCGCGGGGCTCTTTCACTTCCGCGGGCTCGGCGAGCATCTCGACGACCCGGTTGTGGTGAGCCACGTGGTGGACGTCGTGCAGCAGTTCAACGCGCGCCGCGGCGCGCTCGTGCTGACGGGGCATAACATCCACCTGCCCGACGCGCTGCGACCGCATGCCACCGTGGTGCGGCTCTCGGGGGCGACGTTCGACGACTACCGGCAGCTGCTGGAGCGGCTGATTCGCGAGTACTCGTCCAAGATGCCCGTGCGGGTGGAGCTGAGTCGCGAAGACCGGGTGCGATTCATCAACAACCTGATGGGGCTCACGGTCACGGAGGCGGAGAAGATCATCACGCGGCTGATCGTCGAGGACGGGGCGCTCGACGCGCGTGACATCGAGCGCGTCAACGCCGCGAAGCGCCAGATCGTCGAGCAGGACGGCCTGCTGGAGTTCTATCCGCACACCGAGGGGCTCGATCAGGTGGCGGGACTTGGCGGACTCAAGGCGTGGCTGAAGCGCCGACGCTCGGTGGTCACCGATCCGCGGCGCGCCGAGGAGTTCGGGCTCGGGTTCCCCAAGGGCGTGCTCCTGCTCGGCGTGCCGGGGTGCGGCAAGAGCCTGTGCGCCAAGTCGGTGGCGCACGAGTGGAGCCTGCCGCTGCTCAAGCTCGACCCGTCGAATCTCTACGACAAGTTCGTCGGCGAGAGCGAACACAACTTCAAGCGCGCGATGCTCACCGCCGAGCGCCTCGCGCCAATCGTGTTGTGGATTGACGAGTTGGAGAAGGCATTCGCGTCAGCCAGTGCCGATGCCGACGGCGGCGTGTCACACCGCATCTTCGGCACGTTCCTGAGCTGGTTGCAGGACCGCCGCGGCGATGTCTTTGTGGTGGCAACGTCCAACGACGTCGCCAAGCTTCCGCCGGAGTTCATTCGCAAGGGGCGGTTCGACGAAATCTTCTTTGTGGACTTGCCGGGTGACGTGGCGCGGGCCGAGATCCTGCGCATTCACCTGCGCAAGCGCAAACAGGATCCCGACAAGCTCGACCTGCCGGATCTGGTGGCCGCCACGAAGGGGTTCAGCGGCGCCGAGATTGAGGAGAGCATCGTCAGCGCGATGTACGCGGCGTTCTCCGCCGGCACTGCGGTGGACACCGATGCACTGCTCACCGAGATCGCCGCGACGCGTCCGTTGTCGAAGACGATGCCGGAGAGGCTGGATGCGCTGCGCCGGTGGGCGTCACATCGAACGGTCGCGGCAGACTAGGCCAGCACCAGCACCCAGAGCCCGACGAGGCTCGCCAGTACCACGGAGTGCCAGAAGATCCGCCGCAGGATCAGTCCCTCGTGCCCCACGAAGCCAGTGGCGGCGCCGGCGACGACGATGCTCTGGGCATCGATCATTTTGCCCATCACACCGCCGGCGCTGTTGGCGGCGGCCATCAGCACCGCGCTCACGCCCACCTGCGTGGCGGTCAGCACCTGGAGTGACCCGAACAGGACATTGCTCGACGTGTCGCTGCCCGTCAGCGCGACGCCCAGCCAGCCGAGCATGGTGCCAAAGAACGGATAGGCGCGCCCGGTGTGCGCGAACGCGAGTCCAAGAATGGCGTCCAGCCCCGCGTAGCGCATGACGAAGCCGATGCCAAACATCGCGGCGATGGTCAGCAACGGGATGCGCGCGCGTCGCAGCGCGTCGCCGTAGGCGCTGACGATGCTTCGCCGACCCGCGCGCATGGCGAGCCCCGCCACAATGCCGGCGAGCAGGATGGCCGTGCCGGTGGCCGACAGCCAATTGAGGGTGAAAACCGCCGCCTCGGGCTTGGCAACCGCCACCACCGGCGGCGTGCGCTCGACCGCGTTGTGCAGCCACGGCACCTCGATGGTCGGAGCGGAAATGCCGTTGAGCCCGTTCTTCACCGCCGGCACCCCCCACGCGGTCACGAACACCGCGAGGATGATCCACGGCAGCCACGCCTTCCCCACTTCGATCTCCCCCTGCCTCTCCCCCTGCACCACACTCTGCCTCTGTCCCTGCACTTCGTCTGAGGGTTTCCAGACGCGGAGGAATGCCCACAGCCCTGCCATCGAGCACATCGCCGCGACGATGTCGACGAGCCACGGGCCGTGGTAGGTCGCCATCAAGTACTGCGGAATGGCGAACGCGACGCCGGCGACGAGCAATGCAGGCCACACAGCGATCGTGCGGCGAAATCCACAGTACGCGGCGATAAGCCAGAATGGCACGATGAGACTGAAGGGCGGCAACAGCGTCCCGACGGCGGCCGACAGCGCGTGGACGTCGATGCCCGTGACGCCGCCCAGCGCGATAATCGGCGTGCCGAGCGCGCCGAACGCGACGGGCGCGGTGTTGGCGAGCAGCGAGAGCACGGCGCTCTCGAGCGGCGCGAACCCGAGTCCCACCAAGAGCGCCGACGTGATGGCCACCGGCGTGCCGAAGCCCGCCGCCCCCTCGAAGAACGCGCCCAGCGAGAACGCGACGAGCACGAGCTGCAGTCGTCGGTCGGCGGTCACATCGGCGATGTGCTCGCGCAGTGCGTTAAACGCGCCGTGCTCCACGGCCAGCCGATACAGGAACAGCACGTTGATGAGGATCCACCCAATCGGGAACAGGCCGTAGGCGGCGCCAAGCGCGGCGGCGGCGACCGTCGACGCGGCCGGCATTCCGGACATCCACACAGCGATGACCATAGCCGACCCCAATCCAAGCAAGGCGGCCCAATGCGCCTGCACCCGCTGCGAGGCGAGGGCGCCGAGAAGCAGAACCACGGGAAGCGCGGCGACGATCGTGGAGAGCAGCGCGCTGCCGAGCGGGTTATACGGTTGAGGCCAGGTCACGGGTGGCGTGGTGGGGAAGGCCCGAAGATGCGGCAGTTCGGGCGTGGCCGCTACCGTGGCACGGGCGTGTCGGCGGAGGTATATCTAGGCGCACCCGTGCCTCGATGGCTGACGTTGGATCACGGACGATGCCCGTCCGGCGCTCCGCTCACCCCGCACCCGGAACCTCGCCGATGAAGATCCGCCTGCTAGCCGCGCTCGCTCTTGCTCTCGTTCTCCCCGCCGCCGCTCGCGCACAGGGAGATCCCAAGCCAGCCGCCGTTGACCCTGTGGGCAAGTACTCCGTGCAGGCCGTCGTGCAGGGTCAGGCCGCCGACTTCGACATGGTGATCGAGAAGAAGGACGACGGCACATACACGGGGACCCTGTCCAATCCGAACTTTGGCACGTCGGTGGTCTCGTCGCTCAAGGTCGAAGGGCGCACGCTGAAGCTCGTGCTCGCCACGCCGCAGGGCGTCGAGGCGGTGGCCGAGGTGACCGTCGCCGAGGATGGCGCGCTCGACGGCTCGTGGTCGATGCAGGGGGATGGGGGGAAGATGACGGGCAAGAAGTTGCCGTAGGCAACTTCTTGACAGAGAGACAACAGACAAACAACAGAGAGAAAACAGAGGAGGCCCGGCGCTGGTTGCGGCCGGGCCTCTGTTGTTTCTCTGTTGTTTCTCTGTTGTTTCTATGAGTTCGCGGTGCGTGCCGCGCTCGACGATCTCCCCGTGCTCGAGGACCAGAATCTGGTCGGCGCTCTGGATCGTGCTCAGGCGGTGGGCAATCACGAAGGTCGTGCGGCCGCTGCGCAGCGCGCGGAGCCCTTCCTTGATCTGCTGCTCGCTCTCGCTGTCGAGGCTGGAGGTCGCCTCGTCGAGCAACAGCACGCGGGGGTCGCTGAGAATCGCGCGGGCGATCGCCACGCGCTGCCGCTGGCCGCCCGACAGCTTGACGCCGCGCTCACCGACCACCGTGTCGTAGCCATCCGGGAACTGGCGCACAAACTCGTCGCAGTGCGCCACGCGGGCGGCGGCGAGCACTTCATCCTGGGTCGCGCCTGGCTTGGAGAACGCAATGTTGTCGAGCACCGTGCCGTCGAACAGAAAGTTGTCCTGCAGCACGACGCCAAGGTGCGCCCGGTAGTCGCGTAGGCGGATCGACATCAGGTCGCGCCCGTCCACGAGAATGCGCCCCGACTTGGGTCGGGCGAACGCCATGATCAGCGAAATCAGCGTGCTCTTGCCCGAACCGCTCGACCCGACCAGCGCCGTCGTGGTTCCCGCCGGCGCGTGGAACGACACGCCGTTGAGCACCGGGATCCCCTCGCGATACTCAAAGCTGACCTGCTCGAACGTGATCTCCCCGCGCAGCGCCGGCACGCGGTCGCGCGTCGCGTCGTGCTCGTCCTCAGTCGGCGTATGCATGATCTCGCGAATGCGGTCGAGCCCGGCAAACGCCTCGGTGATCTGCGTGCCGATGCTTGCGATCTGCACCACGGGGAACGCGACCAGCGCCACCATGAACACGTACATGAACAGATCGCCGATCGTCATCTCGCCGCGGATGATCGCGCGGCCGCCAAAGACGATCAGCACCACGTAAATGGCGCCAATGATCACGGTGCTCATCGCGCCGATCGCCGACGTCCCCGTGATCGTACGCGCGATGTTGCGGAACAGCCGGTGCGCGCCGAGCGTGAACACTTTCTCCTCGCGCTTTTCGGCGGTATAGACCTTCACCACGCGCGCGCCGCCGAACGCCTGACCGAGGCGGCCGCTGACTTCCGCGCTGATCACACTGCGCTCGCGGAACACCGGGCGCAGCGTCTTGAACGCGTACGCCATCCCCGCGCCGAAGAGCGCAAGGAAGACGAGCGTCGCCACCGTCATCTGCCAGTTGAGGTAGAACAGCACGCCGAGCGCGACCAGCGCCGTCAGCACACCGCCCACGAGCTGGATGATGCCCGTGCCGATGAGATTGCGAATGCCCTCGGCGTCGTTCATCACGCGGTTGATCAACACGCCACTCTGCGTCTCGTCGAAGAACGCCACCGGCAGCCGCAGCAGCCGCGCATGCACCCGGCGGCGCAGTTCGGTGATCGCCCGCTGTCCGGCCACGCTGATCACCTGCGACAGCGCAAACGACGTGGCGGCCTGCACCAGCGCCGCGGCGCCGACCGCGAGGGCCAGCGGCCACAGCAGGTCGAACCGCTGCTTGCCGACCACTTCGTCCATCAGCCACTTGGTGCTCGCCGGGCCCACAAAACCGGCGGCGCGGCTCAACAGCATCAGCGCAAAGCCAACGCTGAGCGTGCGCCGGTGCGCGAGCATCAGGACCTTGGTCTCGGCCCACGCGGCTTTGTAGTCTGTCTTCTTCTTGTCAGGCAACTTCGGGGCCGTCATCGTGACTCCGCGCGGGAGATGACCCCGGAGGCGCGCCCCAACAGCGCGAGCATCGGCCCCGGATCGTCGGAAAGTATCGCGTTGACCCCGCCATCCCAAAGTCGCCGGGCCATGGCCGGGTCATTGATGGTCCAGCAGTGCGTGGGAATCCCGTGTTCGTGCAGCATCCGGGCGAATCGCCGCACCGGGACGGGCAGGAGTTTCCAGGCGGGCGGAACGCTGCACGCCTGGTACGGCACCGCTCCGGCAGGAAGCCCGAACAGCGCCCGCCAGAAGAGCCGCGTGATGTCGGGCTTCGAGGCGGTGACGTGGAAGCCGCGTCCGGCCAACTGCGCATGCGCGGCGTCGCTGAAGCTGCCAATCAGCACCCGGTCCGTTGCCCCGTGCCGCGCTAGGGCGTGGAGCGTCGGCTCGGTGGCCTCCGGCGCCTTGATCTCGAGAATGCATGGAACGCCGGGGAAGGACTCCAGCACCTCGTCGAGCGTCGGGATGCGCACCCCGGTGGCGCGGTAGGGAAAGGTGCGCCCCCCGTCGCGGGTGAAGCGGGAGCCGGCGTCCAGCGCGCGCAGTGCTGCCGCTGAATGCTCAACCACCAGGCCGTGGCCATCGGTCGTG
Source organism: Gemmatimonadota bacterium (assembly GCA_016182795.1). GTDB lineage: Bacteria > Gemmatimonadota > Gemmatimonadetes > Gemmatimonadales > Gemmatimonadaceae > PNKL01. Next base: position 36,271 of record JACPFW010000018.1, read on the forward strand.
CGCTCCAGCGTCGGGTCGTGGATGACCACGGGCACACCGTCCGCGCTGAGCCGTACGTCGAACTCAACGCCATCCGCCCCGAGCGCCAACCCCTGCCGCAGGGACTCGAGGGTGTCCTCAGGCGCGTGCTCCGAGTTGCCGCGGTGGGCGATGACCAGGCGTGCGGAGGGATCAAGCAGCGGAAACATGTCCGAAATGTAAGGGGGCAGGGGCGGGTGCAGCGTGCCAGAAGTGGCAGTGGTGGGAAAACAGAAGCGGCGGAGCATCTCTGCCCCGCCGCCCTGTTGTTTCTCTGTTGCCCTTCTGTTGTTTCTCTGTTGTCTCTCTGCTGTTAGAACGCGTACTGAATGCGCGTCATCACCATTGTCGAGCAGGTTCTGCGCCATGACCGACAGCATCGCGCCGCCCAGGAAGTTCGGGCGGAAGTTCGCCGACGCGTCGTACAGGTTGTATGCGTGCACCGGGCCGACGTACACGCCCGAGTTGCCCGGGAAGGCAGCCGCGTGACGGAAGCGCGCCTCGACGCCGAAGCCGCTCGTCTCGTCCTTGTAGCGGATCGCCACCGTGCTCTTCTTCCGCGGCGCGTTGAGCGCGATATCCGACACGCCGCCCACCTGCGCGCGCGAGAAGAAGTCCTTGCTCACCCAGCTGTAGGTGCCGTACACCGACAACCGCTCGGCAACCATGTAGTTGCCGCTGAGGTCAACGCCGCTGACCCGCACGCGGCCGAAGTTGCGGTACGCGAGCACGATGTCCGTGCTCCCCGAGAGCGGGTTGTCCGGGTTCACGACGCCGAGCGGAACGCCCGTCGTCGCCGAGCCGGAGACGCCGCCGAGTCCACCGGCGATGGTCGGGGCCAGCTGCGTGGCCAGCGCCGTCGCGGTCGGGCCAGCCGCCGGTCCGAGCGCCGGCGTGAGCGCCGCCGTCAGGGCCGGAATGAGTCGCGGGCCAACGAAGCCCGCCAGCGAGGCGGCATCGAGGAAGACGTTCGGCGTCTCGACGATCAGCGGGCCGACAAAATCGGTGCGCTCCGAGTACCACCAGTCCACTGTGCCGTAGAACTTCTTGCCAAGCTGCCCCTTCCAGCCGGCTTCCCAGCTGGTCGTGAGCGTCGGGCGAATCTGATCGATGTCGCGCACGTCGCCGGCGCCCACATCCGTAAACCGCGCCGTGGTCGGGTTGAGCACGCGCAGCTTCGTGCTCACCTGCGCCGACGTGGGCTGCATGCCGGCGAGCGTCGTCATGACGACGTTCGACAGCGCCCCGGCCGTCGCCGCGCCGAAGCTTGGCGTCAGCGCCGCCTTCACCGCATTGCCCATGCCACCCGCGCTCGCGGCGGCCACCGCCGCCGGGAAGAAGAGCGCCGCATTGGCGGGCACAAACGCGCCCTTGCCCGCCGGATTGAACGGGGACTTCATGCACAGGTTGCCGAGGCCGCCCGCGCAGTCCCGACGGAAGTGGAAGCCGTCGGACGGCGTGCCAAGCGCCCGCACCGTGTACAGCGCGTTGGACGAGTTGGTGCCGCCAATGTATCCGGCCGCCAAGTCGAGGAACTGGTTGTTCGTCGACGGGTTGGAGAAGCCCTTGTTGTACGAGACGCGGAAGCTCTGCAGGTCGTTCGGGTTGTACACGAGCGCCGCGCGCGGCGACCAGCTCCCTTCGCTCAGACGGCTGTGCTTGTCGTAGCGGATGGCGCCCACCGCCTGCCAGTACTTGTTCAGGTGCGTGATCGAGTGCACGTACCCGCCGACTTCGGTGAAGTTGTCGTCGTTCTCGTTGCGGCCGTTGATCGTGCCGCCGGTCACCGGGTTCGTCAGCAGATAGTCGGCGCCGTACACGAATGTCTGCTTGCCGTCCGGACCGAACGACATGCTGTGCTGCACCTGCCCGACCGTCTGGCTCGACTTGTCAACGATCGGCGCGCCGGTGCGGAGCAGGAACGTGTCGCCGGCGTTGCTCTCGTTGCGGAAAACCTGCGCGAACAGCCGGCCGCGCTTGGCGCGCAGCTGGTACGCGCGGAACTGCCAATCCTTCACCTGGGCGGCACCAAGGCCCGTCGGCTCCACGGCGCTGCCAATCAGCGACTGGCCGACGTTCGCGACGACTTCGGTGCGCTTGTCCGGGCGCCAGTCGGCGCGGAGGTCCAGTGCCGTACGCTCAATGTCAAACACGCGCTGATGGCCGGCCTTGAGCTCTACGCTATCCACGCTCGTAAAATCCGTGGCGGTCAGGCGCTCGGCCGACACCTTGTAGCCAAACTTCTCGCCGACCGTGTTGGCGTAGCGCGCCGAGATGCGGCGCAGGCTCTGCTCGCCGACATCGGCCGTGATCGTGCCGCCCTTCGACGTGAACGGCGACTTCGTGATGACGTGCATCACGCCCTGCGTCGCGTTCGGGCCGTAGAGTGCCGCAGCCGGGCCAAGGACGACTTCGATACGCTCGATGTCCTCGTTGGCGGTCGGCGCCATGTACGAGATGTTGACGCGCAGCGACGGGACAAAGTTGAATCGGTTGTCCGTGAGCGTCAGCAGCGAGCCGGAAAAGATGTTGTTGAAGCCGCGGGCGACCACGTTGGTCTGCACCACGCCGCCGGCGGTGATGTCGATACCCGGCACGTCGCGGAGCTGGTCCGTCGGGGTCGCCGTCACGGTCTCGTTGATCTTTTCCTGGCTCAGCACGCTGATGGCGGCCGGCGCCTTGTTGATCTTCTCCTCTTCCGCGATGCCGGTGATCGCCACGGTGTTCAGCTGCGTGGGCATTTCGGAGAGCTTGAAGTCAGCGGTTGCGGTCGCGCCGCTCACCGCCACGCCGTCCTTGCGCGCCGGCTTGAAGCCGATGCGCGTGACGCGGACGGCGTACGACCCGTTCCGAAGATTGGCGATGACATAACGCCCGTCCTCTCCGGTGGTCGCGACGCCCAGCGTGCGGAGCCCATCAATGGCCTGCACGGTGGCCGACGCCACCGCTCCGCCCGCCTCGTCGGTCACCTTGCCGACTATGCGTCCCTGCTGCGCCGCCGCGGATCCTGCCACGGCAACGAAACCGATTGCCGCCAGCAACCTGCCGACGAATCGAACAACCATAGTGACACCTCGTGGGGTGAGTGTTGCAACGAACCCAACTCTCCCAGCGCCGCCAGCGGCGAAGGGAAAGCTGTACATCCAAGTCCGCTAAAACTTTGGCATGAAGTCCGCAAAGGTCAATGAGCGGGGCACGGGTTTCTCTCAGAGGACAATCGATCCTCCCCCCTCCGCTGACTCGCGACGCTCATGGACGACTGGCCAGAGCGAAGATCACACGAACTCAGTTGGGTCCGCTTTGGACTGTAGTGGAATCCCTGAGCACGCGCCGCACGGAGTTGAGTCGCAGCGAGGAGCCGCGGGTTGGGACCTTCGTCTCCACCACGCGGTGCTGGCTCGTGCTCGCGTGGATCATCTTGCCGTCGCCGACGTAGATCCCGACGTGCGAGATGCGCGTGCTGCGTCCGCGGCCGAACATGAGCAGGTCGCCGGGCCGCAGCGTGGTGGAGTCGGGATTCACCGCCTCACCCTCGCGCGCGATGCGCGCCGCGTTGTGCGGCAGGTCGACGCCCACCGACTTGAGCACGTACTTCACCAGGCCGCTGCAGTCGAACCCGCGCTCGGGCGACGCCGCGGCGTAGCGGTACCGCTTGCCCAGCTGCGCCCGCGCCCGCTGGACGACCGAGTCGGCCGACATCACCCCGCGCTTCGAAAACGGTCCGTCCGGATTCGACCCGCGCGCGATCAGGTCGGCGAGCGGGCCAACGCTGCCCTGCGCCCACGCCGGCTGGGCGGCGGCGGTCGCAAACACGAGCGCGAAGAGAAGTCGGGTAAGGCGCAGCATGGGAAGCTTGAAAGCTAGCCTGCCCCGCGGGGACGCGGAACCGGCCGTCCCCGCCAAATATCAGCCGCGGTAGATCACCCCGGACGCTCCGGTCTCTGTGATCTCCACCGCGCTCAGGCCGGGCAAGGCGGCGCGCACGCGATCCCATATCCAGACGGCGAGATGTTCGCTCGTCGGGTTGTCGAGTCCCGGGACGTCGTTCAAGAACCGATGGTCCAGGGCGTCGTGCACCGGCGCGAACGCGCGCTGCACGTCGGCGAAGTCGACCACAAAACCGGTGTTCGCGTCAACCGGTCCCGTCACCGTCAACCGCACGCAAAACGTGTGGCCGTGCACCCGTGCGCACGGATGATCGGCCGCGACGCCGGTGAGCCGCCGACCGGCGGCGATGGAGAACTCGCAGTACGCATCCATAATCCGAGTGCCGGGGAAGGGGCAGGGTGTGGTGCAGGGGAAGGGGATGGTCAGCGAAGGCCGAGGAGCTTGTGCGTTTGCAGGCTCAAGCGCCATCGCGGGTGGGCCAGGCAATACGCGACCGCGGCGGCGGTGTTGGCCTCTCGATGCGGGCCGTCCATGGGCTGCAACAGGAGATGCTGAAAGCCGAGGTGTGAAAACTGCTCCGGCTCGGCGCCGGCCTGAGGATATACGAGCTTCAGTTCATCGCCCGCCCGCAGCTCGAGCGGAGCGCCCGCCTTTGGGCTCACGCAGATCCAGTCGAGCCCGCGCGGCGCCGCCATCGTGCCGTTCGACTCCACCGCCACGGTGAAGCCGCGCGCGTGCAGCGCGTCGACCGCGGCGTCGTCGAGCTGCAGCAATGGTTCACCACCCGTGCACACGACGTAGCGCGTTTCGGCCGTCTCGTGTGCCGTTGGCCACGCGGCCTCGACCGCGGCCGCGAGCTCCTGTGCCGTCCGGAACCGGCCGCCGTCGGCGCCGACGCCAAAGAAGTCGGTGTCGCAGAACGTGCAGACGGCGTTCGCCCGGTCTTCCTCGCGGCCGGACCACAGATTGCAGCCGGCAAAGCGGCAGAACACCGCCGGCCGGCCGGCGTGCATTCCTTCGCCCTGAAGCGTGAAGAAGATCTCTTTAACGGTATATGGCATTCAAGGACGCATGCGGGATTCGGGATTGACGACGGGGCCGGCGAACGATCGACTAGCGGTAGCGCACGGGATCATGCATCCCGGCCTGCTCAAAACCGCGCAGCCTAAGCTGACAGGCATCGCAATGACCGCAGGCGGCGCCATCGGACGATGGATCATAGCAGCTGGTGGTCATCGCGTAGTCCACATCGAGCGTGCGACCCAGCGTGATGATCTCAGCTTTCGTCAGGTGCATCAGCGGCGTGTGCACCGTGAGACGCGTCCCCCGGCGCGCGTGGCGAGGTTGGCCATCTGCTCGAACGCCGTGATGAACTCGGGGCGGCAGTCGGGATATCCGCTGTAGTCGAGCGCGTTGACGCCGATGAACACGTCGCGCGCGCCCAGCACTTCGGCCCACGCCATCGCGAACGACAGAAAGATGGTGTTGCGGGCGGGGACATACGTCACCGGAATCCCCTTGGCCATCGCGTGCGCGTCGCGATCCTTGGGGACGGCGATGTCCGACGTCAGCGCCGAGCCGCCGAACTGACGGAGGTCGATGTCACAGACGGCATGCTTGGCCACGTGCCAGTGCGCGGCCAGCGCGCGGGCGCGCTCGAGCTCGTGCTCGTGGCGCTGTCCGTACCGGAACGAGAGGGCGTGCACGGCATAGCCGGCGCGCATCGCCCACGCGAGCACTGTCGCGGAGTCAAGCCCGCCGCTCAGCAGCAGCACGGCTGGCGTGCCGGGCGGCACGGTGGAAATCGCCGGGGAGGTCACGCCGGCTGCTGTTGCGTGAGACAGTGCAGCGTGCCCAGCCCCCACACGAGATCCACCGCGTGCACGCCGACGACGCGCCGATCAGGCATCAGCTCGGCCAATTGGTTCAACGCGACGCGATCATTGGGATCGTTGAACGTCGGCACCAGCACGGTGCCGTTGGCGATGTAGAAGTTGGCGTAGCTGGCCGGCAGTCGCTGGCCGTCCATCATGACCGCGCGCGGATACGGCAACGTCACCACGCGCAGCGGCTCGCCGCGCGCGTCGCGGGCCGTCTGCAGGCGCTGCAGGTTGTCGACCGACCGCGCGTGGTTCTCATCGGCGGGATCCTCCTCGTGCGCAAGCACCACCACACCGGGGGCAACCCACCGCGCGATGTCGTCCACGTGGCCGTGGGTGTCGTCGCCAACGCATCCTTCGCCGAGCCAGATGGTCTTGGTGCAGCCGAGTTCGCTGGCGAAGAGTTGTTCGTAGTCCTCGCGGCCGAACCCGGGGTTGCGGATCTGGATATCGGAGAGCAGCCACTCTTCGGTGACCATGATCGTGCCGCGGCCGTCGGTCTCGATGCCGCCGCCCTCGAGCACCACCGGGCCGCTGCCGTCGGGGCGCATGGGCACGTGCCGCGGTCGGCCGGTGACCGCCGCGACGAACGCGCCGATGCTCGCATCGAACGCATAGTTGTCGTACTTCGCCCAGGCGTTGAAGCCCCAGTCGCACCAGACGAGCGCCCCATCCGGCCCGCGCACGCCGGTCGGCGCGCTGTCGCGCAGCCAGACGCGGTCGCAGGGCTTTACGTGCAGGCGCACGGCCCCCGTGATGTGGTGCGCGGCCAGACACGCCTCGGCGTCTTCGCGCACGGTCTCATCGTGGCACAGGATCTCGACCTGCTCCGACTGCGCGAGGAGGCGGGCGATTTCGGCGTAGACCCACGGAATCGGCTCGAACTTGCCCGGCCAGTCGGGCTCGTAGTGCGGCCAGGCGATCCACGTGGCCGCGTGCGGCTCCCACTCAGCGGGAAAGCGGTTCATGGCTCAGCGCTCGCGCGGGCCGATCCAACGGTTCAGTATCGGACCGTAGGCGTCGATGCGGCGATCGCGCAGGAACGGCCAGTTGCGGCGCGTCTCCTCGATCCGCCGCGGGTCGCACGTCGCCAGCAGAATCGTCTCGTCGGCGCCCGCCTCGGCGATGGGGCGGCCGAACGGGTCGTAAACAAACGACTGGCCGAAAAACTCCAGGCCGTCAGTCCCCGCTTCCGCCTCGAAACCGGTGCGGTTGACGGCGGCGACGAAGACGCCGTTGGCGATGGCGTGGGCGCGCTGGGCGGTGCGCCAGGCGGCGACCTGCGCCTCCCCCCACTCGGCCTTCTCCGCCGGATGCCACCCGATCGCCGTGGGATAGAGCAGTATGTCGGCGCCGAGCAGGGCCGTGATCCGCGCCGCTTCTGGATACCACTGGTCCCAGCAGATGAGCACGCCGAGCGTGGCGTACCGCGTCTTCCAGACCATGAAGCCGCCTGCCTCGCCGGCCGGGCCGCGTGAGCCGCTCGGCTGCACGGGGTCATGCGACTCGCCGGGCGCGAAGTAATACTTCTCCTCGAAGAGCGGATCGTGCGGAATGTGCATCTTGCGGTAGACACCCTGCACCGTGCCGTCAGCGTCGATGACCACCGCCGAGTTCCGATATACGCCAGCGGCCTGACGCTCGTACATCGGCACCACGAGCACCACGTCGAGTTCGGCGGCGAGCGCGCTCAGGCGCTCGACGGTCGGGCCGGGGATCGGCTCGGCGAGATCGAAGCGCTCCGGGTCAAGCGTCTTGCAGAAATAGGGAGCGTCGAACAGCTCCTTCAGGCAGATCACCTGCGCGCCGCGCGCGTGGGCGTCGCGAATGCGGGCGACGGTGCGCTCCAGCGTCTCGGCCTTGGTGGCCGACACGCCGTCCTGGATGAGGGCGATGGTGAATGGGGCGACTGGCATACGGCGCAATTTCACCCGCATCGAGAGCGCGCGCCACCGGCGCGCGGAAAAGAGCGCGGCGCGGAACGCATGCGTCCCGCGCCGCGCCCCGACTCCGCTCCGCTACATGCGTACCGCGATCACGATGTCGCCGACGTTCGTGCCGGTCATCCCCGTCTTGAGCAGGGCGCCGGCCAGATGCAGCGCCTCGTAGCTGTCGTGCTTGGCAAGCGCGCGAGACGGATCGATGCCGGACTCCATGATGCGCGCCGCCGTGCCGCCATCCACTATGGCGCCCGCGGCATCGGTTGGGCCGTCCCGGCCGTCGGTGCCCGCGGCGAGCAGCGTGATGCCGCTCGCTCCGCTGCCGGCCTGCGACAGGCAGACCGCCGCGGCGAGCATCATCTCTTGGCAGCGCCCGCCGGCCGACGGTTCGGTGCTCAGCGTCACCGTGGTTTCGCCGCCCCAGAGCGCGACGCCGCCGCGCGGCAGGGCCATGGCGGCCGCCGCGATGCGCGCCCCAGCGCTCGACGCTTCGCCGTACAGCGGCTCGCTGACGATGACGACGGGGTCGAAACCGAGCACGCGGGCCCGCAGCGCGCCGGCATCGAGCGCACCGCCGTTACCCTGAACCGCCGGGACGCCCGCGAACAGGAAGGCCGGCGAGTTCGACTGAGGTGACTCCAGCCGGTCCCCGCGCATGACGTCGTCGAGATAGTGTAGGAGTGGAGGCGGTACCTGGTCGGCGAGCCCCGTTTCGTCGAGGAGCAGGCGCACGTCCACGGCGGTGGAGGGATCCGGCACGCACGGCCCGGACGCGATCTGAGCCAGATTGTCGCCGATCACGTCAGAGAGCACGATCAGCTCGATTCGCGCCGGCGCCAACTGGGCCGCCAACCGCCCGGCGCCCCACCGCAGGAACCGCTTCCGAATGGCGTTGACGCGACCGATGTCGAGCCCTGAGCGCAGCAGCACGTCGCAGAGGGTGATCAGGTCGGCCTGCTGGATGCCGTCGACCGGAGCCGCCACCAGACTCGACGCCCCGCCCGACAGCAGCACGAATACGCGCTCGCCCGCGGGCACGCGCTCGCAGAGCGCGCCGAGCGCGTCGGCGGCGGCAAAGGAGGCGGCGCCAGGAATCGGATGATCGCCGACAATCGCGGTTATCGCCGGGTGCGGCGTGTCCGACACGCTGGGCCCGATAATGAGACCGCCGGCGATCGGGGCGTTCCGTTCCTTCATCTCGTGCACGGCGGCGCGCGCCATCGTCAGCGCCGCCTTGCCGAGCGCGATGATCCAGCTCGGCCGGACGTCGGCTCGATCGGATGGGAGCCGCAACCGCACCGCGCGCGCCGTAAAGGCGGTCGGGTCGGCGGCGATCAACGACGCCGCGAAGAGGTCGCGCACGGTGACGCTGCCCGTGCGGGCTGAGGGGATCGACGTGCGCGCCATGGCAATCTGCATACCCCTTCCCTGATGTCGCGGATCACTACACGCTCCCGACGCGTGGCCCTCTGCCGGCGGTGCGCTGGAGACGCGTACCATCGCAGGCGATCGTCAGAATGCCGTCACTCGCCGACGCAAAGCGGGGGGCGGGAGGCGCAAACGCGCCCTCCGCCCCCGCTGACGTTGTCCTGACGGCCCGCCGGCCCCGCCGGCACGGACCTGCGCTACTTGCCTTCCTTCGAGACCCGGTCGACCGCCGAGTCGAGCTGCGCGTAGCCCTCCGCGGAGAGCGCGGAAAACGGCCGAAACACTTGTGCGATCTTGCCTGTGGGCCCGACGACGAACACCACCCGCTTGTAGAACTTCTTCATCGGTCCGATGCCGGTGCCGGTCGTGGCATACTTCTCCGCAATCTCGCCAGACGTGTCGCTGGCGAAGAGCACGGGGAAGTTGGCCTCCTTGGCCCACGCCGCCAGCTCGTCGGCGCCGTCGGAGCTGATGGAGATGGCGACCACACCCTTGCCGCCGTTGAAGATCGTGGCGTACTGATCCCGGTACGCCTCATGTTGGACCGTTCAGCCCTTGGTCCGCGCCTTGGGGAAGAACGAGATGACGACGGTCTGTCCGCGGAAGTCGGCGAGGCGCAGGGCCTTCTCCATCACGCCGGCCTTGGACGCGCCGGGGAGGGAGAAGTCGGGCGCCATATCGCCAACCTGGGGACCGTCACTCTGGGCCCACGCGCGCGTTGCCGCGAGCCCGAGCAGGGCGACGGCGAGCACCGAGAGCGAGACGGCTCGAAACACCATCGGGGGGACTCCTCTGGTGAAGGACTGCGACGGGGACGACCTTGTTATCTAGTGCCCGCGCACCGCTTCCGGCAACCCACCAGATGGCGGCTCGCCGCGCCGCGGCTGGTGTACAAGGGTGGCCAGCGAACGATTGAAGCGTCTAGCGGGGTCTAACAGACGCGATGCCGAACTCGTAGAACAACTGATGCCCCCGACAGCGCGATGACTGACCACTCCGGCGACCCCCTACCATTTGACGCGGTGACGACCCCAGCGGGGATCACCACGCACTGCCCACAATGCGGGGTGCCGCTCGACGCGCTGACGACCTCCTGCGGCCGCTGCGGGGCGGTGATCACCGGCGGCGGCCACGACGGCGAGCGCGCCGAGCGCGTGCGACAGCGGTTGCAGGCGCAGATCGGGGCGGCGTTCCAACTGGGCGCCCTCCTCGGGCGCGGCGGCATGGGCATCGTCTTTCGCGCGAGGGAAGTGGCGCTCGATCGCGAGGTGGCGCTCAAGGTGCTGGCATTCGATGCGCTGCTCAACCCGGAGGCGTTCACGCGGTTCGAACGCGAGGCGCGTCTGGCCGCGCGCTTGGACCACCCGAACATCGTCCCCATCTTCGCGGTCGGGCAGGGCGACGGCGCCGCGTACTACACGATGCGTTTTGTCCGCGGCGGCAGCCTGGAAACGCGCATTGCCGAACAGGGCGCCTGCACGTTAGACGAGGCGGTGCGTTTGCTCGGCGAGGTAGCGGCCGCGCTCGACTACGCGCACGCGCAGGGGATTGTCCACCGCGACATCAAGCCGGCAAATATCCTGCTCTCCGATGGCGGCCATGCGCTGGTGGCCGACTTTGGCATCGCGCGCGCCTTCGCCGGCGACGCGGTGACGTCCACCTCGGGCTCGCACACGGGCGTGGTGGGGTCGCCGGCATACATGGCACCCGAACAATGGCGGGGCGACAAGCCCGACGGACGCGCCGATCAGTACGCGCTGGGCGTGCTCGCCTTCGAAATGCTGAGCGGCGTGCGTCCGTTCCGCGATGTCTCGATGCAGGAACTCCTGCGCCTGCACCTCAGTCAGGAGCCGCCGTCGCTCGACGTGCTGCGCACGGGGCTTCCTCCGTACGTGAGCGCCGCGATTCGACGCGCGATGTCGAAGGAGCCGGCTGACCGTTTCGAGTCGTCGAGCGCATTCGTGGCCGCTCTCGCGGGCCACGGGGCCGTTGCGCCTGCGTCGCGACGCGCGGACGTGCGGGCGGCCTCCGTTACCCCGGCGGGCGCGAACGTGCCGGCGGGATCAAGGGGACGGCAGTGGCTGGGGAACGCGTTGGCCGCGGTGATCGTGCTGACCGCCGCCGCGGTGGGATGGCGCGCGTGGGAGCAATCGCGGCGTGCCGCCTCTGAGGCGACGCTTGCCGCGGACACGCTGACGGAGCGGCTGACCCGCGAGCTGGAGGAGACGCGGAAGATCGCGCTCGACGCGCAGGCCCGCGCCGAGCGCGCGGAAGCGCAGCAGCGCGCCCAGGCGAAGGCAGCACCGTCGGTGGCCGTGCCCAACGGGCACGTGGCGGTGCTGGTACGCGGTGGCGCGCCGCGGCTGATCATCGATGGCAACGTGAGCGCCCAGAGCACGCCGGCCATCATCGACGTGCCGGCGGGACGGCACGAGGTGCGCGTGGAGCTGGAGGGCCGTCAGTTTCAGCCGGCGCAGTACGTGATCGACGTAACCGCTGGCGACACCTCGAAGTTGATGTTCAGCGACGCACGGTTCGGGAGCCGCACACTGAACCCTGGTGCGGAAGGGCTGCTCGGCATGAGCGAGGCGCCGGCGGGGCCGTCCGCGCCGCGCGTGACGCGCCAACAGCTTGCCGACAGTCTGACCGCGATGTTCCAGGCACTTGGCTCCGAGGAGCAGAACCCGTTCCACATGCCGCAGCGCATCTGGCAAAACATGTCGCCGCAGGAACAGACGACGCTGCGCTCGCGCTGGAGCCGCTTGTCGGAGGAGCAGAAGCAGCGCGCCTTGAACGGCATCCTGCGCCGGGATTCGGCGACGGTGCGGTTTCCGCGCCGCCCGCCGCCCACCCCGCCGACCACGCCCTAGCCGGCGAGCACGCGCAACGCGCGGGGCACCACGCCGACACGCACCACCGCCTGGCGCGCGGTGTGCAGATCGCCGTCGAGTTCGAACATCGGCGGTGACGCGAACGTGAACGTCGCGCTCGCGGCCCGGATGGCCTGTACCTTGGCGTGCGACAGGTGCGCGCCGCGCAGCGCCCGCGCAAAGAGCGGAAAGCGCGCCAGACGGTGCACGTCGCCGACGCTCACGAAGTCGAGCAGGCCGTCGTCGACCCGCGCGGCGGGGGCAATCAGAAAGGCGCCGCCAAAGTTGCGCCCGTTGGAGATGACGAGCATCACGCGCAGACGCGGCGCGGTGTCGCCAAAGAGATCGGCCGTCGCGCGAAAACCCTCGTAGCGCAGCAGCAGGCGCAGCGCGGCCGCGATATACACCGCGTCACCGCGCAGCCAACCGGTGCGATCGGCGGTGGCGACGTTAACCTCGACATCGAACCCGAAGCCCGCGACGTTGAGGAACCAGTGATCGTCGACGCTGCCCAGATCGACGCGCTGCTCGCCCGCGCCGTGGGCAATCAGGGCGGCCATGGCCGCGTGATTGGCCGCGGGGGCGCTCAGGTTCTTGGCGAAGTCGTTGCCCGTGCCGTTGGCGAGGAACGCCATGCGCGCCGGCGATCCGAGACGCGCGAGCGCCACGGCGCACTTGCCCCAGGTGCCGTCCCCGCCGGCGACGGCGATCGTCTCGGCGCCGTCGCGCACCGCCTCACCCACGACGCGGGCCTCATCGTCCGGGCGCGCGGTGGTGCGAATGTCGGTGATGCCGTGCGCGGCAAACAGCGCCGAGAGGCGAGGCAGCAATCGCGCTCCTACACCACGGCCGGCTTCGGGATTCACGATCACGACGGTGCGAGGCACGGCGCCGAACTTACGGGCCGGGTGTCGATTTTGGAACACCCGTTTCTTGAACTTGCCCCCACTTCCCAATCGTTCGGACAGTGGGGCATCTTGCGCGTCGTCTTGTCTCACGCGCAGTCCACAGGCGTCCGCTGCGATGCGGCAGCGGCGCCATCCGGCGGCGTCGCCGGATTACGCCCCCCAATCGTCGGAGTAGGCTGATGTTGTTTCGTCTGTCGCGTTGGATGCTGTGCACGGCAGTACTCTCTGTGGCGTGTGGCGGATCGGAGGGCGGCACCGCGCCGACTCCGGCGCCGGTCAAGGATCCCAACGTCATCGGCCCCACGGGCGGAACGATCACCGCCACCGGCGGCGGCGCCTCGCTGGTCATTCCCTCTGGCGCCCTCGCGGCAGACGTGAAGATCACGGTGACGCCGAAGAGCGATCCGGCGGGCGACACCCGCGCCATGGCCGGCACGGGCTACGAGTTCGGTCCCGAAGGCACGCAGTTCTCGCAACCGGTCACGCTGTCCCTCAAGTACGACAAGAGCAAGCTTCCCGCCGGTGCCGATCAGCGGGAGCTTCGCGTTGCCCAGCTCACGAGCGAGGGAGTTTGGGTGCCGATGACCGACTCGTTCATCATCGACTCGACAAGCGGTCAGGTGAAGATCTCGGTGCGGAAACTCGGCGGCGCCGCGGAGGCGCGGCTGATGGCGGCCACTGAGGAATCGGCAACGCCGTACGCCGGGACGCTCAAGTCGTGGCACTGGTGGTCGTCGAGCTGGACGGTGTACTATCCGCCCTACAATCCGTGCACGCCGCTCACCATCAGCACGTCCACCTCGTACCCGGCGCAGCTCTTAGCGGGCGACTGCGTGCAGGCCGGCAACAGTGGGCGCCGCACCGATTTCTACAACGTGACGACAACCGGGCAGACGGTGCTGAGCCTCAATGTGAGCGGAGGCATCACGGGTCCGTTTGGCCTGCAGGCCTCGGGTCTCGTGGCCCATGCTGCCGCGACGTCACCGAACACGCTGAGCACGGTCGTTCCGGCGGGCACGTGGACGGTGTTCGTGACCGGCGCCGACAGCACGACACGCGGCGACTACACGATCAGCACGTCCACGGCGGCGCTGAGCACGCGCACTGGGTGCGAGAACCTCGCCGTGATCGCCGGCCAGTCTATCAGCGGCACCGTGCAGTCCTCCGACTGCTCGGCGCAGGTGCCCACGTCAACGCCGATGCCGCAGTTCGTGGGCAAGACGTTCTACTTCGACCTGTACCGTGCGCGGCTCTTCGCGGGCAAGACGTATACTGTTTCGCTCACCCATCAGGGCGGCACGGCGGCGAACGGATGCCTCGTGGCGTGGCTGAACGGTCAGATCGTCACGTCCGTGCTCGATAAGGGAGCGGCCGTGAATCCCAAGGTGCTGACCATCACACCGCCGGGCGACTTGTACTACACGTTTGAGGTCGAGTCCTGTTCCACCAACGGCGATCAGTGGGCGCCGGCGGCGAGTATGGGGTATACGTTGAACATCACGGGATAGAGAAACAACAGAGAGACAACAGAGAAGCAACAGAGGGGCCGGCTTCGCTGCCTGCCCCTCTGTTGCTTCTCTGTTGTCTCTCTGTTGTCTCTCTGTTGTCTCTCTGTTGTCTCTCTATTTCGCCAGGTTCCTCAGCACATACGGCAGAATCCCGCCGTGCCGGTAGTAGTTCATCTCTTCCGGCGTATCAATCCGGCTGCGCACCTGGAACGTCTTGCCGTCGGCCCTCACCGTCAGCGTCGCGCGCGGCGTCATCGCGTCGCTCATGCCTTCGATGGTGATCGACTCGAAGCCGGTGAGCCCCAGTGACAGGCGCGTCTCGCCGTTCACGAACTCGCAGGGAAGCACGCCCATTCCCACCAGGTTGGAGCGGTGGATGCGCTCGAACGACTCGGCGATCACGGCCCGCACACCGAGGAGCATCGTTCCCTTGGCCGCCCAGTCGCGCGACGAGCCGGTGCCGTATTCCTTGCCGGCGATGATCACCAGCGGAGTGCCGGCCTTCCTGTACGCCTCGCTCGCTTCAAAGAACGACGTCGGGTCGGCGTCCGGCGCGGTGCGCGTCCACCACCCTTCCATGCCCGGCGTGAGGTCGTTCTTGAGGCGGATGTTCGCGAACGTGCCGCGCATCATCACTTCGTGGTTGCCGCGGCGCGAGCCGTACGAGTTGAAGTCCTTCTTGGCGACGCCAAGCGACTTGAGCCACACACCCGCCGGCGACTTCTCGGCGATCGAACCGGCCGGCGAGATGTGGTCGGTGGTGATGGAATCGGCGAACATCCCGAGCACCCGCGCGCCGCTGATCGGCTGCACGCCCGGCGGCGTCATCGTCATCCCTTCGAAGTACGGCGGGTGCTTTACGTAGGTGGACGAGTCGTCCCACGCGTAGCGATCGCCCGTCGGCACGGGAATGGCCTTCCACTGCTCGTCGCCGCCAAAGACATCGGCGTACTGCTTTTCGAAGTACTCGCGCTTCACGCTCGACAGAACGATGTCTTCCACCTCCTTCGGCGACGGCCATATCTCGCGCAGGAAGACGGGCTTGCCGTCCTTTCCCGTCCCGATCGGCTCGTGCTCAAAGTCGACGTCCACCCGGCCGGCCAGCGCATACGCCACCACCAGCGGTGGCGAGGCGAGATAGTTGAAGCGCGTCTGCGGATTCACGCGCCCCTCAAAGTTGCGGTTGCCGCTGAGCACGGCGGCGACCGTCAGCTTGCCGTCTTCAATCCCCTTGCTGATCGGCTCGGGGAGCGGCCCCGAGTTGCCAATGCAGGTGGTGCAGCCGTAGCCGGCGATCTGGAAGCCGAGCGCGTCGAGCGCGGGCTGCACGCCGGCTTTCTCGAAATAGTCCTTGGCGACCTTCGATCCCGGGGCGAGCGATGTCTTGACCCACGGCTTGCTCGTCAGCCCCTTGGCGACGGCCTTCTGCGCGAGCAGCCCGGCGGCGAGCATCACGCTGGGGTTCGACGTGTTGGTGCAGCTCGTGATCGCGGCAATCACCACGGCGCCGTCGGTGAGGTCGAACTCCCGTCCGCGATGCGAGCAGCGTACGCAGGCGAGCACCGGCTCGACGGGCGCGCCTTCCGCGACCATCGCCGCCGCGCTCGAACCCGGTGTGACCGTGCCTTGCTGCTTAGTCGCCGCCGCGGCGGCGACGCGCTCGCGCTCAGCTTTGTACGCCGCGGCGTACGCCGGCTTCATCTGCGTCAGCGGAATGCGGTCCTGCGGACGCTTGGGACCGGCCAGCGACGGCACCACCGTGGAGAGATCGAGCTCGAGCGAGTCGGTGTACACCGGATCCGGCATCCCCGCCTCGCGGAACAGCCCCTGCGCCTTGGTATAGGCCTCGACGAGCTTGACGTGATGCTCGCTGCGCCCCGAAAGGCGCAGGTACCTGAGCGTCTCGTGGTCCACCGGGAAGAAGCCCATCGTCGCGCCGTACTCAGGCGCCATGTTGGCGATCGTCGCACGGTCGGCGAGCGACAGCCCGGCGAGCCCGTCGCCGAAGTACTCGACGAACTTGCCGACGACCTTCTTCTTGCGGAGCATCTCGGTGCAGGTGAGCACAAGGTCGGTCGCCGTGGCGCCCGCCGGCAGCTTGCCCGTCAGCTTGAACCCGACGACTTCGGGAATCAGCATCGACACCGGCTGCCCCAGCATTGCCGCTTCCGCCTCAATGCCGCCCACGCCCCAGCCGAGCACGCCAAGGCCGTTGATCATCGTCGTGTGCGAATCGGTGCCGACCAGCGAATCGCAGTACGCAACCTTGTCTGCCTTCTGCCGTCCGCCATCTGCCGTCTCTTCTCCCACAAACACCACTTGCCCCAGGTACTCCAGATTCACCTGATGGCAGATGCCCGTGCCCGGCGGAACGGCCCGGAAGTTCTTGAGCGCCTTGCTGCCCCAGCGCAGGAACTGGTAGCGCTC
Organism: Gemmatimonadota bacterium; assembly: GCA_016182795.1. Lineage (GTDB taxonomy): Bacteria > Gemmatimonadota > Gemmatimonadetes > Gemmatimonadales > Gemmatimonadaceae > PNKL01. The sequence continues at coordinate 53,138 of JACPFW010000018.1, forward strand.
GCGGTTGCGCTCGTACTCGAGGTTCACGTTGATCATGAACGCCGCGTCCGTGCCGTACTCGTCAATCTGGACCGAATGGTCGATGACGAGATCCACTGGCTGCAGCGGGTTGATCTTCTTGGCGTCGCCGCCAAGCTGCGCCAGCGCGTCGCGCATCGCGGCCAGGTCGACCACGCACGGCACGCCGGTGAAGTCCTGCAGCAGCACGCGGCTGGTGCGGAACGCGATCTCCTTGTCCACGGGCTTCTTCACGTTCCACGTGGCCAGCGCCTCGACGTCGCCCTTCTTGACGAAGGCGCCGTCTTCATTGCGCAGCAGGTTCTCGAGCAGGACCTTGAGCGAGAAGGGGAGGGTCTTCGCCGTGCTGCCGGCAAGGCCGGCCACGGCGTCGAGCCGGTAGTACGTGTACGTCGTCCCGTCGACGGTGAGCGTCGCGCGACTTCCGAAGCTGTTTGAGGATGCCATGGCCGGTTGTCTTGTCGCCCGCTGAATCAGGTGTGGGGCGGGGTGATGGCCTGAGCCACTGGACGCCGGAATCGACGCGGCACCCAGGCTGATTCAATTATAGGCGAGGGTCGCGCGTCGGGCGAGGGGACACCGGCCTGTAGGTCAGTCGCCGACGACCTTGAACTCCAGCGTCCGATGGCGGTGCCCGTCGCCCTCCACTACCTCGGCGGTGATCGCCTGCACCGGACACTCGGTGACGAACGCCCCGTCGGCGCGCGACCACTCGACGGCCGCCTCCATGGGCGCCGCCTTGCTCTCGGAATCCATCCGCATCAGGTCGGGCGCCAGCGAGGCGCACACCCCGCACCCGGTGCACCGCTCGCGGTCAACCCGCACCTCGATGTGGCGGCGCGGAAAGACACCCCCAGGTGCCGCCAGCGAGTCGCCGACGCCGTCGAGCACCTCGCACGCCGCGTCGTAGCCGGCATCGATCATCGTGCGCGCGTGCGCGAAGCTGAACCAGCTGTACTTCCAGACCGGCGGCCGGATCAGCAGCAGCGGCGGGCTGCGCCACGCCGCCAACTGCTGTTGCTGCAGCGCGCGCGTCATCAGCTGCACCGAGCGCATGAAGATGTTGGCGAAGCCCTTTTGCCGGATGCGCCGGGCGGCCGTCAGGCTCGTGCTCCCCACGTCCACGGCGATGACGGCGTCCACGCCGCGCGAGGCGACCAGCGCGGGGGTGTTGCCCATCACGCCACCGTCCACGCAGGTCCGCCCCTCAATGAGGCGCGGCGGGAAGAAGCCGGGGAGCGCGCACGACGCGTACACGGCGTCGGTCACGCGTACGTCCTGCAGCCCTGGCAAACCCCACGTCACCTGCGTCCCACGCTCGAGATCCACCGTGTTCACGAGCAGCGGAATCGGCAGGTCGCGAAACGTCCCCTCCGGGGAAAGCCGGTCGACGATCTGCTGAAGCGGTTCCTCGAGATAGAGCGACGGCGCGAGCATTCGGCGCATCACCATGCCCACATGGTCCACGCGAAATAGGTCGATTTTGCGGAGCGACAGCGCGCGCAGCTCCATCTCCTCGACCGTCAGGCCGCGCACATACGCCGACGCGATCAACGCGCCAATGCTCGAGCCGGCAATGATGGCCGGCCGCACGCCGCGCTCTTCGAGCGCACGCAACACCCCAATGTGGGCGAAGCCCTTCAGCCCACCGCCGCCAAGGACGAGCGCAACACGCGACGGGATTCCCGGGCAGGCTGACATCGTCACAAGGCGGCGGCGGACCGAATCGCGGATCGCCGCGCTACTGCAGGTACTGGTAGAGACCCCACAGGAAGACCACGGCGCCGCCGACGCTGATCAGCGTGCCCGAATCGCCGCCGACCACGGCGCCGGTGAGCATGCCCGCGCCTCCGACGATCATCATGGCTCGGTTCTGCCGGGTGTCGGCCCGCGGCGGCGCGGGGAGCGGAGCGGGCAGCACGCGCGCGCGCTGCACACCCACCGACATCTGCGACGCGACCGGGGCGCCGGAGGCGCGCACGGCGGTCGTGCCTTGAGCGGCGGCGGCCGAGGGGAGCGAGACCGCAGCGAATCCGACGACCAACAGGAGCCATAACGAACGCATGGAACCTCCGTTGAGCAGGGTGCGATGGTATCCGTTGACGGGTACCTTATACCGACATTACATCGCCGCGGGTCCATCCGTCACCCCACCAATACCCCGATGAGCGCCGCTCCCCACCTGTCGTCTCCGCTCGATGCCGAACGCGGCCTGACGCGCGCCATCGGCGTGCTGGGCCTCGCCGCCGCGATCTTCAACACCACCGTCGGCGGCGGCATCTTCCGCCTTCCCGGGGTGGTGACCGAGCTCATGGGCGCCTCGGCGCCGTGGGTGTACGTCATCTGCGCGCTCGCCATCGGCCTCGTCGTGCTCTGCTTCGCCGAGGCCGGCAGCCGCGTCTCGATGACGGGCGGCCCCTACGCCTACGTCGAGCTCGTCTTCGGTCCGTATGCCGGCTTCATGAGCGGCGTGCTCCTGTGGCTGCTGGGCACCACCGCGATGGCCTCGGTCTCGAGCGCATATGCCGGCTTCATCGGCGCGCTGGTGCCGGTGCTTGGCGCGCCGGTCCCGCGTGCGCTCGTGCTCGCGGTGAGCTTCGCCGTGCTGGCCGGCATCAACGTGCGCGGTGTGAAGCAGGGGACCCAGCTTATCACGGTCGTCAGCGTGGCCAAGCTCCTGCCACTGCTCATTCTGGTCGCCGTGGGCGCCGTGGCCGTGTCGCCGGCGAATCTCGTCGCCGAAAGCGCGCCCGCCGCCGCCACCTTTGCGCGCACCGCCACCGTGCTCTTCTTCGCCTTCATGGGTATTGAGAGCGCGCTCGTGCCATCGGGCGAAATGAAGGACCCGTCGCGCACCGTGCCGCGCGCCATCGCCATCGCCATGATCGGCGTGACACTGCTGTACATCTCCATCCAGCTGGTGTCCCAGGGCGTGCTCGGTGTCGAGGCTCTCGGTGCCGCCAAGACGGCGCCGCTCGCCGCTGTCGCCGAACGGCTGATGGGATCGCCCGGCCGCCTGCTCCTGCTCGTCGGCGCCGCTATTTCGACCTTTGGCTACATGTCGGGGATGACGCTCGCCATGCCGCGCGCGCTGTTCGCCTTTGCGCGCGACGGCTTCCTGCCGCGCCAGATGGCGGCCATTCATCCGGCCTTCCACACGCCGTGGCTCGCCATCGTCCTGCAATCGGCCGTTGTCTGCGCGCTGGCCGTCGTCAACGAGTTCGAAGCGCTTGCCGTGCTTGCCAATCTTTCGGCGTTGCTGCTCTACGCCATGTGCGCGGTCGCCGCGTGGGAGCTGCGCCGGCGCGGCGTGCAGAACGAGGGCACGTCGCCGTTCAATCTGCCGCTCGGCCCGACCGTCCACATCCTCACCTGCGTCATCATCGCGTGGATGCTGACGAGCATCACCGCCGCCGAATGGCGCGCCGTGGGCCTGGTGCTGGTGGTGGCCACGGTGCTGTTCTTCTTCCGCCGCAAATGAGCGCGGCCGATCCGCTGCTCGCCCTGCGCGGCGAGTTCCCCATCCTCGAGCGCTGCACGTACCTGGTGAGCAACTCGCTGGGGGCCATGCCGCGCACGGTGCCCGATCGGCTCGCCGAGTACGTGGATGCGTGGGCCGAGCGCGGCGTGCGGGCGTGGGCCGAGCGCTGGTGGGAACTGCCCGTCACGGTGGGCAATGAAGTGGCGCCGCTGATAGGCGCTTACCCCGGCGAGGTCGCGATGGTTCCGACGGTGACGCTCGCGCAGCTGGCGGTGCTGTCGTCGCTCGCGTATCCGGCGGCGCGCGACACCGTGGTGATGACGGCGCTCGACTTTCCCTCGGTGCGGTACGCGATCGACCAGATGGCGCCGCGGCTCGGGGCGCGGGTGGACGTCGTGCCGAGCGACGACGGCATCACGATCGACATCGACCAGCTGTGTGCGGCGATCACCGAGCGCACGCGGCTGGTGGCGATCTCGCACGTCCTGTTCCGCTCGGCGTCGATTCTCGACGTCCGCCGCATCTGCGCGCGTGCGCACGCGATGGGCGCGCTGGTCTCGCTCGACGGCTACCACGCGGCCGGCGTCATGCCGGTGGACGTGCGCGCCATCGGCTGCGACTTCTACAGCGCCGGTGTGCTCAAATGGCTCTGCGGCGGTCCGGGCGGGTCGTTCCTGTGGGCCTCGCCCGACCTGCCGGCCGAGATCGCCCCGGCGCTAACCGGTTGGCAGGCGCACGAGCGGCCGTTCGCGTTTGCCGACCAGATGACCTACGCCACCGGCGCGTGGCGCTGGCTCGGCGGCACGCCGGTGGTCCCCGCGCTGTACGCAAACATCGACGGTCCGCGCATCGTGCGGCGCGCCGGCATCGAGGCGGTGCGCGAGAAGTCGGTGCGCCAGACGGGAATGCTGGTCTCCCTGGCTGATGCGCGCGGGTACGCGGTGTCGGCGCCGCGCGACCCGTCGGAGCGCGGCGGCACGGTCGCCTTCGACGTGCCGCATGCCGCGGAGGTGGCGCGCGCGCTGCTCGCCCGCGACGTGGTGATCGACTACCGGCCGGGCGCCGGGATTCGCGTGGCTCCGCACTTCTACACGAGCGACGCCGAGGTGGAGCGGGTGGTCGGCGAGATCGACGACATTCTCCGCACCGACGCGTGGCGCGCCTTCGAAGGCGTGCAGTCGACGGTGACCTGACCCGCAGTTGCGCCGCCTGCTCGGCATTCGTACTTTCGCGGCATGCCAACTCCCCCCAAGAAACTCCGCAAGCAGTACGTGAATGCCGAGTATCCCAAGCTCGTGCTGAAGTTCGAAGACGGGCACGAGATCCGGATCATGAAGGGCACCGGCAAGACCTTCGATTGCTGGGCCGGCGAGAGCATCAAGCTGCTCGCGATCATCGATCCTGAGGAGCGCGAACGGACGCACGTCGGCACCAAGAAAGCCGACGAGTTCGACGACGCGTAGGCAGTCGATGCGTGCCCGCGCGGCCCTGATGGTGCTTGCCCTGCTCGGGGCGGCGTGCACACAGGTGCGGGCGCAGACGGCAGCGACGCCCGGATCGGCGCCGGCGGCGCCAACAGCAGCGGCGGCGGCGACGGCCGCGCCGGCGAAGCGTCTCGATGCCCGCGCCGACACCGCCGCCCTCCGCCGCACCATCGACGCGCTCGCCGACGCCCATCGCGGCGTGGTCGGTTACAGCGTCACCAATCTGGAGACCGGCGAGCATCTCGAGCGCCGCGGCGATGAGACGTTCCCCACGGCGTCGCTCATCAAGGTGCCGGTGCTCGTTACCCTGTTTGATCTGGCGGAGCAGAAGAAGCTCTCGCTCGACGATCCGGTGGTGCTCACCGACATCGACAAGGTGGGCGGCGCGGGCGAGCTGCAGTTTCTGCGCACGCCGCTGACCGTGCGCCTCTGGGACGTGGCGTGGCTGATGAGCACGCTGAGCGACAACACCGGCACCAATCTGGTGCTCGACCGCATCAAGATCCGGCGCGTCTGGCAGAAGATGGAGGCGCTGGGCCTGCCGCACACCAAGGTGCACTCGGGGTCGATGACGCGCATCGCGAGCGTCGCTCCCGACAGCTCGGTCAAGTACGGGCTCGGCGTCACGACGCCCAACGAGATGGCCCAACTGTTCGCGCTGCTGGCGCAGGGGAAGGCGGTGAGCCCGACCGCGGACTCCACCATGCTGTGGATCCTGCGCCACAATCAGGACGACTCCAAGCTGGCGCGGTTCACGTACGACGTGCGGCTCTCGCACAAGACCGGCGACGTGGATCAGGCGCGCACCGACTGCGGCGTGTTCTACCTGCCGGCGCGCATTGCCATCTGTGTGCTAACCAAGGACAATGTGGACCGGCGGTACTGGGCGGAGAGCGAGGGCAACGCCGTGATCGCCCGAATCGGGGAAGCGGTTGTGAAGGCGTGGAGGCAGTAGAGAGAGACAACAGAGAAACAACAGAGAAACAACAGAGAGACAACAGAGCGACAACCGGGGCCGGCCTTTGGGCTGGCCCTTTGCCTGTGCGCGGGGAATTGTCAGAGAGCGTGCCGCGATGTATGCTTGCGTCGTGAGCGACAATTCCGGAGCGGTCCGTTGGTCTCCCGCTGTCGCGGCCCTGCGCCGCGAGCGCGCCGTCGTCGCTCTGGAGAGCTCCGTATTGGCGCAGGGGCTCCCGGTGCCCGCGAATCGCGAGGCGCATCGCCTGATGTGCGGGGCCGTTGAGGCCCACCGCGCGGTGCCGGCCGTGCTCGCCATGGTTCGTGGCGTGCCGACCGCCGGCCTGGAGGGCGACGACCTTGCGCGCTTCCTGCGCCGCGACGGCATCTCCAAAGTCTCGTCGCGCGACCTGGGCTGGGCCGCCGCGCGCGGGCTCGACGGCGCCACCACCGTGGCGGCGTCGCTGGCGCTCTGCACGACCGCCGGCATCGAGGTTTTCGCCACCGGCGGCATCGGCGGCGTGCACCGCGAACCGGCATTCGACGAATCCGCCGATTTGCTCGAACTCTCTCGATCACCGGTCGTCACCGTCTGCGCCGGCGCCAAGTCGATCCTCGACCTGCCGGCGACGCTCGAACGGCTCGACAGCTACGGCGTGGCGATCATCGGGTTTGGCACCGATGAGTTCCCCGGCTTCTTCACGCGTCGCACGGGGCTGCGCCTCACCGCCTCGACCGACAACCCGACCGACATCGCGCGGGCCTTTCGCGCCCATCGCCGGCTGGGAAGGCCCGGCGCGCTCCTCGTGGTGCAGCCGCCTCCCTCGACGTCGGCGCTGGACGAGCAGACCGTGACCGATGCGGTGTCACAGGCCCTCGCCGAGGCCCGCGCCGCGCGCGTGACGGGCGGCGCTGTAACGCCGTTCCTCCTCGCCGCCGTCGAACGCCACACGGGGGGCGCCTCGCTCGGCGCCAACGTCGCCCTGCTCGAATCGAACGCCGCCCTCGCCGCCCGGATCGCCGTCCAGTTGCGCGAGGCCGGCTGACGATCTGTGCACCCCCCGTTGAATGCGCCGCGCACGCCCGTTTACCTTCCGGTCATCCCTCACCCGTCGAAGGAGGTCAGTCGAACGATGTCGTCTTCGTTCCTGAGTTCCGAAGAGTACGACGAACGAGCGCACCAGCAGTACAATGAGGGGAACTACGACGGCGCCCTCGTCACGCTGCACGAGGGGCTGGCGCTTTACCCCAACGCGGTGGAACTCCACGTCGGGCTGGGCTATGCCCGCCTCGCGCGCGACGAGTTTGCGTGGGCGCGCCGGAGCTTCGAAGAGGCGCTGGTGCTCGATCCGGAGCACGAAGACGGGCTCGCCGGCCTTGGCGAAACGCTGCTCCGCTTTGGTCAGACCGATGCCGCCAAGCGCATCTTCGCCCGCGTGCGCGCGCTCGGCTACGAGGACGACATCGAGCTCATGCAGCAGATTGGGCGTGCGCTCTTCCGCGACGATGAGTTTGAGGAAGCGCTCGAGTTCTTCGAGGTCGCCGTGCGCCAGGCACCCGACAGTGCCGAGGCAGTCGGACTGGTGGGGTACGCGCAGCACCGGCTCGGCCAGGATGACGCGGCCGTCGAGACGCTCCGCCGCGCGCTGAAGCTCGAGCCGGCCTACACGGAAGCCCGGATCTACCTCGGCAACCTGCTGTACGATCGCGGCGAGTACGAGGCCGCGCTGTACCAGCTCGACCAGACGCAGCCCGAGGACCACTGGGACGAGTTGGGCATCTGGCGCCTCCTCGAACTGCGCAAGTCGCACCTGCGGCTCCCCGACGGCGACCCGTCGTTCGAGCCGTGGGAGGCGCGTCTCGCGGAACTGGCCCCGGGCGTGGATCCGGTGGACGAGATGCTCACCGAACTCGAGACCCGCTTCAACGAGCAGGACGAGCGCGAGGCGCGAGAGCAGCTCGAACTGTTTGGCTCGCTGCTCGGCCAACTTTCCGGCGATCGCGACGCGGCCGCATTGCACCGCGTCGAAGCCGGTGATGGTCGCGCATACGACGGCACGTGGGACGAGATCGTCGATCAAATGCGCGAATCCAGCGCCGCCGCGGCCGCGCGGACCGCCGCCGAGTTCATGCAGAGCGAGGCACGCCGCGGTCACTCGCTCACGGGTCGACTCATCCCGGCCGGAGACGCTGAGAGCTTCCTGCGCGGCTGCGCCGACGCGGGGCTCCTGCGCATCGTCCGCTGAGCGCGACGTCGCTTTTCGACACCGTGCTCGCGCCGGAGCGCGTGCACCGCCACCGGCTCGCCAACGGCCTCACGCTGCTTATCCATCGCGACGATCGCGTCCCCGTCGTCGCCATCGTCACGTGGGTGTCGGCTGGCTACTTCGACGAGTCCGACGACGTCGTTGGGGTCGCGCACGTGCTCGAGCACATGTACTTCAAGGGCACGCCGTCGCGCGGCGTGGGCGAGATCGCCCGGCAAACCAAGGGGCACGGCGGCTACCTGAACGCCGGCACCATCTACGACCATACCAGCTACTACACGGTGCTCCCCGCCTCCGGCTTCGCCGCCGGGCTCGAGATCCAGGCCGACGCCTACGCCAACTCGCTCATTGACGCCGACGAACTCGCCCGCGAAATCGAGGTCATCGTCGAAGAAGCCAAGCGCAAGGCTGACAGTCCGCAGGCGCTCGCCACGGAAACGCTGTACGAGCTGCTGCACGATCACCATCGGATGCGCCGGTGGCGCATCGGGCGCGAGCCGGGGCTGCGCGCCCTGACGCGTGAGCACGTGCACGGCTTCTACCGTTCGTACTACCGGCCGTCCAATACCGTGCTCTCCATTTCGGGGGCCGTGGACGTCGATGACGCCATCGCGCTGGTCGAGCGGCACTACGGCGCGATCCCCGACGGGCCCGTGGCGCGCGACCGCGGGCCGCACGAGCCGCCGCGCCGCGACTTTCGGCTCCGCCAATGGACGGGCGATATCTCGCGCGCCGAGGTGGCGTTCGGATGGCGCACGCACGGCATGACGCATCCGGACACGCCGCGCCTGGACGTCGTCGCGGCGGTGCTCTCGACAGGCCGGTCATCGCGCCTGTATCGCGCCGTGCGCGAGCGTCAGCTGGCATCGTCCATCTCCGCCTCCAACTACTCCCCCGCCGATGTGGGGGTGTTCATGATCCACGCCAGCGCGCGTCCGGAGCACGTGCTCGACTGCGCCGGTGCGGCGTGGGATCAACTGTCCCGCGTTCGCGCCGGAGAGGTCACCGACGATGAGCTCGAGCGCGTGCGCCGCGTGCACGTGGCGCAATGGCTGCGTGGGGTCGAGACGGCCGAGGGACGCGCCACGCACCTTGCCGCGTGGGAAGCGCGCGGCGACTGGCAGCTGGCCCGGTCGTACTTCGAGGCGCGGCAGCGCACGGGCGCCGACGAGGTGGCCGACGTGGCGCGTCGAGCACTCGATCCCGCCGCCGCCGCGGCCGTGATCTACCATCCCAACGGCTCGGTGGAGACCGTCCGAGATGCCGCGGCGCTGCGCGCGTCGCTCGACCGCGCCAATCCCGCGCCACTCACGGCCAGCGGCGCGGTGCGGCTGCCCGTCCTCCCGGCCGCGCGGGCGCGGTTCGACGGTGAGCGCGCCGGCGTCCGTGTGTATCGCACCGAGCAGGGCGTGCCGATCCTCGTCAAGCGAACGCTGGGCGCGAGCATCACGTACGCCTGCGTCGTCGTGCGTGCCGGCGCCGAGGTCGAACCGCCCGCGCTGCTCGGCGTGTCGGCGCTCGCGGCGCGCGCGTCGCTCAAGGGCACGACCACTCTCGATGGCGTGCAAATTGCCGAAGCCAGCGAACGCATCGGCGCCGCGCTGTCGGCTGGCGGCGGCGCCAGCACGATGTCGTGGTCCGTGTCGGTGCCCAGCGCGGACCTCGAAGGCGCGCTTTCTTTGCTTGGCGATGTCGTGCAGCAGCCCACCATACCGGATGACGCGTTCGAGGCCGAGCGAACGGTCGCGCTCGCGCAGGTCGCGCAGCTACGAGACGACATGCATCGGTACCCGCTCACGCTCGCCACCCAGGCTGCGTGGGGCGAGCATCCCTACGCACGGAGTGCCCTCGGCACCGACGCGTCCCTGCGCGGGCTGACCGCGGAGGACGCGCGGCGCTGGCATGCCGACATTGCTGTCCGCGGCGAACAGGTGATCGTGCTGGTTGGTGATGATGACCCCGACCGACTGGCCGGTTTGGCGGCGGGTGCGTTCGCCACGCTAACGTCGGCGCCGCGGCGCGCGGTGTCGACGCCGCGCTGGCCATCGGAGGGCGGCGCCGCGTCCGAGCCGCGCGACAAGGCGCAGACCGCGCCCGCCATGGCGTACCCTGGTCCGGCACGCGATGATCCGCGCCGCTACGCGGCCGGCCTCCTCTGCGGCGTAGCGAGTGGGCTCGGTGGGCGCTTCTTTGAGGCGCTGCGCGACCGGCAGTCGCTGGCCTACACCATTGTCGCCTCCACGGTCACGCGGGAGCTGGCCGGCCAGATTGTGGCGTACATCGCGACGTCGCCGGAAAAGGAGGAGGAGGCGCGGCGTGGCCTGCTCGCCGAAATCGACAAGCTGCGCGCGGCGCCGGTGCGCGAGGACGAACTGCAGCGTGCTCGCACGTACGCGCTCGGCGTCTGGGCCATACAGCAGGAGCGCGGCGACTCAGTGATGGGCGATCTCGCCTCCGCCTGGCTGTTCGGCGCCCTCGAAGATCTCACCGAATACGAGGGCCGCCTGCGCGCCGTCACGGTCGATGACCTCCACGACATCGCGCGTGACTTCCTCGACCCGGCACGGCGCGTTGAGGGCGTCGTGCGCGGCGTCGTCGGGCGCGCCGTTTAGCGCGTCACCGCGTACGGCTCGGCAGGAAGCCAAGCGCCCGGTTCAGCCAGCGCGTCAGCGGCAGCATCGCCGTGAACTCCTTCATCACCATCGTTGCAAGACGCGGCGACTGCACGTCCGCGTCCGACAGCGCCCGCGACACGGTGAACGAGTTGTAGCGAAGCCATCGCTCGGCTGGGTGCCCTGGGGCGTAGCCGCGCGGCAGTCGCTTGAGCACGGCGCCGGGATCGCCCTCGTTGAGTCCACCGAATCGCCGCACGAACGCCGGGTTGAGCACCACCTCTTCCCACGCGTCGGGGTCGTCGGCGATCGCGTCGCGCACGCGCTGCAACTTGGGGCGCGGCGGCATCCAGAGTCCCGCGGCCACCAGCGATTCGCCCGGTTCGAGATGGAAGTAGAATCCCGCTCCGCCGTCAACCGTCTGTCCGACGCCGCGTCCGGGCGCGCGATGAAAGATCCAGAACGCCGCGTGCGTCTTGTACGGCGACTTGTCCTTGGAGAATCGGATGTCGCGGTGAATGCGAAACAGCGAGGCCTTTGGGTCCCCGACGAACTCCGGCGCGACGGTGGCGAAGCGGACGTCCAGGTCCTCGACGAACGCCTTGAGGGGCGCCTTCACCTCGCGCTCAAACGTCTCGCGATTCGCCTCGAACCAGTCGCGGCGGTTGTTTCGGCGCAGGGCGCGCAGGAACGTGAGCGCGGCCGGGCGGAAGCCGGCAAATGGCTGGCTGATCATGGAAACGGGCTCCTGAGTGAGTCAGATTGGGCGCGCAGCGCGGCTCCCACATCGTGCAGCGCGAGGCGGCTTCGCCCCGACGCCGTGCGCAGCGCAGTGGGCGCCGCGATGTCGCTCGCGTCGCCGGCAATGACGCCGCGCACCCACGGCCGCGCCGCGCTCCACGCGAGCACGCGGCGCACGACGCGCTGTTGCGCGCGCTCGCCAAACACGGCCGGCGCCGTGGGCACTCCAACAATCCACACGCGTGCCGGCTCGCGCGCCAGCGCAACCCACCGCGCCAGCGCATCGAGCGCGCGAAGGGTCTGCACGGGGCGCGCGCCGTAGTCACGCGCGACGAATGCAACCGCGGAAGCGGCGACGCTGCCGCTCAGGACCCAATCCACGAGCGCGCTGTCTGTTGGCGTCGAGCACTCGGTGGCGAGCGCCACGGCGACGCCGCGGTCAATTCGATGCACGGCGGCGGCCGCGCGCCCGTAGTACGCCTGCCAGGCGCCGACGTCGGTCCCAGTGACGCGATCGGCGGGGAGCAGGACGTTCGGCCGGAGCCGCCGCGCGATCTGTTCGAGTCGCGTCATGCGCGCCGCGTCCCTGCGAGTCCCGGCCGATGGTATGGCCCCCTCCAGCAGCAGCGTCACGACGAGCGTCACGGAATCACGCCGCGCCTCAATGAGGCGCGCCAGCGAATCGAGCGTCGCCGTCGTGACGCCGTCTGAGGCGAGCACAATGTGAACGGCGCTGACGCCCAGGGAGTCGGCCAGTTCCATGTCGCGACGTGCTGTTGACGGAGAAGGCTCGCCGGTCACCGTGCCAAAGAGGTGGAGGCCGATGGCGGGTGTGCCGCGCAGGATGAGTTCGGCGGGGCTGCGGTCGAGCCGCTGCACCGCCGCCAGTTCCGAATACGCGTGCGGCATGGCCGCGGCGCAGGCGGCCAAGACCGCGACGCAGGCCGCGGACAGCAGTACACGCGCGGCGCTTGTCACGGCACGGCGTGCCGGCGCGGCGGGGGCGAGCGCGGGGATCGCCAGCGTCGCGCCCCACGTGAACACGCGATCGCCGGCTGCGGCGGCCACAAGCGACGACACCGCCAGCCCCGGCGCGAGCGCCCATCCGGGAAGCGCGATCCCCGTACCGTCCACAAAGCGCGCGACCGCGACCCACGCGACGAACACGTTGTACAGGCTCAGCAGGCCGGCGACCACCGCGCCGCCGCGTCCGCGCGCCAGTGACCACACGCTCTGCACGGCAATGCCGAGCGTCACTAGCGGCACAAGCCACGTGAGCGGGCCAAGCACCCGCGCGCCAGGCACGGTTGGGGCGAGCAGGCCGATGACGAGAGCGGGCGGGAGCAGAAACGCGCCGAGTCCGGAGAGCGTGCGCAGGCCCCGGCCGGCCCCCGGCAGCGCGGTGATCCGCACGCCTTGCGCGAGGTTCCACGCCACAAGACCCACGACGCCGGCGCCGAACGCGGTGGCGATGCTCCAGGCGGGCACAATCATGCCAACGGTCGCGATTCGCGCGTCAGCCGCGGTCGCTGTGCGTCGCGCGGGCCGGGCGCAGGTTGAGGCGCCGCGTCACCACGTCAATGGCTTTGCGCGCGTCCTTGCTGGCGCTCACCAGCAGGTCGACGGCCAGCACGCCCTCGTCGGGAACGGTGTGCAGCGCCACGTGTCCAATGTCGAGCAAGAGCACAATCACCAGCCCGCCGCGCGGCAGCAGACGCATCAGCGGCGGCTCCACGGTGGTGAGCCCCGCCGCTCCCGCCGCGGCAATTAACAGTCCCGACAGCGCCGCCTGATCGCGCAGCAGCGACGACGCGACGCCGCGAAAGTCCGCGGCATCGTGCGTCATGAGCGACGGCGTCTGGTCGCGCACGGTCAGGTGCCCGGCGGCCGCGTGGCGGGGGTTGCCGGTGCGGCGCGTGGCGGCGCCCCCGTGGCCGCGACCGTCGTGAGCGACCGATGTCCGTCCGCGCCCACGGCCCGCACCGCAGCCCATCCGTCGTCGAGCTGCTCGTCCAACAGGAAGCTCGTGGACGTGCCGGCGTCGTATACCACGGTCCACGTCGGCGACGTCGTGGCGCGGAACAGCACTTCATACCGCGCCGCGCCGGCCACCGCCTTCCAGTTCACCGTCCACTTCTGCCCGCCCGACGCACGGTCACGGCGCGCGACCACACTGTCCACCGGCGCCGGCGCGGCGCTCAGCGACGCAACCGTGGCCAGGTTGAGCCGCGCCATCTGCGCGACATACGGGAAGTTCACGCCCGACAGGTCATCGGTGGGGAGGTGCTGCCGCTTCGTGTCCTCAAGCCGCTCGGTGAACCTGAGCGCGGGATCGCCCAGCCGATGGTACGGCGAGTGATCGCCGCCGCGCCCGATCCGGTCGAGCCGGAACGTCGGCCGCACCGCAAGCGTCGGTGTATACAGCGCGCCGACGCCCCAGACATAACGCGCCAACTCGCCGCTGCGCGACGGAATGGAGTCCACCGCGTAGGTGCGCACGCTCGTGGAGTCCACCCGACCGTCGTCGGCCACCACATTGCCGATGATGTCGTCGGTGAACGCCGCCACCACCGTCTTCCCCTCGTCGTGCAGGCGACGGGCAAGCGCGGTCGCGCCCAGCAATCCCTGCTCCTCGGCGGCGACCGTCGCAAAGACGATCGTCGCGTCGAAGCCCTTCGGGAAGCGTTTCGACATCACGCGGGCCAGTTCGACAACCGCCGACGTGCCCGAACCGTCGTCGTCGGCGCCCGGCGCATCACTCGTGGCGTCGGCGGCGTTGATGGAGCAGATGCACGAGTCGTAGTGTCCGCTGATTACCACCACGCGCGACGTGTCGCGCCCCGGTAGCCAGGCCAGCACGTTGACCACGCGCGCCATTGGACGGTCGCGGAACCGGGTGATCTGCACGTCATGCGGGTCGTACTCCACGCGTAGGCAGCCGCCGCAGTCGCGGCTGTAGGCCCGCAGTTCGTTGTAGAGGAATCGCCGCGCCGCGCCGATGCCGCGCGTCTCCGACGTCGTGTCGCTCATCGTGTGCCGTGTGCCAAACGACACGAGCACGCTGTCCGTGGCGCGAATGCGGGCCGCCGACACATCGGCCAGCGCCGCCGCGATGTGCGCGTCGCGCGCCAGGCCTATGCGCACGTCGGGCTGCGCGGCGACGGGTCGGGCAGGGGAAGTCGGACGCTGGGCCCCCGCCGACACGGCGACGAGCAGGAGAGGAAGCAGGCGAAGAGTGCGCATGGCGAAGTGAAGGAAGAACAAACGCAAACGATGAACGTCGGCAACGAGCGAACGCGGGGCCCAGAATGCGACCGAGGGGCGCGCCCCATTCGCCCGCCCCCCCTGTTGTTTCTCTGTTGTCTCTCTGTTGTCTCTCTGTTGTTTCTCTGCCGTTAGAACATCGACATCGCCAAGAAACTGCGGAGGCTGTCGTTCGTCGACCGCAGACGTGACGACAGCAGTCTGGTGCACGACCACAGCACCTTGTAGGCCAGTTCGCGGTTGAAGTCGAGCAGCAGCTCGAAGTCGCTGCGCGAGATCGACAGCAGCTTGCAGCCGCCGTTGGAAATGGCGTCGGTCGAACGCTCGCTGCGGTCGAATACAGCCATCTCGCCGAACAGCGACCCTTTCTTGAGGATCGCCAGCGCCTCCTCGCCGCTCCCGGGGATCATCCGGCTGATGCGCACCTCGCCGTCGACCACCAGATACAGCCGGTTGCCCGGCTCGCCTTCCTTGAACACGTACTCGCCCGACACAAAGTCCTGGATGCGGCAGACCTCGGAGACGCGGGCGAGCTCCCCCTCATCGAGGTCTGCAAAGATGGCTACGCTTTTCAGCAGGTCGGTGTAGTCGGCCATCACGCCCTCAGCGCGGATACGGGGGACTAAGGCGAAGCTACCCCCCACCCTCGGTGCTGGCAAGCATTCGCCGCCACGGGTTATGTTGCCCCGTATGGAACGCGACTCGCTGGCGACGCTCCCCAACGCCATCTCCCTGTCTCGGCTGTTCCTGGCGGCGCTTTTCCCGGCCGTCCACCAGCACGACATCCGCCTTCTGATTCTCGCCGCCGCCGGCTTGACCGACTTCCTCGACGGCTGGCTCGCCCGGCGACGCCACCAGTTCAGCCGAGTCGGCGCGCTCATCGACCCGTTTGCCGACCGGATCTTCGTCTTCGTGGCCATCTGCACGCTCCTGCTTGAGGGAGAGGTGACCACGCTGCAGTACTTCGTGTTCCTGCTGCGGGACATCGCCACGGCCGGCGCCTTTGTCATCGCCAAGTCCGTCCGGTCCCTCAAGCACGCCACGTTCAAGGCCCGTTTCTCGGGCAAGCTGGCCACCGTGCTGCAGCTGTGCGCCCTGCCCGCGATCGTGATCGACGAACAGGCCGCCTCGTGGGCCGTCGGCGTCGTTGGCGCGGTCTCGGTGTACTCGATCGCCGACTACACCATCGCCCTCTGGCATGTACGGGAGCGCGCCTAGCATGCGTTGTGCGGCGATCATCCTCCTGAGCGCCGTCACGTCGACCCTCGGCGCGCAGGGCTTTCAGTTGAATCCGCGTGTCCAGCCGGAGATGCGACTCGACGCGGCGGTGTCACGGTACACCGCAACCGTTGCCATGGCCGGCGCCAATACGGCGCTCGGATTATACGTGCGCGCCGGTGCGGCGCTCGGTGCCGGGGTGGCCGGAACCCACGACGGCTCGGCGCTCGCCCTGCGCGCCGACGCCACCGTGCGCTTCCTCCTCGATCCGTTCGCCGAGCATCGCTGGGGTCCCTACGCCGGAGGCGGACTCACCGTGCGACGCGACGGCAATGACCAGCCGCAGGCCGGCGTGCTCCTCGTGCTCGGCGTCGAGGGACGGCGGACCCGCCGCTGGACGCCGGCCGTCGAGTTCGCGCTCGGCGAAGGGGCGCGACTCGCGGTCGTCCTTAGGAGATCGCGCCACAACGGCCGCTAGGCCAGCGTCGCCTCCAATCGACCACCACCAATGAAAACGCCCCGCTGGCTGGCAGCGGGGCGTCGGCCGTTCTCGTACTGTTCCGTGGCTCAGGCCGTTGCGACGGCGCTGGACTCGGTGCGGGCGGCCGAGGCCGCCGAGCGAGGGGGCTGGGCAAACCGTTCACCAAGCGTACGGAGTTCGGCGATTTCCACCGCCGACAACTCGTGGAACCGTTCGGCGAAGTACCGCATCGTCTCGTCGAACCACTCCCGCTGGTGTTCGGGATCGCACCCAACCACGCCACAACCGATGATATGCTGGAACAGCTCGTCGCGTGCCTGATCCTTCGGCGACGGTTCGTTGCTCGGCCTGCGATTTCTGTTTCGACCCTTGTTCATTTCGTCCGGCAAAGTGGTGAGTAAAGCATCACTGTAAAGTAACCGGGCACGGCGTCGTTTCCAAGCGTTCTACGCACTAATCGTCCCGTTCGCTGAACCGCTCACTTCGGTGGCGTCGGCAGCGTGACGGGCGGAGCGGCGTGCACCGGCGGGGCCCACTCGGAGAGCAGGGCGGCCAGCGACTCCGGCGCGTCCTCCGGAATGAGCCGTCCGGCCGCGGGGACCGTGCGAAACTCGGCGTCCGGGATCGCCGAGGCCAGGCGCGAGGCCTCGGCGCTCGAACACCACGCGTCCTGCTCCCCGCGCAGCACGAGGGTCCGGGCGGTGATCCGCGCCGGCGGCGCGTCGTCGGCATCGCCGTCGGTAATCGCGTTGGCCAGCGCCTGCAGGTGACGAACGCCATCGGCTCCCACGAACGGCGCCGCATAGCGGGCGATCAATTTGGCGGGCATGGTATCCGGTTGAGCGACGCCGCGCGTGAGCAGCGGACCAAGCCACGCGGCCGCGCCGAGCATTCCCCGCGACGCCTCAAACAGGTGCGCCGCGGCCAGTCGCCCAAACTCCACGAGATCCTCGCCGCGGACTCGCCCGAGCGGAGGCGGGCCGATGAGCACCAGGCCGTGTACGCGAGCCGGACGTGTCGCGGCCAGACGCAGCGCCACGGATGCGCCCAAGTCGACGCCCACGATCGTCGCCCGTCCAATGCGCATGGCGGTCATGGCCTGTTCCACGCTCTGGGCTTGCGCGGCTACACCAAAGTCCCCGTCCGCCGGGCGATCCGACTCGCCGTGTCCAAGCAGGTCCAGCGCCCACGCGGTCACACGGCCAAGCGGCAGCGCCGGCGCGACGCGGCGCCACAGAAACGTGGACGTGCCGAAGCCGTGCAGCAGCACCAGGGGGTGGTCGCCGAACCCGTATCGCTCGGCGTGTAGGTCGCCGGGGCCGACCGGAATCCGGAGGTGATCGAGACGGTTCAAGTCCAAAGGCGCCGGGCAGAGGGAGTGGTCAACGGCCGATCAAACTTATCTGGAGCGGGGTATCAGCGCAGCGGCGACCTCGGCACTCATCTCTTGGCCCAGTCCCCGGTCACCAATAGCTTTCCCCAATCCCTTCACCGACGGTTCCCCACTTGGCCACCTCGAAAAAACGCGCGTCGCAGAAGCAGTTTACGTATGTCATCGCCGTCATTGCGATTATCGGGGCCGGCGCGCTCGGCTGGATGGCCACTCGGCCCAAGAGCGGCGGCACCGAAATCGACCCCAACCTCCCCGTTGGAACGGCCGAGGGCTTTGTGCTCGGCAAGCCGGACGCGCCGGTGCAGATCATCGAGTTTGCGGACTTTGAGTGCCCCGCATGCGCCCAGTTCGCCATGCTCACCGAGCCCGATATCCGGGCGCGCCTGATCGACAAGGGGCTCGTGTCGGTGAAGTTCTACGTCTTCCCGCTGCCGATGCACAAGAACACGTGGTCGGCGTCCAACGCCGCGTTCTGTGCCAACGAGCAGGGCAAGTTCTGGGAGATGCACGACCGGCTGTTCTACACCCAGGATCTGTGGAACACGCTGGCCACGTCGAACCCGGACAAGAAGATGAAGGCGTACGCCGAGGAACTCGGCCTCGACGCCTCCAAGTTCAACGACTGCTACGACAGCCAGCGGCACTATCCCAACATCAAGGCCAGCGGCATCGAGGCGCAGAACCGCCTCATTGACGAGACGCCCTCGTTCATCATCGGAGGCAAGCGGTACCCGGGCAGCCTGCCGTACGACGAGATCAAGAAGCTTGTGGATGCCGAGTTGGCGAAGGTCGGCGCGGCCGACACCACCAAGAAGGGCGCCAAGTGACACGCCGCATGATCATCGCCGCGCTGGCCCTCGTCGGGCTGTTCGTGGCGATGTACCTCTGGTTCTTCAAGCTGGGGCTCATTGGTTCGCTCAGCTGCAAGATTGGAGGGTGTGAGAAGGTCAACACCAGCCCG
This sequence comes from Gemmatimonadota bacterium, assembly GCA_016182795.1. Classification (GTDB taxonomy): domain Bacteria; phylum Gemmatimonadota; class Gemmatimonadetes; order Gemmatimonadales; family Gemmatimonadaceae; genus PNKL01. Next base: position 72,015 of record JACPFW010000018.1, read on the forward strand.
TGGGCGGTCTTCCTCGGCCAGCCGGTGGCCATGTGGGGCGTGCTCTACTACGTCGCCATGTTCGCGACGGCCTTTGCGAGTACGCTCGAACGGTTCGCCGATGACCGCCGGGCGGCGCTTGCCCTGGTGGTGCTCGCCGGTTGGGGCGTGGCCTTCAGCGGCTGGCTGACCTACCTCGAGCTGGCCGTCATCCACGCGGTCTGCATGTACTGCGTGATCAGCGCGATCATCGTCGTCATCGTCTTCGTGCTCGCCGTCGTCGAGTGGCGGTCAACGGAGCGACCGTAGCGGAAGTGCTGGGTGGAGATGCACTCAGGGGTGCGGCGCCACGGCGCCGCACCCCTTTGTCTTCGCGCGCGGGCGATCCCGTTATGCGCGGCGCACGTCACCCTTCTTCGCCGTCGACGCCTCACTCAGGCGCAGCCGTGGGCGCTCCTCGTCGGCCGCCTCGTGGCGGCGGCGGGGTAGCAGTTCGCGACCGAGCACCACGAGGACGCGCGTCACCACCACCGAAGCGAGCGGCTCGGGCACCGCCAGCTCGCGGATGTAGGTGTCGATGGCGCGGTCGAACGGGAGTTCCTCTGCCAGCGCATCCACAAACGTCAGGGCGTTCTCCACGTGGGTGCGCACCAGCGCCTCCTCGGCGCGCGCCTGCGCGAGCCGCATCCGGCGTTCAGCGGCCGGCGCGAGCTTGCGCGGAAAGAGCGATTCGGGGAGGAGGTGTTCGAGCATGCAATTAACTACGATTGAAGGAGCGTCCGGGTTACAGCCAGCGGGTCAGCGCCAGCCCGGCGGCGATCGCCGTGGAGGCGCCGGCGCCGGTTACTCGTCAACTCTCCTCGGCTTCGTACTGTTCCTTCAGCGACGCCACCACCGACGGATCGGCGAGCGTCGTCGTGTCGCCCAGGGTGCGTCCTTCGGCGATATCGCGCAGGAGACGCCGCATGATCTTGCCCGACCGGGTCTTCGGCAGGTCGGCGCTGAATAGAATGTCGTCCGGACGCGCGATGGCGCCGATCTTCTCGGCGACGAACTCACGCAGCTCATCGCGCAGGGCCGGGCTGTGGTGGTAGCCGTCGCGCAGCGTCACGAAGGCCGCGATGACCTGCCCCTTCATTTCGTGCGCCTTGCCCACGACCGCCGCCTCGGCGACCGCCGGATGCTCAACCAGGGCGCTCTCCACTTCCATGGTGCCAATGCGGTGGCCGGCGACGTTCAGCACGTCATCCACGCGCCCCATGATCCAATAGAACCCGTCGGTGTCGCGCTTCACGCCGTCGCCCGGGAAGTACAGGTCGGGACGGCCGGGCCACTTGGAGAAGTAGGTCTGCACGTACCGCTCGTCATCGCCCCAGATGGTGCGCAGCATGGACGGCCACGGCCGAGTGAGTGCCAGCAGGCCGCCGCCGACATCGAGTTCGTTGCCCTTCGAGTCCAGCAGGGCGGCGAAGTAGCCGGGGAGGGGCTGTGTCGCGCTCCCGGGCTTGGTTGCCGTGAGCCCGGGGAGCGGGGCAATCACGATGGCGCCGGTTTCCGTCTGCCACCACGTGTCGACAATCGGGCAGCGCAGGCCGCCGATCACCTTGTGATACCACATCCACGCTTCGGGGTTGATCGGCTCGCCCACCGTACCCAACAGGCGCAGGCGCGACAGATCGTGCCGAGCCGGATGCTGGTCGCCCCATTTCATAAAGGCGCGAATCGCCGTCGGTGCTGTGTAGAACACCGAGACGCCGTACTTCTCACAGATCTCCCAGAACCGGTTTCGTTCCGGCCAGTCGGGCGCCCCTTCGTACATAACGCACGTCGCGCCGTTCGCCAGCGGGCCGTAGACGAGATACGAGTGGCCCGTCACCCACCCCACGTCGGCGGTGCACCAGAAGACGTCGTCCTCCTTGAGGTCGAAGACGTACTTGGTGGTCGTCGCCACGCCGGTCAGGTAACCGCCGGTGGTGTGCACGATCCCCTTCGGTTTGCCCGTAGTGCCCGACGTGTAGAGGATGAACAGCACGTCCTCGGCGTCCATCGCCTCCGGCGGGCAGTCGGCCTTGGCCGTCTGCATCAGGCGGTGCCACCAGTGGTCGCGCCCTTCCTTCATTTGAGCAAACGACTCATCGCCCATGCCGCCCGGGCGCCGCTGCACGACGATCACATGCTTCACGCACGGCGCGCTCTCCAGCGCCTTGTCGGTGTTGCGTTTGAGCGCCGACACCTGGCCGCGCCGATAGCCGCCGTCGGCGGTGATCAGCACCTTGGCCTGCGCGTCGTTCATGCGGTCGCGCAGCGATTCCGGCGAGAAGCCGCCAAAGACGACGCTGTGGATCGCGCCGATGCGCGCGCAGGCGAGCATCGCGATGACGGCCTCAGGAATCATCGGTAGGTAGATGCCCACGCGATCACCGCGTTCGACGCCCATCGACTTCAGCACGTTCGCGAACTTCTGCACCTCGCGGTACAGATCCCAGTAGGTCAGGACGCGCGCGTCGCCCGGTTCGCCTTCCCAGATGATGGCCGCCTTGTTCCGATGCGCGCCGCGCACCCATCGGTCGAGGCAATTGACCGAAACGTTGAGCCGGCCGCCGTGGAACCACTTCGCGTGCGGCGGTGCCCAGTCGAGCGTCTCGGTAAACGGCACCATCCACTCGAGCTCACGCGCCTCACGCGCCCAGAACGCCTCGTAGTCGCGTTCGGCTTCGGCGTGGAGGGCATTGTCCCGCACTACGGCTTGATGGCGGAAATGCTCGGAGGGTGGGAATGAGCGGTCTTCGCTGAGCAGCGTGTCGAGATCTGACATGGTCGGGCATTAAAGGGAGGCGGCCGACGGTCCTCGGCGTGCGCGCGAGGAGCCCTGATATGAGTGCGACAGAGGATAGCGGCCTCCGCGTCGCACAGCAACGTCGCCCAACGGTGCGCCATCACGCCGAACGCAGTGTGACGATTGGAATGTGAAGTGTGACTATAAGCGAAAGTGACGGTGTCCAGTGAGCCGCCATTCAGGATGCGCAACACGGGGCAAATCGCCCCCGTCACGATGTGATAGTCCTGTAACGCTTTAAAGGAGAACAACTTACGCGTCTGGCAACTTTGGCACGCTTTTCGCTGTTAGTACGGGCAACAACTGACGCTGCATCACCCGACAAGAGCACACCCGTCGCGAGGCGGGGCCGCAAAGCCAGGAATCTCAAGGCATCGAGATGGTCCGGCTGCCGAAAGTGAGCGAGGTCGCAAGCGATCACGCGAAGCACCGGAGGCAGAATGCGGATGGCAATGGTCGGCAGCAGCGAGGAGGCAACAATGTATCCGCTCACCGAACCTGATCGCGTTGTCCTGCAGGCGCCGGAACGACTCGTGTCGGAACACCGGCTCGACTTCCGCCGCGACGCCCTGGAGCGGCTGTCCAAGGCGGCGTCCGATGGGGCCAAGCGGATCACGATCGACCTTCGCGATACGCGCGAGGTGGACGCCAGCGGACTCGGCGTGCTGGTGCTGCTGCAGAAGCGGGCGCGCGAGCACTTCCTCAGCACGTGCCTGTCGCACACGCCGCCGACGGTCCGGCACCTCCTGCATCTCACGCAGCTTGAAGGGCTCTTCGAGTTCGAAGACTGATCGCCGCGGGTGGAGCGCGTTGCGTTCGACATCAGCGCACGAGCACTGAAAAGCGTAAGCTTACCGGGTCCGGCCACTGTGGCTGGACCCGGTTCTCGTTTCTCCTCATCCGCCATGACGACCCTTCGCGCCATTCGCTCTCGCGCCCTGTTGCTGGGCGCCCTTCTCAGTGCGGGCTGCGGAATGCAGCCGCCCCAGTCGTCCCCGACCCCGATGTTCGCCAAGCGCGCCGAGTCGGCGCGCGGCATGGTCACCGCGTCGCACGCCGATGCCGCCGCCGCCGGTGCGCGCATCCTACGCGAGGGTGGCAACGCGGTCGATGCCGCGGTGGCGACCGCCTTTGCGCTCGCCGTGGTCGATCCGTCACAGACGGGCATCGGCGCCGGTGGCGGCATGATCGTCTGGACGAAGGGTGGGGCGCACGCCGACGCGATCGACTTCTATGCCCGCACCGGTGCGGACGCCGACTGGGCCCGCACCGACACCGCGCGGATGCGCGCGCCGATCAACGGCCGGGCGGCCGGCATTCCCGGCGCCGTTGCCGGACTGCTCGAGGCGCACGCCAAGTGGGGCAAGCTGCCGCGCGCGCAGGTGATGGCGCCGGCCATCGCGCTCGCCCGCGACGGGTTCATTGTGTCGCCGCTGCTCGCCCGTACCGCCGAGGCGTCGCGCGCCAAGTTGACGGCCGACAGCGCCGCCGCGGCGCTCTTCCTCCCCGGCGGCCAGGCGCTGCGCCCCGGTGATCGCCTGGTTCAGGCGCAGTTGGCGACGACGCTGGAGGCGATCGCCCGCGACGGGCGCGCCGCGTTCTATGAAGGGGTAATCGCCGAGCGGACGGTGGCTCGGATGCGTGCGTTCGGCAGTCCGGCGACGGTCGCCGACTTCAAGGCGTATCCGGTGGCGTTCCAGCGCCCGCTGTGCACCACGTGGATGGGCTACACCCTGCTGTCGTCGCCGCCGCCGCTCGGCGGAGCGTCGCCGCTGCTGGCGCTGAACCTGCTGGCCGCCACCGACGCGGTGCCGCTCGGCTCGCCGACCACCAGCGGCGCGGCCGCCGTGCAGATTGTCAACGCGCTGCGCGTGGCTGGCGCCGACGCCGGACGTTTCCGCGGCGACCCCGTCTACTTTGGCGTGCCGTCGCGCGGGCTTGTCAGCCCGGCGTTCGCGGCCACGCGGGCGAGCGCCGTGAATGCGCTCGACGGCGGCAAGAGCCCGGAGCCCGGCGATCCGTGGGTGACCGATGCCGTGGCGCCGACCGGCGCCTGCGCCGCGCTCGACGCGTGGGGCGCCAGCGCGCTCGGCGCCGACAAGGCCGCGTCGCCGCGCGCCCCGCGTTCGGGCGGCGATGATGAGTCGGCGTGGGCCGGCTCCAACACCTCACACTTCAGCGTCGTCGACGGCGATCACAATGCGGTGTCGGTGACGTTCACCGTCGGCGTGCTCTTCGGATCCGGCGTCTACGCCAACGGCTTCTTCCTCAACTCCGGCGCGTCGAACTTTGACAGCGCCACGCGCGGTCCCACCCGGTTCGCCAGCTCGACCATCAATCCCACCATCATTCTCAAGGGGAACGAGGTGCGGATGGTCGTCGGTGCCGCCGGCTCGGCGTACATCCCGACGTCCACCACGCAGGTGACGTGGCGGCATCTCGCGCTCGGCGAGGATCCGTGGACGGCCATCGCGTCGCCGCGGCTGCAGCCCGCGCAGGGGCGCAACATCGAGGTCGAAGCCGGCTTCGCCCCCGATGTCTACGCCGCCCTGCGCGCCAAGGGGTACCTGCCGCTCTCACGCGTTGGCGACATCATGTTCGGCGGCGTGCACGCGATTGCCGTGACGAAGGGAACGATCATCGGCGTGGCCGATCCGCGGCGGGATGGGGCGGCGATGGCGCCGTGATCTAGGATTTGGACTGAGGATCGCGACACAGGACTTCGATGGAGGACCACGATCGGCGATCATCGCCCATCGTGGTCCTCAATCGTTATCTTCTATCGCGATCCTCGGTCAAAATCCTCAATCGGTAGTTCCCATGCTTCACCCCTGGCACGACCTCCCCACCGGCAGTCATCCACCCGACTCCGTCACGGCCGTCATCGAGATTCCCCGTGGCAGCCGCAACAAGTACGAACTCGACAAGGAGACCGGGCTGTTCAAGCTCGACCGCGTGCTGTACAGCGCGGTCCATTATCCCGGTGACTACGGGCTGATTCCGCAGACGCTGCACGAGGACGGCGACCCGCTCGACGTGCTCGTGCGCATCAACGAGCCCACTTTCGTCGGCTGCCTCATCGATGTGCGCCCCATCGGCGTGCTGCGCCTGCGCGACCGCGGCGAGCCGGACGACAAGATTCTCGCCGTGCCGGTCAACTCGCCGCACCACGAGGAACATTTCGACATCGCCGACATGCCCCAGCATTACCTGCTCGAGATCGAGCACTTCTTCCACATCTACAAGGATCTCGAGGGAAAACGCTGCGAGATCGTGGGATGGGGCAAGAGCGAGGAGGCGATGAAGGTGATTGTCGAGTCGATGGACCGATACGCGAAGAAGATGAAGGATTAGGGCTCAGGATTGCGATAATCGATCGCGACATAGGACGACGATGGGCGATGGATCCACTACCGATCCATCGCCCATCGCTGTCCTAAATCGAAATCCTGCATCGCAATCCTAAGTCCAAATCCTGAATCAGCTCTTCAGCAGTCTCCTCTTCCACGCCATCAGCGCGCTCTCGTTGGGCAGGCGCGTTTCAACCCGCACGCTGCCCATCACCGCCGAACCGCGCACCCGCACCAGTGGACCGGGTGCGTTCGCAAAATCGCCGTCGATCGTGCGGTCGATGAACTCGCCCATGAACGCCACGCCGTCCACGTCGGCGTGGAGTCCGGGAGGGAGGATAATGCGCACCTCACCCATGAAGGCGGTGGCGTCGATGTCCACGCCTTCCGGTGGTACGTCAGCCTCCCGCAGGTCGAGCCGCACGGTGCCCATGATTGCCTTGGCCTTGATGCGCGAGGGAATGACCCAGCCGCCTTTTCGGCTCACCTCGGACATCACGGCGAGGAACCGCTTTTCGCTGGGCGCCGAGTGCGGGGCCGCTACGCCATACATCGGCGGCGGCGCGGCCTGCGGCGCCAGGGCGGGCGGCAGCGCCGGTAGATCGCGCAGCGCGGCGTGCAGCGCGTCGGTCGACGCGGCGCGATAGACCGCCTCGAAACGCACCTCGAGTTCCTGGGTCGTCAGATGGTCTTGCGCGTAGTGCGAGCACAGCGCCTGCACCGTGCGCTCCCGTTCCAGTTCAAGGCTCATGCAAGGAAAGGTAGTTCACTGCCGCATCGCAGATCGCAATCGTAAATCGCAATCGTTGATCGCAATCCTAAGTCCAAATCCTGAATCAGTTGTCAGGGTTGTGATCCAATCGCCCCATGATCCACCGGCTCCGGTTCGTTCGTCAACAGCAGCTTCTCGTAGATGAGCGCGGCGATGATCGCCCCGGTAATCGGCGCCAGCCAGTAGATCCCCTGCGCCTCGTAGATGCCGCTGGCGAACGCCGGCCCAAAGGAGCGGGCGGGGTTCACGGACGCGCCGGTGAGCGTGCCGAAGGCGAGAATGTCGACCGCCATCGCGAACCCGACGCCCAACCCGCCGATGCGCGGCGCGCGATGATCGATCGCCGTGCCGAAGATCGCCCAGACCAACAGCATGGTGCCGATCGCCTCGAGCGCGAACGCCTGACCCGACGTCACGTCGAGCGACACCGACTGGCCGCCGCCGCGGGTGGCCGCGAACAGCGCCGCCGGGAACGAGGCCTTGAGCACGAACGCCGCGGCCGTCGCCCCCGCCACCTGCGCGACGACATAGAGCCCCGCCATCACTGGCTCGATGCGGCGCACCACCAGCATGCCAATCGTCACCGCCGGGTTGAAGTGCGCGCCGATATGCATGAACGCCGACACGAAAATGGCGAGCACCAAACCGGTCGCGAGGGCGACCGCGACCAGGTTGCCACCGCCCTGCGTGGCCTGCATGATGGCCGCGCTGCCCACGAACGTCAGCGCAAAGGTGCCGATGAACTCGGAGAGAAAATGGCGAACGGCGTCGCGCATGGCTCGCACCGGAAGAGGGTCGTCACGCCGTCGGGCGGCGCTCCTGCGAAACTAGGCCGCGCCGCGGCGCGCGGCCACCCCGTCGCCCGTTGGCGACGCCTAGGCGTCCGGCTCGAACCGTCCGTAGCGGCGCATCGCGTACACCAGCGGCGCGTCGCTGTGCACCTCGGCGCTCTGCACCTCGCCAATGAGAATCACGTGGTCGCCCCCTGGATGCTCGGCGACGCGGCGACAGACCAGATGCGCAACCGCGCCGCTGATGAGCGCGGGGCCCTGCGGGGCGCGCGTGGTCGGCACGCCGTCGAACCGCACGATGTCCTGCTGGGCGAATCGCAGCGACACCGCCTGCTGGTCGGCGGCGAGGATGCTGACGCCAAAGCACTCGGCGTCGCGGAGGGCCGGCAGCGCGGTCGCGCTTCGGTCGAGGCAGACGAGCACGAGCGGCGGATCCAGCGACAGCGACGAGAACGCGCTCACCGTCATGCCGTGATCGGCCCCGGCGGCGTCGCGCGCGGTCACCACGGTGACGCCCGAGGCGAAGCGAGCGAGCGCGGCGCGAAACGCGTCGGTGTCGACTCGGCTCACAGGCGCCCCACGCCGACGGCGGTGGCGCCGCCGACAACGGTGGCCACCGCGTTCACCACGTCGTTGGTCAGCCACGCCAACCCGGCGCGATGGTGACTGCGGTAGCCGCAGGTGTGCACGCGGCGTTCCGTCCACTCGCGGCATTCGTCGCACCAGCGGCGCGACTGTACGGTCGCGCCGAGCAGCGAGTCGGCCATCGCTCCGGCCAGTCCGCCGAGGATCACGGCCTCGAGGCGCACCAGGTCAAACGGGACATCGAGCGACACCACGGCGCACAGCGCCATCACGAACGCCCCGACCACGGCGGCCGCGGTGCCATACGCGCTCACGCCGCCCGAGGTGCCGTGCACCACCGGCCGCCCAGTCACGAGTGAGCGCGGCGCGGCCTTGAACGCCATTCCCACTTCGGTTGCCCACGTATCGGCGGTCGCGGCGGCGAGCGCGCCGAACCCGAACAGCCCCGCCTGCCACCAGCCGGTGACGATCCACACCGGGGCCGCGATCGCGAACGCGCCGCCATTGGCCAGCACCTGCCATCCGCTGCGGATCTGCACGTCGGGAAGCACGCTGCGCGACCGTCGACGCTTGTCGCCCGCGCGCCAGCGGCTCAGGGCGATGCTGCTGTAGTAGAAGACGGCAAGCGATGCGCCCCAGCCGATGCCACCAATCACCGCCAACGCGCCGACCACGAACGCGGCGTACTCGCCGCCCAGCGTCAACTGCCCCCGACGCGACGCGCGTCCGGCGACGACGCCCGCGAGGGTGCCGCCGATCAACAACCGGGGAATGATGTCGAGAAGCACGAGGTGCCACGCAACTCCGCTGAATGCTGGTCGGATATTCGGCGGCGTCCAAGCGCCGCGCAAGCGGACAACGCGCTGAATGTCTCTCCTGTTCCGCGGTGCGGTGGCGCGTTAGCTTGCGTCACCGATGCCAGGTCCCGTCGATCCCCTCATTCCGCTCAGCCTCCTCGAGGCGGTCCGCACCGTGGACCTGCCGGACAACGATTTTGAGGCCGAGTTCGTGCACGAACTGCGCAACAAGCGCCTCGGCCTGTCCGATACCGTCTTTGCGCAGATCAAGCGCTTCTCCGAGGCGGTGCGCCGCAAGCAGCGCACCGATTACGCCGAAGCGGTCGGGATTGCGCGTCTCATCGGGCGCCGCCCCGACGCCGAGGCGGTCTTTCGCGAGGCGGGACGCAACTTTGCCCGTCAGGTGTACGGCACGATCTCGCCGGTCACCCGCAAGATGATGCGCACCCTTCCGGCCCTCCTCACGCGCCCGCTCGCGCTTCGCCACGCGCGCCGCGTGGCGCGGCGCTACATGCACGGCACCGCGCGCCGCATGGGCGGGAGCATCATACTCGAAGTGTCTGAATCCGTTACTCGTGATGCCGCGCCCAAGCTCGGCGGCTGCGCCTACTACGAAGCGGCGCTCCGCGAGCTCATCCAACTGATGGTCGGCGGAGTGGGCGCCGTTGACCATGTCCGCTGCGCCTCGCGCGGCGAAGGCAGCTGCGAGTGGCGCGCCGAGTGGCGTCCGCTGCGCGGCAAGGGCTGATCCCATGCTGAATCCATCCTCTGTTGCTTCCCTGCAGGCCGCCCTTCGCGACGCGGGCGTCGACGGCTGGCTCCTCTATGACTTCCGCGGCATCAACGCGATCGCCAGCGGACTCGTCGGCATCAAGGGCTTTGTTTCGCGCCGCTGGTTCGTCTGGGTGCCCGTGCAGGGCACGCCGGTGGCCATCACGCACGTCATTGAGCAGAACCCGTGGCATGCGTGGCCCGCCGCGTGGGAGAACCGCCAGTACAGCGCCTGGCCGGTGCTCGAGGCCGAAGTGGCGCGCTGCGTGAAGGGCAAGCGCATTGTCATGGAGTACTCGCCGGGCGATGCGGTGCCGTACGTCGATTACGTCCCCGCCGGCGTGCTCGAAATGGTGCGCGCCGCCGGCGCCACGGTGGCGTCGTCGGGCGATCTCGTCACACGCTTTCTCGCCGTCTGGAACGACGACGAGCGGCGCTCGCATGCTATCGCCGCCGAGCAGCTCAAGGACATCGCCTACGCCGCGTTCAAGAAGGCGGGCGCCGCCGCGCGCGCCGGCGCGCCGATCACCGAGTACGAGCTCACCGAGTGGATCCGCGGCGAGTTCAACCGCCTCGGCCTGTGGACCGATCACGGCCCCAACGTGTCGGCCACCGAGAACGCCGCCAATCCTCACTACGATCCCTCCCCCGACGCGCCGCGTCACCTCAAGGTCGGCGACATCGTGCTCATCGACCTGTGGGCCAAGGCGACCGATGGGATGTGGGCCGACCAGACGTACATGGCCAGCATCGGCGAGCCCAGCGCCAAGGCCGTGGAGGTGTGGAATGCCGTGCGCGACGCCCGCGACGCCGCCATCGCGCTGCTGCGCACCAAGCTCGCGTCGGGCGCGGCGGTGCGCGGCGGCGAGGCCGACGATGCGTCGCGCGCCGTCATCGAGGCGCGCGGCTACGGGAAGTACTTCACGCACCGCACGGGGCACAGCATCGATGCGAGCGGCCTGCACGGCTCGGGCGCGCACCTCGACAACCTTGAGACCCGCGAAGAGCGCGTGCTGCTCAACGGCAGCGGCTTCTCCATCGAGCCCGGCATCTACATCGCCGGCGAGATCGGCATGCGCACCGAAGTGAACGCCTACGTGCACGGCAAGGAGCTGGTCGTGACGCCGGCGGAGCCGCAGAAAGATCTGGTAATCGTCTAAAGAAGAGAAACAACAGACAAACAACAGAGAAACAACAGAGAGACAACAGAGGTTAAGTGCGGTAACAGGGAGGAGGCGCACCTATCGGTTCTGCGCCTCCTCCCGTTTCTTATCTCGTCCCCCGTCTGTTGTCTTTCTGTTGTTTCTCTGTTGTCTCTCTGTTGTCTCTCTCTATGTCTCTGCTTCGCCGCCAGCTTGGCCTCTTCTCCGCCGCGCTCGTCGTGGTCGGCGGCATCATCGGCTCCGGCATCTTCTTCACGCCGGCGGCCACGGCCGCGGCATTGCCGTCGGCTGGGTGGGTGGTCTTTGTCTGGGCGCTCGGCGGTGTCGTGGCCCTCGCTGGCGCCCTCACCTACGCCGAACTCGGCGCCATGCTTCCTGAGGCGGGCGGGGCGTACGTCTACATTCGCGAGGCGTTCGGTCCGCTGCCGGCGTTTCTCTCGGCGTGGATGAATGCCGGGTTGATCTCCAGCGGCGCCATTGCCGCCGTCGCGATGGGCTTCGCCGGGTATCTCGGGCGTTTCCTGCCGCTCGACGCCGTCGGCGGACCGATTGGCGCGGCGGCCATCACCATCGTCGTGCTGACGGCCACCAACATCCTCGGCATCAAGCCCGGTGTCGCTGTGCAGAATGTGCTGACGATCGCCAAGATCGCGGCGCTCGCCGGCCTCGTGGTCGGCGGCCTGGTGCTCGTCGTCGGACCGCCGGACGTGACGGCCGTCTCGCCGACAGTGCCCGCGGCGCCGCCGCTCTCTCGCGGCTTCGCGTCGGCGTTCGTCGCCGTGCTGTTCACGATTGGCGGCTGGCAGCAGATGAACATGATTGCCGGCGAAATCCGCGACCCGGCGCGCAACATTCCACGTGCGCTGGGCATCGGCATTGGCATCGTGATCGCCGTCTACCTCGGCGTCACCGGCGCGTACCTTGGCGCGCTCGGGCGCGACGGACTGGCGGCCAGCGTCGCGCCGGCCGCCGACACCGCCGCGCGCATTGGCGGCGCGGCGGCGGCGACAGCCATCACGGTCGCGGCAATGCTCAGCATACTCGGCTTTGTGAACGTGGCGCTGCTCACCAATGCGCGGGTGGTCTTCGCGTTGGGCCACGATGTCCCCGCACTGCACGCCGCGGGGCGCGTGCACGCGCGCTTCGGCTCGCCGTGGGTTGCGCTGGTGATGCTCGGCGGCTGGTCGCTGGCGCTCCTCGTCGCGACGCGCGGGAGCATCGGCACGCTGCTCGGCGGTGTGGTCTTCGCCGACTGGATCTTCTTCGCGCTCGGCGCGGCGTCCGTCTTCAGGCTCCGCGCGCTGCGCCCCGACGCGGTGCGCCCGTATCGCGCGCTCGGCTACCCGTGGCTCCCAGCCTTCTTCGTCGCGGCCGGCATCGTCGGCATCGTCAGCGCGTACGTAAGCGAACTGAAGATGTCACTGTTCGGGACGGGGCTGTTGGTGGTGGGGGCTGTTATCTGGCGCGCGGCGAGACGGGCTGATTGAGGATTTGGACTTAGGATTGCGATTTATGACAACGATTGAGGATCAAGATTCGCGATGCGCTGCAGGCAATCGCCAATCCCAATCCTCAATCGTCATCCTCTATCGATATCCTAAGTCCAAGTCCTGAATCGCCGTCAGATATGCCGGTCGATGCCCATCGCCACAAACAACAGCGCCAAGTACAGCAGTGAGTACTTGTAGACCCGCCACGCCACCGGGATCCAGCTTTCGCCGCGCGTGTTGAGCGTCCGAATCTGCCAGACGCCGCGCAGCAGGATGCCGCCGAGCACCAGCGCGGACGCGAAGTAGAACAGGCCAAACACCCCGAAGGTCACGGGGAGCACTGACAGCGCGATGAGCAGCACCGTGTACCAGAGCATCTGGTCAATGGTCTCGCGTTCGCCCCAGATATTGGGCGCCATCGGCACGCCGGCCCGGCCGTAGTCGTGCTGCTTGAGCAGCGCGAGCGCCCAGAAGTGCGGCGGCGTCCAGTAGAAGACAATCAGGAACAGGTAGATCGACGCGAGGTCCACGCGCCCGGTGACCGCTGCCCAGCCCACCAGCGGCGGAAACGCGCCGGCGGCCCCGCCGAGGACGATGTTCTGCGGCGTGGTGCGCTTCAGCCAGCGGGTGTAGACGAAGACGTAGAAGTAGAACCCCGCCAGCGCGAGCGCCGACGTCAACACGTTCACGAAGTGTCCAAGCATCCACGTGGCCGCCGTCGCGATTGCGATGCCGAATGCCAGGACCGCGCGCGCGCCGAGCCGGCCGCTGGGAATCGGGCGGAGCTTGGTGCGCGCCATCACGTTATCGATGTCGCGGTCGAGGTACATGTTCACCGCGTTGGCGCCGCCGGCCATCAGGTAGCCGCCGATTCCCGTCCACAGGATCACGGACCACGACGGCGTCCCCGCCACGTACATCGGGGCAAGCGTCGTGAGCAGCAGCAGCGAGATGATGCGCGGCTTGGTCAGCGCAATCAGGTCGCGCGCCAGCGACGGGGCGCGCTGCGCCACGGCGGGGGCGGTCACGGCGCGCTCGTCTGGCTCGCTCTCGCTTCGAGGTCGAGCCGGGTGGCATGCGTGCGCGTCGATTGCCAGGTGGCGGCGAGCGCGACGACGAGGGCGACGGCCGGTACGATCGCGTAGGCCCACTCGATCCCGCGCCGCGCGCTTGCCGACGTGGCGCCGCGCATTGCGCGCACGGTGGAACGCAGAATGGCGACCTGGCTCACGGCAATGAGCGCGATGGCAAGCCAGAAGATCGGAGTCAGCGGAAGCGACACGGCGCGGGGCAGGAGGGGAGGCGAGTCGGCGGCGCGAGCACGGACGGAGTGCGGTGCGCGGCGCTCAGGTGAAAACTCGCCCCGCACGGCGTGCAATTCAACGGTGGTGGGTGTGGCGGTGGCGAGCCGCCCTCTCGCGCAGACGCTCGGCCCTCGCTACACTAGGCCGATGCATTCGCCCACGTCCCCCGCCGGCACGCCGGCTCCGGCGCTTCAGCGCACGCTCGGCCTCTGGGCCGCCATCGCGGTCGTCATCGGGTCGACCATCGGTTCCGGCATATTCCGCTCGCCGGCCGGCATCGCCGAAAAGCTGCCCGGGCCCGTCGCGATGCTTTCCGTCTGGGTGATGGGCGGCATCTTCGCGCTCTGCGGGGCGTTGACGCTGGCCGAAGTGGCCAGCGCGCTGCCGAAGACGGGCGGCATCTATGTGTTTGTGCGCGACGGTTGGGGCCGGCTCGCGGCCTTTCTGCTCGGGTGGAGTCAGCTGACAATGATTCGCGCGGCGTCGCTTGGCGCCATCGCGATCACGTTCAGCGAGTACCTGCACCGCGTCATCGGCGTGGATCCCGTGGCGCCCGAGCACGCCACTCAGGTGCATCTGACGGCCGCGCTGGCCATCGTGGTCACCGGCATCTTCAACATCGTGGGCGTTCGCGTCGGCGCGCTCGTCACCAACGTGACGGTGCTCGCCAAGTATGGCGGTTTGATCTTCATCGTCCTCATTGCCTTTGCCATCGGACTCCCCAGCACGGGCGGGCATTTCACGCCGGCGATGCCCGCCGGGAGCTTTACCACCACGGCATTTGGACTGGCGCTCGTTTCGACGCTGTGGGCGTTTGACGGCTGGGCGGACCTCAGCTTTGCGGCCGGCGAGGTGAAGGACCCCAAGCACGTGCTGCCGCGCGCGCTGATTGGCGGCACGCTGATGGTGATCGCCATCTATCTGCTGGCCAACGTTGCGTATTTGTCGGTGCTGTCGATCGACGAGATTCGCGCCTCGAAGCTCGTCGCGGCGGACGTCGCCGGACGCCTGATTGGCCCCGTGGGCGTGATCTTCGTCTCCGTGACGGTGATGCTGTCGACGTTTGGCACGCTCAATGCTTCACTGTTCACGACGCCGCGCATCTTCTTCGCGATGGCCGACGACAAGCTGTTCTTCCCGGTCGTGGCCAAGGTGCATCCCAGGTTCGAGACGCCCTGGGTGGCGATCGCCCTGACCACCGTGTTGGGTGCCGGCTTTGTTCTGGTGCAGACATTTGAGCAGCTCGCCGACGCGTTCGTGACCGCGTTTCTGCCGTTCTACGCGTTGGCGGTGGCGGCCATCTTCAGGCTGCGGAGCCAGCCCGGCTACAATCCGTCGTTCCGGGTCCCCTTCTATCCGCTGGTGCCGCTGCTCTTCGTGGCGTCGGTGCTCTATCTGATCGCCAACGGCTTCATCAATCCGGAGAGCCGCTGGCTAACGGTCACGGTCTTTGGCGTGCTGCTGGCCGGGGTGCCCGTCTACTATCTGACCGTCGGGCGTCGCCGGGCGTAGGGCGCGACGGCGGGGTCGGGTCGGCACGTCGTGACAGGGGTCAAATACCCCAGTCAAGCCGTTCCCGTCACGTTACGGAATAGACACAAAATCGCGTTGACCGGGGCTCGCGCGACTGCCATCTTTAGCAGATGCTTCACCTGCAGCCCCCAACGGCGCGCAGGGCGCATGTTCACCCCCTAATTCAAGGACCTGTTCTTTTTATGAACCTCTTTCGTCTGAGGGCCTACCTCGGTGCTGCGGTCGCGCTGTTGTTTCTGGCGGCCAACGCATCCTTCGCCCAAGTCACGACTGGAGCGGTTTCCGGTCGCGTGACGGATGCGTCGGGCGCTCCCGTTGAGGGCGCGCAGGTGCAGGTGCGTCAGGTGTCGACCGGCCTGAGCCGCGGCACCATGACGAATGCCGACGGACGCTATCGCGTCCCCGGCCTCGAAGTCGGTTCGGGATATGCCGTCACGGTTCGTCGCATCGGCTATACGCCGGTGACGCGTGACAACGTCAACGTTTCGCTCGGCCAGGTCGCCCGCGTCGACCTCCAGATCTCGCAGGCCGCCACCACGCTGGCCGCGGTGACGGTGAGCACCGAAATCGACCCCGTGATTGCCCCGTCCAAGACGGGCACCGGGACGACGGTGTCGGACTCGGCGCTGCTGCGCCTGCCGTCGCTCGGCCGCAACTTCACGGACTTCGTGGCCCTGACGCCGCAGATCTCGAACTCCGGCCCCGGCCTCTCGGGCGGCGGCGTGAACAACCGTTATAACAGCATCCAGATCGACGGCTCGACTGAGTCAGATCTCTTCGGCCTCGGCTCCACCGGCCAGCCCGGCGGCCAGGCGCGCGGCAAGTCGATCGGCCTCGAGTCGGTGAAGCAGTACCAGGTGCTGCTCTCCCCGTACGACGTGCGCTACGGCAACTTCGCCGGCGCGCTCATCAACGCGGTCACGAAGAGCGGCACGAACGATTGGAAGGGCTCGGCGTACTGGTACTTCCGCGATCAGGAAATCACGCGCGCGCAGCCGTACCTTTCGGATTTCCGCCAGACGCAGACCGGCTTCTCGCTCGGCGGCCCGATCCTCAAGGATAAGGTTCACTTCTTCGTGAACCCCGAGTTCCAGTCGCAGAAGCAGCCGGCGTCGGGCCCGTACATCGGCCTCGCCGGGGCGACCAATCTGCCGACCGTCGCGGACCTCGACCGCTTCAACGCCATCGCGACGCAGTGGGGGCTCCCGACGTCGACCGGCGGCTCGCGCATGAACGAGAATCCGCTCACCAATATCTTCATCCGGTTTGACGTGCAGGGCCTGCCGTTCAACTCGTCGCTCGTGCTGCGCCACAACTACGGCAAGGCCGAAGACGACAACTTCAGCCGCTCGTTCACGGGCACCACATTCCAGCTGCTCGACAACGGCTACGCGTTCAAGTCCGACAAGGGCGCGACGGTGGCCCAGCTCCGCTCGGCGTTCTCCAACGGCTGGTACAACGAGATCTTCGCCGGCCTGACCACCATTCGTGACCGGCGCAAGCCGTTCGCCGGCGGCGTGCCGCAGTTCCAGGCGCGCTCCACGACCGGCTTCGACATCGTCTCCGGCTCGGAGCGGTTCAGCCACGGCAACGAGCTCGACCAGGACATCCTCGAGCTGACCGACAATCTGCAGATCCCGGTCGGCAACCATCGTTTCACGGTTGGCGCGACGTACTCGACGTATAAGGCTCGCAATCTCTTTGCGCAGTCGATCTTCGGCGTGTGGAACTTCAACTCGCTCGACGACTTCTCCACGGGCAAGACCAACCAGTACATCGTCGGTGTTCCGCTGCCGACGGGCACGGACGGCGCGGTCCGCTTCAATGCGAGCCTGCTTGGCGCCTACGTGCAGGACGAGTTCAACGTCACGCCGCGCCTCGTGGTCACGGCTGGCGTCCGCGCGGACATTCCGAGCTTCGCCGACAAGCCGCCGACGAACCCGACGATCGTCACCCAGTTCGGCCGCAATACCGCCGACATTCCGTCGGGCAACATGACCATCTCGCCGCGCCTCGGCTTCAACTGGGACGTCACGGGTGACCAGAAGAACCAGCTCCGCGGCGGCGTCGGCGTCTTTTCAGGTCGTCCGGCGTATGTCTGGCTGTCCAACTCGTTCCAGAACTCCGGCCTGTCCGGCGTCGCGCTGCTCACCTGCAACAACACGGCGGCCCCGGTAATGACGACGGCGAACATCGCCAACCCGCCGCAGGCGTGCGCCACGGGAGGCACTGCGTCGCTGTCGGCCACGGCCGAAGTCGACTTGGCGAACGAGAATCTCAAGTTCCCGCAGAGCCTGCGCGCGAACATCGGCTACGACCGCGAACTCTTCGACGGAATCGTAGCCACGTTCGAAGCCATGTACACCAAGGGCATCAACACGCTGTTCTATCAGAACATCGCGCTGGGCGCCCCGCTCGGCACCGATCCACATGGTCGACTGATGTACGGCACCGCGCCGCAGACGCCGAACCTGAAGTTCGCGGGTCGCACCACGGTGCTCGACGTGTCGAACCAGAACAAGGACTACAGCTACCAGCTCACCGCCGGCCTGCAGCGCCGCTGGCGCAACAACTGGGAAGGCTCGGTCTTCTACACCTACTCTCAGGCGTTCGACGTCCAGAGCCTCGGGTCGTCCACGGCCTTCTCGCAGTATCGCTTCGGCCGCTCGGCGGGCTATCTGCCGCAGGAGTCCACGGAGCTGTCGCATTCGATGTTTGAGCAGCCGCACCGCGTCGTCGCGAACGGCTCGTACGCGTTCCAAAAGACCGGCACCGACGTCTCGCTCATCTACATCGGCGAGTCGGGCATGCAGTTCCACTACCTGATCGGCGGCTCCAGCTCGGGCGACGTGAACGGCGACGGCATCGGCAACGACCTGCTGTACATCCCGAAGAACGTCACCGACCCGAACGAAATCATCTTTGTGCAGAGCGGCGCCAACACGCCGCAGATGCAGGCCGATGCGTTCGAGAAGTTCATCTCGGGCAACAAGTGCCTGGCTAAGCAGCGCGGCAAGATCATGGAGCGCCATAGCTGCGATGAGCCGTTCCGCAACTTCCTCAACCTCACCGTGCGTCAGAGTCTCGGCAAGATGGGGCTGTCCAGCGGCCTCCACGCGCCGGCGCTGAACAACGTGTCGGTGGCGCTGGACATCTTCAACCTGGCGAATTTCATCAACAAGAACTGGGGCCAGGTGCCGTCGGCCGGCTCCAACTCGGCGCTCACCGGCCCGCTCAACTACTCGACCAAGGAAACCGGGTCGATGGTTGGCGCCACCGGCGTCGCGGCGCGTCCGAAGTTCACGTTCAACCCGACGTACACGATGTTCAATCGGCAGAACATTTCGTCGAACTACAGAATGCAACTCTCTGTGAGGTATGCGTTCTAGCTGCAGAGAAAAAGCAGAGAGAAAGCAGAAAGAAAGCAGAGAAGAAGCAGAACTCCGGGGGCCGAGTGGCTCCCGGAGTTCTGCTTTTCTACCGCAGAATGGGCTGTCGGGGCAGACGCATGACGCGCGCGCGGAGTCCCACGAGCATCAATCGGATCTCCCGGGCTTCGGTCGCTGCGGCATTCGCTTCGTCGGCCGGTACCAGTCCACAGTCGCCGGCGATGAGGAGCAGCGTCTGTAGTTCGGCTGCCGACCCGATGGAGATCGACAGGAAGCGAGCAAAGTCACGGTTGGAGCTCCGCATTGCCCCTTCCGCGATGTTGGCGGGCACGCTCGCCGAGGCACGAACAATCTGCGGCCATGCGGTCAGGGCAAACGATCCGCGCGCCGTGGCGGCGCGCCGGTGCAGTGTCGCGGCAAGTGCGCGAGACCGTTTCCAGACGGCCAGCTGTTCGTGCTGGTGCATGGACGAAGGATCGGTCCCGGGGCGCAGGGCATCGCCATCAATCCACCGCGCACCCCATCAATACATCGCCGTCCCCCTGCTTGTTCTCTGCTTTCTCTCTGCTTTCTCTCTGCTTTCTCTCTGCTTCTTCTCTAAGTCCGCACTCTCGCGAGCAGTGCGATCCCAACCGTTCCGAAAACTAGCCCGGGCAACCAGGCCGCCAGATTCGGCGGCACCAGCCCCTTGGAACCGATCGCCTGGGTGAGCTGCACGAGCATCAGGAAGATCACCGTCGTGCCAAGGCTGATCCCCACGCCGAATGCGGTGCCGCCGCGCTGGGTGCTCGTTGCCAGCGGCGCCCCGAACAGCATGATGATCACGCACGTCACAGGAATTGCGATCTTCAGCATGCGCCCGACCTTCAGCGCGCCGACGTCGCTCCCCGACCGCTCCAGCGCCTCGATGAACGCGCCAAGGTCGGCGAACGTCATCTCGTCGGGCACCTTGGAACTGGCCATCAGCGCCTTGGGCTCCTCCGTCATCCGGCGGTCGCGCAGCGAGTCGAACGCGATGCTGATGTTCATGGAGTCCGTGGGCAGGATGTGCATCACGCCGCTGTGCAGCGTCCACTGCTTGCGGCGTACGTCATACTTGCCGCTGCGCGCGCTCACAAAGTACGTGGGGTACGCGGCATCCTTCCCCTTCCGCTCCACTACCACCTCGGTCAGCGCGCGCTGCTCCACGTCGGCGCCGCCGACCGTGTAGACGCGGCCGCCGTCGGCGGCGTACGTGAAGTTGAACCGCGTGGAACGATTGGAGAACTGGCGTTCCTTCAACAGCTCGACACGCCGCGCGTTCGTGTATGGCGACACCGCCCCAATGCCCAGTCCGGCAGCCGTCGCCATCAGCGCGCCAAACGCCATGGGCAGGATGAACCGATAGAAACTGATCCCGCTCGCCTTGGCCGCGGTGATCTCGGAGTGGCGCGTGAAGCTCCCGACCGAGAAGACCGTGGCAAAGAGCACCGCCGCCGGCATCACCAGGAACATCGTGTCCGGCACACCATAGAGGTACGCGAGCGCGATGTCCTGCGGCCGGAGGTTCCGGTCGAGGTACTTGTCCAGCTTCTCCGTGAGGTCAATGATGATCACGAGCAGCGGGAACCCCAGCGCCGTGCCGGTGAAGATCTTCACCCATTCGGCGAGGACGTATCGGTCGAGCGGTTTGAGCACTCTCACCGATGCCTCCGCCTGACGAGGCGCGCCACACGGCGGCGCGCACGGTCGAGCAGCTCCGTCGTCTCGCTGCCGCGGTTCGTTGTCCCCTCGCGCCCGAGGCGCACCATCAGCACCAGCCCGATCATGCCAAGGATGATGTTGGCCGTCCACATGCTCCAGAACGGCGTCATGTAGTCGCGGTCGGCCATCGTCTCGCCGACGATCAGCCCCACGTAATACAGCCCGAAGACGGCCAGCGACACGCCAATCGTCATCCCCACGCCGCCCCGCGGGAAGCGCAGCGCGATGGGCGCGCCGAGGAGGACGAAGACAAAGCACGCCACCGCGATCGCGAACTTCTTCTCGATTTCCACGGAGTAGCGATCCACGACGTTCGCCGCATTGCCGAATTCGATCTTCAGCCCCTCGGCGAGAATCTGAGAGGTCGAACCCGACAGCGAATCGCCTGACGCCACCACCTGCCCGTAGTTGGGCGGCATTCCCGCCGGATGCGGCATCGAGGGCGGGGTCGGCGCGGCGAGCGCCGCCGAGTCCTGCGGCGCGGCGGTCGCCGGTGCCGGCGACTTGGCGGTGTCCTGCGGCGGCGCGGCGATGGCCGTCGCTGGCTTCTTGGTGGTGTCCTGCGGCGGCGCGGTCGTGACCGTCGCCGGCTTCTTTACGGTGTCCTGCGGTACCGTGGCCGCCGCCGCCGTCTTGATTCCCACCGCGGTCAGCGCCCGACAGTACCACGCGCCGAGTCCCGGACGGAAGACCGTCGGCTGCACAGTGAGCGCGAACTTGCGGTCGTAGCGGTACAGCATCTTCCACGTGCTGTCCCGCGTACGCGCCGAGCGGCCCACCCGATCCTGCAATTCGCAGACGGTCATCTCGCGGTCGCTCTTGTACGCGCTGTCCGGCGACTCGTTCTCGAAGTTGTTGCCGACCCCGCGCACCTTGATGAAGTCGGTCCTGAAGAAGTTGCGCTGCAGCCGTCCCGGCTCCTGCAGCGACACCTCGGTCATCGAGCCGCTGTACAGCGTGAGCAGGAGGTCCACCTGGTCCGGCGACAGCTCCAGCAGGCCGCTGTCGGCGTGAATCGCGCGGCGTTTCTGCGGCGGCGACAGATCGTAGATGGTCACGTCGCGCATCATGCTGGTGGCGCGGTCGATGTGCACCGCCTTCAAGTACAGCTTGCCCGGCGACACCTCGTTGATGATCTGCTCCTTGAACGCCACCGTCGGCTTCTTGCGCGAGATGTCGCCCGTCAGCGTCGCCAACTGGTGATTGGTGCGCGGCAGGACCTGGTCGTTGAACCAGATCATGAACACCGTGAACCCCATCGCCGCCACCAGCACCGGCGCCACGAGGCGGTGCATCGAGACGCCGCTCGCCTTGTACGCGGTGATCTCGTTTTCCGACGCCAGCCGGCTGAACGCGTGCAGGGTGGCCACGAGAATGGCCATCGGCAGCGTCATCGCGATGGTGAACGGGATGGACAGCGCGAAGAACTCGACGATCGCGCGCACCGGCAGCCCCTTGCCCACCAGGTCGCCGAACTTCTTGGCGACATAGTTGAGCAGCAGCAGCGACGTGAGCGCCGACAGCGCGAACACGAGCGGCCCGACATGCTCCTTCAGGATGTACTTGGAAGTAATCTTCACAGCGTCGGCCCTGGGGCGCGGAACCGGCGAAACCGCCGGTCACGCCGAGGGTTGTAGGGTGTCGGACCGCCCGTATATTCCACTCGCCGACCGCTCAGAAGCAAGGTCTATGGATGTGCGGTCCTGGCGACGCATGCGGTCGCGCGCCAGGTGGTGCCGTCCCTGCTACCCCGTCCGCCCTCATTTGGTGCGCGCTCTCCGCTTCCTCGCCGCCTGCATTCTCGCGTTGCCGCTGGCGGCCCAGTCCCAGGGGGTGCCGGCGGACACCGCGCGCCGTCGGCAGCCCGCCGATACCTCGCGGGGCAAGCAGCCCGCCGACACCGCGCGCCGCCAGCAGGCCGCTGATCTCTTTGGTCCGTACGCCGACCTCGGCCTCATTCTCAACGGCCGGCTCGAGAGCCGAATCAATCGCACCAAGAACGAGCGCTGCATCAGCAGCCAGCTCTTCAGCCTTGCCTCCCAGTGCAAGGGCACGTTCCAGCCGCTCTTTGATTTTCAGTTCGACGTGCGGACGGGCGGCGTCGTGGCCGATCGCGTCCACCTCAACGTTGACTACGACAGCAAGCGTGAGTTCGACGCCTCCAACAACATCCAGGTCTACTACGAAGGCAAGGGCAACGAAGTCCTGCAGAAGCTCCAGGTCGGCAACGTCACCTTCCAGCCGCCCACCAGCCGGTTCA
>JACPFW010000016.1 GCA_016182795.1 Gemmatimonadota bacterium
ATATCTGTTCGTGGAGCCATGACGGCGAGCGCTATCGCGTCTGGGTGCGGAATCGTCCCACGGTCTGCGCCGAGCATGCGTCGTTCGAGGAGGCCGATATCGCGTTGGCCGATGCCATCTGCTTGGCATTCGGCGATGGCGAGGGCATACATGAGTATGACCGGTCGCGCCCCGGGGCGACGGACCTCCCGGGGCTGGTGACCGTCGTCGCCTCGGTCGTTGGAAACGGGTTCGGGACGGAGCAGAACCTGGACGACCTGTACGCGGGTGGCTGGTGCCCCCGGTGCCTTACCGCGCGCGGGGCACGGACCGCCGCGCCGTTGCGATTGAGCGGGATCGATGGAAGCTCGGACGGCGGCATGTGCTCTCGCAGCCGAATCGTGTACTTCAGCGAGGGCTTCCTGGACCTGTTGGTGCCGGCGGAGCGCGATGCCTGCGAATGGCGGCGCATCGACCGCCCGAGGCGCACGAAGAAAGTGTACTACGAGCTCGTGGGATCGCGCGTAGCGCTGCGCGAGGCCGTGCTTTCGCCACTGGCTGAGGAGCTATGGCATATCAACCTGGCGGCCGCGGCGGGCGATCTCCTGCCACCTCAGTTCTGTGAACTATGCGGATGGGAGAGCCCGTCTCAGTATACCTTTAGGCCCCGAGGTTTCCCACTCTGCTATGTCGACGTAGCGGCCGTGCCGGAACCCGTCCCCGCCGCCTTCACCGTGGGATGGTATCTCTGCCTTTCGCTCCCACGGTGGAGAGCCATGCTCGGGAAACCGGGCGCGCGGGGCATCCCGAAGCGCGAAGGCATTTCGCCCCGCGAGACATGACCGCGGTGCAGTGCATCCGTAGCTCCAGACTTCGAGTTTTCGTCGATATACTTTCGGAAGCGCGATGACTAAGAGATTGGTAGGACAGAAGATACGAAATGTCCATTTTCGTGGACTGAGTTTCCCTGCGACAGTATTAGAGATTCGATCTGTCTCGGTTACGCCGAAGAGCGCTCGCTGACGCCCTTCGGCGAACCACGACGAACGGAGGACCTCGACGTGCGGGTCTTCTCCATTGCAGAAACGCCCGCCGCACGCGTCAATACAGGACATGTCAAGCCGCGCCGCATTGCCGTCCGCGCCCCCCGCGCCCGACCGGTTAGTGCGCGTCGGCTGCCCCGCGCATAACTGCGGGGGCCGCTGCCTGCTGATTGCGCACGTGCGCGATGGGCGCATCACGCGACTCGACACGGATGATCGGCCCGACACCCTCGCCGCGCCGCAACTGCGCGCCTGCGTGCGCGGCCGGGCGTATCTGCAGCGGCAGTACCACCAGGATCGCCTCACGCAACCGCTGAAGCGCATCGGCAAACGCGGCGCAGGGAAGTTCGCGCCGATTTCGTGGGACGAAGCGCTCGATCTGGTCGCGAGCGAGATGCAGCGCGTGAAGGCGACATACGGCCCCACGGCGCTCTTCGTGCCGTACGGCACGGGCTCGTACAACCAGCTCAACGGCTCGCACGCGGCCCGCCGGCTGATGAATCTCTTCGGCGGCTGTCTGGGCATCTACAACAGCTACAGCTGGGGGGCGATCAACATCGCGACGCCCACGGTCTATGGCACGCTGCAGACGGGGAACCAGCGGCAGGATTGGCTGAACAGCAAGTACATCCTGATGTGGGGCTGGAATCCCGCTGAGATGCGGGACGGCACCAACAGCGACTACTTCATCAAGCTGGCGCGCGAACGTGGTGCGCGCGTCGTCTGCATCGACCCGCGCCACACGCTGAGCGCGGCGAGTCTCGCTGACGAGTGGATTCCGATCCGCCCGGGGACCGACACGGCGATGATGTCGGCCATGGCATACGTGATGATCACCGAGCGCTTGGTGGACGCGGAGTTCATCCGCACGCACTGCGTGGGGTTCGACGGCACGCAGATGCCAGCGGGATGCGACGACGCCGAGAGCTACACGGACTACGTGATGGGCACGCGCGACGGCACGCCGAAGACGCCGGAGTGGGCGGAAGCGATCACCACCGTGCCGCGCGACACGATTGCGCGCATCGCACGCGAGTACGCGATCACCAAGCCGGCGGTGTTGTATCAGGGCTACGGGATGCAGCGGCGCGCGTATGGCGAGCAGGTGGTGCGCGCGGGATGCGTGCTCGCGGCGATCACGGGAAATGTCGGCATCAGCGGCGGCTGGGCGAGCGGACTGGCCAATCAGGCGCCCGACGCGCCGTTCTGGACGCTCTTCCCAGCGGGCGACAACCCGGCCAAAGCGGCGATCCCGGTCTTCTTGTGGACCGAGGCGGTGCTGCGCGGCAAGGAGATGACCTCGGCTGACGGGATCATTGGCGTGGACCGGCTGACCACCGACATCAAGCTGATCTACTCGGTGGCCAGCAACATTCTCATCAACCAGCACGCCAACGTCGCGCGCAGCGCGCGCATCCTGCAAGATGAGTCGAAGGTGGAGTTCATCGTCGTGCAGGACCAGTTCCTGACGCCGAGCGCGCGGTACGCTGACGTCATCCTGCCGGCGTGTACGCAGTTCGAGACGTGGGGGGTGGAGGACGGCTGGAAATACGGCGACGAAGTGATCCTGATGCCGCAGGTCGTCGAGCCGCTTGGCGAGACGAAGAGCGACTACCGCATCTGCGCCGAGATCGCCGAGCGACTAGGGATTGGCGACGCGTACACCGAGGGGCGCGATGAGCGTGCCTGGGTGGAGTGGTGCCTCGACCACTATCGCGCCACGCGCTTTCCGGAGCTGCCGACGCTCGACGAGTTCGAGCGGTCGAACATCGGCGTCTATGCCAAGCCGGTGACCAGGCCGGGCGTGGCGTTCGAGGCGTTCCGTGCCGATCCCGAGGCGCATCCGCTGAGCACGCCGTCGGGGAAGATCGAGATCTTTTCGCAGCAGCTGCACGCGATGGACCGGCCCGATGAGATACCCGCCGTACCGAAGTACATCGAGGAGTGGGAGAGCCCGTTCGGCGCGGAAGCGGCCACCTACCCGCTGCAAGTGATGGGGCATCACACGCTGCATCGCGTGCACTCGACGCACGACAACAATGATTGGCTCGAGGAGGCGTTCCCGCAGCGCGTCTTCATCAATCCCATCGACGCGACGACGCGCGGGATTGCCGACGGCGATCCGGTGAAGGTCTTCAACGACCGCGGCGCGATGATTCTGCCGTGTCGAGTGACCGAGCGCATTTTGCCGGGCGTGATCGACATTCCGCAGGGGGCGTGGTGGACGCCGGATGAAGACGGCATCGACCGGCGCGGCAATGTGAACGTGCTGACGTCGGAGCGCTGGACGCCGCTGGCCTTTGGCACGGCGCAGCACACGGCGATGGCGCAGGTGGAGCGCGCGTGACGCCCATCGGCTTTGCCTTCGACGCGTCGGCGTGCTCGGGCTGCAAGGCGTGCCAGGCGGCGTGCAAGGACAAGAATCAGCTACCGGTTGGGGTGCTGTGGCGGCGCGTGTACGAGGTGACGGGGGGCGGTTGGACGCGCGCGGGAGAGACGTGGACGTCGGATGTCTTCGCCTACCATCTGTCCATCGCCTGCAACCACTGCGAGCGGCCGATCTGCGTGGAGGTCTGCCCGACGGGGGCGATGCATCGCCGCTACGACGGCATTGTCGCGATTGATCGAGAGAAGTGCGTCGGCTGCCAATACTGTGC
>JACPFW010000007.1 GCA_016182795.1 Gemmatimonadota bacterium
CCGGCAGGCCGCTCTGCTGTTTGCCAAACAGGTCGCCCATGCCGCGCAGACGGAGGTCGGCGCGCGCAATCTCGAAGCCATCCTCGGTCTCCGTCACGTGGCGCAGGCGCTCCCGCGCCTCGGCGCCGACGTCACCCAGCAGAATGCAGAACGATTCCTCGGCGCCGCGCCCCACGCGACCGCGCAGCTGGTGCAGCTGCGACAGGCCAAACCGTTCGGGGTGCTCAATTACCATCACCGTCGCGTTCGGCACGTCGATGCCCACCTCGATCACCGTCGTGCTGACCAGCAGATCGATGCCGCCGTCGCGGAATGACCGCATGATGGCATCCTTCTCGTCGCTCGACAGCCGGCCGTGCAGCAGCGCCACACGACGGTGCGCAAACGGGCCGGCGGCCAGTGCCTCATAGGCCGTCGTCGCCGCCTTGAGGGCGATCTTGTCGGACTCCTCGATGATCGGATACACGAGGTACGCCTGTCGCCCGGCCGCGATCTGCGTCTCGACAAACTCCATGACCTTGTCGCGCGCCTTCTCCGAGCGCAGGGCCGTCGTCACCGGCTGGCGGCCGGGCGGGCGCTCGTCGAGCACGCTGACGTCCAGATCGCCGTAGAGCGTAAGCGCCAGCGAACGCGGAATGGGCGTCGCCGACATCAGCAGCACATCGGGCGCATCGCCCTTTTCGCCGAGCGTCGCGCGCTGCTCGACGCCAAAGCGGTGCTGCTCGTCAATCACGGCAAGCCCGAGCCGCGCAAAGCGCGTCCCCTCCTGCACGAGGGCGTGCGTTCCGACCACTAGGACGGGGCCGGCCTCCGCCAGCCGCGCCGCGGCCGCCTTGCGTGCCTTCGTCGTCATCGAGCCAACCACCAGCACGGGTTCCACGCCAAGCGGAGCCAACAGCGTGCTGAACGTGCGGAAGTGCTGCTCGGCCAGCAGCTCGGTGGGCGCCATGACGGCGGCCTGATAGCCGTTCTCAAGCGCCAGGCAACTCGCGAACAGCGCCACAATGGTCTTGCCGCTCCCCACATCGCCCTGCAGCAGGCGATGCATGCGCTGCGGACTCGTCATGTCGGCCACGATCTCGCGCGTCGCCCGCACCTGCGCGCCGGTGAGTTCCCACGGCAGCGCGGCCTTGAGACGCGAGGTGAGATCGCGCCGGTTGGTGAACGCGATCCCCGTGCGCGTTTGGCGCGCCAGGGCGTTGGCGCGACGCTGCAGCAGCTGCACGCCGAGCAG
Organism: Gemmatimonadota bacterium; assembly: GCA_016182795.1. Taxonomy (GTDB): domain Bacteria; phylum Gemmatimonadota; class Gemmatimonadetes; order Gemmatimonadales; family Gemmatimonadaceae; genus PNKL01. Next base: position 1,235 of record JACPFW010000007.1, read on the forward strand.
CTCGTCGTACGCCAGCCGGTCGCGCCCGCTAATCGCCTCGGTGACACTCGTCGGCCGATGCACGCGGCGCAGGGCCTCCTGAATGCCGGGCAGGCCCGTCTGCCGCAGGATGTCCGCCGGCAGGTACTCGTCGAGCGCGGGCACAAGCTCGTCGAAGTGCTTGTCGATGAGCGCGCGGATCTGCTTGAACGACAGCCCGTCGGTCGCCGGGTACACGGCCAGCACCCGCCCCTCGGCTGTGCTCGAATCGTCGGCGCCGAGGTTGACGAACTCGCGCGGCATCAGCTGGCGGCCGTGGTAGAAGCGCACGGGGCCGCTGAGGAGCAGCACATCGCCCTTGTTGATGGCGCGGTCGAGGAACGGCTGGCCGGGCCACGACGCTTCGATCAGCCCGCTCGCGTCCTGCACGACGGCCTGAAAGATGCGCAGTCCCTTGCGCGTGGGAAGCACGCCCTTGCTCACCACCGTGCCAATGACTGTGGCGTCCTCGCCGATGCGCAGCGAGTTGATGGGGCGCACCGTCGACGCGTCTTCGTAGCGGTGCGGAATGTGGAACAGCAGATCGCGGGCGCTGAGCACGCCCAGTCGGCGAAACGCCTCCGCGCGCCGCTCCCCCACCCCCTTGAGGAAGGTGATCGGGGTGTCGAGCACCCGCGCGGGCGCCGGCTTGTACGCCGTCATCCCTCCACGAGATCGCGCGCGAACGACGCGGCGTCGAAGACGGCGAGATCGGCGGCCTGCTCACCGACACCGACGAACTTCACCGGCACGTTGATGGCCTCGTGCACCGCCACCACCACGCCGCCGCGCGCCGTGCCGTCGAGCTTGGTGATGACGAGTCCGGTGAGCGGCACCGCCTCGGCGAACGCCTTGGCCTGCTGCACCGCGTTCTGGCCAATGGTGCCGTCGAGCACGAGTAGGGCCTCGTGCGGCGCGCCCGGAAGGCGCTTGGCAATGACGCGCGCCACCTTGCGCAGTTCTTCCATCAGGCCTTCGCTCGTGTGCAAGCGCCCGGCGGTGTCGATGATCACCACGTCCATGCCGCGCGTGACCGCCGCGTCGATGGCGCTGAACGCAACCGCCGCCGGGTCGCCACCGGGCTGTGCGCCAACGAACTCGCTGCCGCTCCGCTCGGCCCAGACTCGCAGCTGATCAATGGCACCGGCGCGGAACGTGTCGCCGGCGGCGACCATTACGCGATTCCCTTCGCCGGCGAGCCGCGTGGCGAGCTTGCCGATAAACGTAGTCTTGCCTGCGCCGTTCACACCGAGCACCAGCACCACGGCGGGCGCCGTGCTGGGTAGCGTGAACGCCGGGTCGCTGTTCCCCGCGGTCAACGCGCCGAGGATGCCCGATTCCAGCGCGCCGAGGAACTCCGCCTCGGTCTTGATCGCCCCGCGCTTCGCCTGGCGCTCCACGTCGGCCACCAGGCGCATCGTCACCGGCACGCCGAAGTCCGACTCGAGCAGCAGCGTCTCAAGCTGCTCAATGGAGCCCGCGCTGACGCCGCCGCGCGCGAGAACGCCGACGTCGAGCAGGGCGACATCCTTGAGGCGCTGCCAGAGGGAGCGTTTGGGCTTGAAGAGAGGCATCGGGACAATTGTGGATTTGGACCGAGGATCACGGTCACGGATTGCGATTGGCGATAAAGGTACGCTTGAATCGGGGCGTCACCAATGGCGCACACAGGCGCCGCGCATCCACTTGTCGCTCGCGCGCACCGCCGCTTACAATCCGCGTTCGCAATTTCACCGGCCTTGGCTCGTCAACGCTGGCGAGCCGCCCCCACCCACCGCTGCAGAGGTTGTTGATGCGCGTGCCTGCCCCCCGCAAGATCGCAGTGTCCATGTTCGTCGTCCTTGCTGCCGCCTGCGGTAGTGAGAGCACCAGTCCGCCGGCGCCGTCGAGCGTTCGCGCCACGTTCAGCAGCGCCGTGACCGGCACGGTCGGCAGCGTTGTGGCGGCGCCGTCCGTGGTTGTCACAGGGAAGAACGGGGCTCCCATCTCTGGTGTCGCCGTCGCCTTTGCTGTGACCGCGGGCGGTGGTACGCTGGGACACAGTTCCGCCACCACCGACGCGACCGGCACCGCCAGCGCCGGCTCGTGGACGCTCGGCACGACCGCCGGCACGCAGACAGTCGACGCCACCGTGCAGGGGCTCGCCGCCGTGCGCTTCTCGGCGACGGCGACCGCCGCGGCCGCCGCCACGCTCGTCGTGGCAAGCGGCGACCAGCAGCAGGCCAACGTCGGTGATGCGGTGACGACGGTGCCCGCGGTGCTGCTCAAGGACGCGTATGGCAACGTGGTCGCCGGCGCGACGGTCACCTTCAGCGTGCTCACGGGGGGCGGCGCGGTGACGGGCGCCACGGCTACCACCGGCGCGGACGGCATCGCGCGCGCCGGCGGCTGGACGCTTGGCATCGCCACCGGCGCGCAGACGCTGCGTGCGGCAGCGGGAACGCTGAGCGCGACCTTCACCGCCACCGGAAAGGTCCCCACCGGGTGCACGGTGACGAACTACGCGCTCGGCGCCACGCTCACCCTCAACTGGGATGCCGACGACTGCACGAAGACCAGCGGGCGCCGCTACGACCGCCTGCAGTTCACCACCACGGCGCAGCAGCAGGTGGAAGCGTCGGTGAACGGCGCCAACGGACGCCAGCTCTACCTGCGCGACACGGCTCGCGACCTTTACGTTGGCCTGCAGCCCAGCACGGCGTTCTCGCCCACGACGCAGAATCCGATGAAGCACAAGTACGTGCTCGCCCCTGGGACGTACCAGTACGAGACCATTGCGCCGGATGCCAACACGACGGGGGCGTACACCGTCTCCACCGTGACGGGCACCAAGGTCGACTGCGACTACATCGTCTTCGCCAGCCCCAACGTGCAGTTCACCGACTCGGTCTCGACCAACAGCTGCATTGGCCCCACGGGCGGGCGCGAGCAGTGGATCAACCTGCAGTTGAAGACGGGGATGAAGATGCGCCTGACGCTGAGCGCCACCGACTTCCCCGCCGTCTTCGTCCTCCGCGATGACCGCCTCGGCCCGGCGTCACCGACGCTGGTCGCCAAGAATGTGGCGGCCGGAGCGACGTCGGTGATCGACTGGACGGCCACGTTCGACACGTGGCACGAAGTCATCGTCGCCACGCTCGGCGGATACGGCAAATACACGCTGAAGATCGAGCAACTCCCGTAACGCGCGGCAACGCAACGACCGAGGCACAGCCCCAACCGCGAGGTTGGGGCTTTTGCGTACTGGAATCCCGCGCGAAAGACCCATAGTTGCCCCGACGCTCGGTGATCCGGAGACGGCTAGCTTCCGGACATGACCAAAGCGACATCCTCCATACCGGTTTCTGCGCGCGCGTGGCTGGACGGTCGGTTCGGCAAGCGCGCCGATCGTCACTATCGCGTGCGGGTCGTGGTGCAGGGTGCCTTCGCCCTGCTGTGCGTTGTGTTGGGCGTGCAGTTCGCGCGCTTTGTGAGCGCGGCACAAGCCGGCACCCTTCCCCTCCCATCGCGTCCGGCCGGCGTCGAGGCCTTTTTGCCGATCAGCGGCCTCATGGGGGCGCTCGACTGGTTCTATCAGGGCAGCCTCAACGTCATTCATCCGGCGGCGACGGTGCTCGTGCTTGTTGCCATCGCGCTGGCCCTGCTGATGCGCAAGGCGTTCTGCTCGTGGATCTGCCCGGTGGGCTTTCTCTCCGAATGGCTCGCCAAGCTGGGACGACTCGCGTTCGGACGAAACTTCAAGCCGTGGAAGTGGCTCGACATCCCACTGCGCGGTCTCAAGTACCTGCTGATGGGTTTCTTCGTCTTTTCGGTCGTGGTGATGGGGCGCGAGTCGCTCACCGCGTTCCTGACGTCGCCGTACAACAAGGTGGCCGACGTGAAGATGGGGCTCTTCTTCACGCAGATGAGCACCGTGGGACTAAGCATCATGGGCGTGCTCGTCCTCGGCTCCGTGTTCATCCAGGGGCTGTGGTGCCGCTACCTGTGCCCCTACGGCGCGCTCCTCGGGCTCTTCTCGTGGGCGTCGCCGTCGCGCATTCGCCGCGATCCGGCCACATGCGTGGACTGCGGCCTCTGCGACAAGGCCTGCCCGTCGCGCCTCCCCGTGTCGCGCAAGCTGTCGGTCATCAGCCCTGACTGTTCGGGCTGCCTCGACTGCGTCGCGTCGTGCCCGGTGAAGGGCGCGCTGGCCATGAAGGTTGGCCGCCGCACCGTGTCGCCGGTCGCGTACGCGGCGGCGGTCGCGATGATCTTCCTCGCCAGCTATATGGGCGCACGCGCGACCGGAATCTGGAACAACCAGATCACCGATCGCGAGTACGTGGAACGCATTCAGAACATGAACTCGGGTGAGTACGGCCACCCGGGAATGCAGAACGACTGACCGGCGCTACGGCGCCGGCGCGGCCGGCCGCCAGACGCCGACGCCGTTCTCGTACACAATGGTGGTGCCGAGCGGCGCCGACAGGCTGATCAACCGATCGATGATCTTCTTGCCCGTCGCCGCGTCGGCCAGGCGCGGCGTGCCGCGCTGTGAGCGAGGCGCCTTCTGCCCGAGCTCAATGGGATAGAGCTTCAGCTCGCGCAGCTGATTGCCGGTGAAGGACGGCACCGCAATCACGCTCTCGTAGTAGTCGGGCGTGGCCGGAAACCCGGTCGTGCCATTCCGGAATCGCGCGTCATACAGGTTGCTGGCGAGCGCGGTGTCGGGGAGCCCGAAGATCTCGTAATGGTCAAACGGCATCGGATCGATCGTCTCGTTTTGGAAGACGAAGTTGCCGAGGCTATAGAAGATCGGCCTACCGTTGTAGATCTCGATGCCGCGCAGCAGGTGCGGCCCCTGAATAATGAATGTCGTGGCCCCGGCGTCGATGCACTGACGCGCCCACGTCGACAGCCACGCCGGCGGCACCGGCGTCGACTGGTGCGTGTGGCTGGTCACCACCACGTAATCGGCCAGCGACCTCGCGTTGCGAATCTCGCGCAAAATGCGCGCCTGATCCGACGCGTCGAGCGTGCCAACGGATCCATTGCGCGGACCGCGACGCACCACCTGACCGAGCAGACGCACCGTTGCCTCTCCGCCGGTCGCGCCCGCCCGCCCCGCCCCGCCAAACGCCGCCGCCGCCTCGCGCAGTGTCGCGAAGGTCGCCGAGTCGGCCTCGTAGCTCGTGGTGAGGCGCAACGCATTCGCCCCCGGGCGTCCGCGCATGTCGGGGCGCGACTCGCCGGCCCGCGACATCGGCGTGAAGCTCGTGGCGAAACCAATGAACGCGATGCGTCCCTTTCGCGTCTCCAGATACCCTGGGCGGCTCGCCGCGCCGAGGTTCTCCCCCGAACCGGCGTGCACAATCCCCATGTTGTCGAGCAGGCGGTTGGTCATCCGCATGCCGGTCACGCCGTAGTCGGTGGTGTGATTGTTGGCGCGGTTGAACAGGCTGAAGCCCATCTGCTTCAGGTCGATCGCGACTTCCGGCGGCCCAACCTCCCAGTTGCCGCCGTTCTCGACCTCAGGCCAGCCATCAAACTCGGAGAAGCGGAAGAGCGAGAGTTCCAGGTTCACCATCGCCGCGTCGGCGTCGCGAATCACCGTCACCATGTCGCGGAACCTGGGGTCCGACGCGTTCTCGAACTGCGCGATCCGCCGCGTGATGATCGCGTCTCCCACGGCGGCCAACGACCAGGCGGTCGTCGGCCCGGGGAGGACTTCCCTTGCCGCGCCGGCGGCCGGGGCGCCAGCGCTGGCGCCCTGCGGGATTCGTGTGGCACGCTGCGCCGTTGAGGCGAGCGGCAGGGTCAACAGGCTGCCAAGCAGCAACGCGCTCGGCGCGCGCCGCAGAAAGCCGTACATGGTACCCCCCGTCGTGCAACCCGCTAATGATGCCCGTGTGCGGGCACCGCTTGCTCCTCCTCGTGCTTGTACTTGAAGAGGAACGGAAACGTCACGCCCAGGACCAGCGCGTACGCCGCGAACGTCATCCAGATGCTGCGCCAATCCTTGACGCCGTCGGCCGTGAAGTAATCCACCACCTTGCCGCTGGCCGTCCCGCCGATGAAGGCGCCGAGGCCGTTGGTCATGATCATGAACAGGCCCTGCGCGCTCGCCCGGATCCCCACGTCGGCCTCGCGGTCGACAAACAGCGAACCGGAAATGTTGAAGAAGTCGAACGCCATGCCGTAGATGATCATCGACAGCACCAGCAGCCACAGCCCGCCGCCCGGATCGCCCACGGCGAATAGGCCAAAGCGGAAGACCCACGCGAAGATGCTGAGGAGCATCACTTTCTTGATGCCGAACCGCTGCAGGAAGAAGGGGATGGTCAGGATGAACAGCGTCTCGGAGATCTGTGAAATCGAGAGCAGCAGGTTGGGGTGCTGCACGCCGAAGCTGTCGGGATACAGCGTCTTGAAGTCGTCGAGGAACGCGCCGCCAAAGGCATTGGTGATCTGCAGCGCGGCGCCGAGCATCATCGCGAACAGGAAGAAGACGAGCATCTGCCCGCGCTTGAACAGCACAAAGGCGTCGAGGCCCAGCGCTTCAATGACGGTGCGCTTGCCGGTGGACGCCGCCGGCGGGCACTTGGGCATCGTGAACGAATACAGTCCGAGGAAGGCCGCCGCCGCCGCGCTGATGTAGAGCTGCAGCGGGCTCTTGGTCCATCCGGCGAGGTCAACCATCCACATCGAGACGATGAACCCCAGCGTCCCCCAGACGCGGATTGGCGGGAAGGCGGTCACCACGTTCTCGCCCTTCTGTTCGAGCACCTTGTACGACACCGTATTGCCCAGCGCGATCGTCGGCATGTAGACCATCGCGTTGAGCAGCATGATCATGTACAGCGTGTCGAAGTCCTTCACCGTCGACGCCCACAGCAGCAGGCCGGCGCCGATGAGATGGCAGAGCGCGTACACGCGCTCGGCGTTCAGCCATCGGTCGGCGACGATGCCGAGCACTCCGGGCATGAACAGCGACGCGATGCCCATCGTGGCGTAAACGCTTCCCACCTGTCCGCCCGTGAAGCCGAGCGTGACGATCATGTAGCCGCCCAGCGAAATGAGCCACGCTCCCCACACGAAGAACTGCAGGAAGTTCATGACCGTCAGGCGCAGCTTGATGCTCATAGACAGAAATCCTGGTCGTAGGCTGGCACAGAATATACCGCGAATCCGCGGCGCGTCACTTGGCCGCGACGCGCCGCGGGGCGGTGTCCGCTCAACGCCGCGCCGGCGCGCACCGTAGCACGACAGCACGGAATCCGTACATTCTCACGATCCCACGCGACCCCTATCTGCGAGGCACGCTGCCATGCGCCACGTTCCCCTGCTTCTGTTGATTGCGGCTCCCCTGCTCGCGCAGGGCGGACCTCCCGGCGGCGCCCGCACCGGGGCGCGCGGCGGCGCGATCGCACCCGCCACTCAGGCGACCGGCACCGCCCGCCCCGACTCCGGCGCGCCGCGCGGCGGAGCCATGGTGGTGCGGCGGGTCGAGGACGAGTCGCCCGCCGTCACGCATCACACGCTCCGCAGTGCGGGCGACATGAAATACACGGCCACGGCATCGATGATGCCGATGCGCAACGAGCAGAACGGCGAGGTGGAAGGCAACATCTTCTACGTCGCGTACACCAAGGACGGCGCCGATCCCGCCACGCGCCCCATCGCCTTCATCTTCAACGGCGGGCCTGGCTCGGCCACCGTCTGGCTGCACATGGGCGCCTTTGGCCCCAAGATGGTGAAGCTCAACCCCGACGGCACCAACCCGCCGCCGCCGGCGAGCTACGTCGACAACCCCAACACGCTGCTCGACCAGACCGACCTCGTATTCCTCGATCCAGTGGGCACGGGCTATAGCCGCGCGTCGTCGGCCGCCAACGGCCCGAAGTTCTGGGGACTGGACGAGGACATGCGCGCCGTCGCCGAGTTCATTCGGTTGTACCTCACGCGCAGCGAGCGCTGGGCGAGCCCCAAGTTCATCGCCGGCGAGAGCTACGGCACCACGCGGGCCGCGCACCTGGCTGGGTACCTCACCGACAACGGCATCGCGCTCAACGGCGTCGTCCTGCTCAGCGCGGTGCTCAACTTCGAGAACTCGCGCCCAAGCCGCGGCAACGACATCGCCTACGTGGGCTTCTTCCCGTCGTTCGCGATGACGGCCTACTACCATAAGAAGGCCGCTCCCGACCTGCAGAAGCTGTCGGTCGAGGAGTTCGCCCGCGCCGCGGAACAATTCGCCAGCGGCGAGTACGCCGCCGCCCTCATGAAGGGCGACGCCCTCCCTGCCGCCGACCGCAAGGCGATTGTCACCAAGATCGCACGCTTTACCGGCATGACTGAACAACTCGTGAGCGATGCCGACCTGCGCATCGAGCTGGGTCGGTTCAGCACCGAGCTGCTGCGCACCGAGCGCCGGATGAGCGGGCGGCTCGACAGCCGGCTCACGGCCTACATGATGGACCCGCTGGGCGGACGCACCAACTTCGACCCGAGCGACGCGAGCATCCGCAACTCGTTCACCCCGGTGCTCAACGACTACGTGCGCCGCGAGCTGGGATACAAGAACGACAACCTCTACTACATCCTCGGCGGCGGCGTCGGCCGCTGGCGCTACGACGAGGGGCAGTTCCCCAACGTCGTGCCGAGCCTCGAGCGCGCCTTCGCCAAGAACCCCGACATGCACCTGTATGTGGCGATGGGCTACTACGACATGGCCACGCCGTACTGGGCGGTGCAGTACACGCTCGATCACATGGCGCTCGAACCGAACATCCGGAAGTCGCGCATCCACACCGACCACTTCACGGCCGGGCACATGATGTACATCGACGCCGCCTCAATGAAGAAGTTGCGTCAGGACCTGCGGACGTTCATTGACCAGGCCGTGCCGAACCGGTAGCGCGCCCCGCGCCTACCATCCCGCGGCCCGTGCGTCCCAGACGCCGGGCCGCGGGTCGTTCAGCAGCTCGAGCAGCTCGTCCCACGCCACCTCCAGGTGCCCAAGCGCGTTGGTGCTCATCGCCCGCACCACGTGCAGCAGCGCCTCGGGGCTCAGCTCGTGCGAGGTGTACGACCCGTCGCGCGCGTCGGTGGCGCGGCGCAGGCAAAACGGCGCGTGCGCCGACGCATCGGCATCGACAAACAGCACGAGATCGGCGTCCACCACGTCGAGCGCGTGCTCCACCTGCAGTTGAAAGTCCTCGACGATCCGGATGTCGAGGTCGGGACGGTCGGCCAGCCACTGCCGGACGCGCGCCAGCAGCGCCGGCCCCAGCGCGTCGTCGCCGCGGCTGGGATTGCCGCAGCCGAGCAGGACGACGTGAGCGCTCACGGTCCCGAGTCGTAGTTGAACGTCGGAAGAGCGTCGCAGAACTGACCGTCGGCCCCCTTCACCAGCCGGTCCACCACCGTGCCGCCGGCATCCACCAGCTCCACCTGCAGCGGCATCTTCCCCAGCGCGTGCGTGGCGCACGAAAGGCACGGGTCAAAAGCGCGGACCGCGACTTCTATATGGTTGAGCAGCCCCTCGGTGAGCCGCTGGCCGTCGAGGTAGCTGGCCGCCACCGTGCGCACCGCCTCGTTCATCGCCTGGTTGTTGTTGGTGGTGCTGACAATGAGGTTGGCCCGCACCACCACATCGTTCTCGTCCACCTTGTAGTGATGGAACAGCGTGCCGCGCGGCGCCTCGATCACGCCCACGCCCTCCAGCGAGCGCTCCCCCTTGGTCACGAGATCGGTGCCGAGGATGTCGGGATCGTCGAGCAGGCGCTCGATCCCCTCGGCGGCGTGCAGCATCTCGATCATCCGCGCCCAGTGGTACGCCAGCGTCGCGTGTTGCATGCCGCCGTTGGCCGCCTCGCGGAACAGCTTGCGCTCGTGCTCGGCGAACACGGTGTCGAGCGAGTCGCAGATGTTCATCCGCGCCAGCGGTCCCACGCGGTACCAGCCATCCTCCTCGCCCAGATTGATGATGAACGGGAACTTCATGTACGACCACGACTTCACTTCTTCGTGGATGTGCCGGTTGTAGCGGGTGTAGTCGGCGTGGTCGAAGATGATCGCCCCCGAGGCGTCGCGGGCGCGCAGGCCGCCGTCGTAGAAGTCGAGCGCGCCGTCGGCGCGGATCAGGCTCATGAAGTTCGACGGGAAGACGCCGAAGATCGGGGCGTGCTCGCACTTGTCCAGCAGGTCGCGGCAGACGCGCACCGCCTCCTGGCACCAGCGGATGATCTGCGTCGTCTCGCGCCGCAGCACGTCACGTTCGTCGACGGTCAGCGCCTTGTTCATCCCGCCGGGCACGCACGCCGTGCCGTGGATGCGCTTGCCGGCGATGGCCTTGATGACCTCCTGTCCGTACTTGCGCAGCATCACGCCGCGCACGGCCAGTTCCGGATGCTCGCGCACCACGCCAATGATGTTGCGGCGTTCCGGCTCGCTATCAAAGCCAAAGAGCAGGTCGGGGCTGGCGAGATGGAAGAAATGCAGCGCGTGCGACTGCAGCATCTGTCCCTTGTGCAGCAGACGGCGCAGCTTCTCGGCGGTCGGCGTGATCTGGCGGGCGCCGACGAGCATGTCCACCGCCTTGCCGGCGGCGAGGTGATGGCTCACCGGGCAGATGCCGCACAGGCGCTGGACGAGCACGGGCACTTCCCAGTACGGACGGCCCTGAATGAACTTTTCGAAGCCGCGGAACTCCACGATGTGCAGGCGCGCCTGATGCACGCGGTTCTGGTCATCGAGCAGCAAAGTCACCTTGCCGTGCCCTTCGACGCGCGTCAGCGGTTCAATCGCGACGCGGCGCAGGGTGCGGGGGTGGGCGGCGGTCTCCAGCAGGCGGGTCACAAAGACTCTCCGTTCAGTCGTACTTGAGCAGCGCGGGAGGCAGGTGCGGGTCGCGTCCCGTCACCAGCGCGCTGAGCACATGCCACAGCGCGTCCGCCGACGGCGGACAGCCGGGCACGTAATAGTCCACCTTCACCACTTCGTGGAGCGGGTACACCTTGTCGAGCAGCAGCGGCAGTTCGGGGTCATCCGGGATGTGCGCGTTCTCAACACCGACCCCGCGGATGTACGACTCCTCGAGGCACGACTTCAGACTCAGGTGATTGCGCATCGACGGAATGCCGCCGGTCAGCGCGCACTCGCCCACCGACACCAGCACGCGGCAGTGCTCGCGGAAGTGCTGGAGCACGCGCACCGTCTCGGCGTTGCACAGCCCGCCTTCGACGAGGCCGATGTCGACGATCCCCTTGATCTCCTTGATGTCGTTGATCGGACTGCGGTCGAAGTCGGCGAGTTCGAGGAGTTCCAGCAGGCGCTCATCGATGTCGAGCAGCGACATATGGCAGCCAAAGCAGCCGGCGAGCGAGCAGGTGGCGATCTTGCGCTTGCTAGCCATTGTGCGCCTCCTCGCGCGCATGGAACTCGCGGACGCTGTCCTCCGAAATCGGCGACACGTCGTAGCGCCGCTGGCCGATGGGCACCATGTACGCCTCGCCCTTCATCATCAGGGCGCCCACGGGGCAATGGCGCACCGCCTCGTCTTCACGCGACACCTTGCTGTCGGCAAGCAGGCCCGACGGCGAGTCGACGACGATCGTCGTCGTGATGCCGCGCCCCGTCATCGCAAACACGCTCTTCTTGTCGACGCTGCGGCTGATGCGCAGGCAGAGCCCGCACAGGATGCAGCGGTCGCGGTCGAGAATGATGTCGGGGTGCGAGGCATCCACATCGCGCCGCGGGAAGAACTGCGGGAAGTGGCTGTCCTGCAGGCCCAGCGCGTAGGCCGTGGCCTGCAGACGGCAGTTGCCGCTCTTCTCGCAGGCCGGGCAGTAGTGATTGCCCTCGACGAGGAGCATGTCGGTGAGGGCGCGCCGCATTTCGTTCAGCTCGGGCGTGTCGCTGCGCACATCCTGGCCGGCAACCGCGGGCTGGGTGCACGAGGCGAACGGCCGTCCGTTGACGATTACGGTGCACAGCCGGCAGCTGCTGTGCGGCTCAAAATCGGGATTGTGACAGAGGTGCGGAATGTAAACGCCGGCGGCCATCGCGGCGTCGAAGACCGTCTGCCCTTCGCGGAACGGAATCTCCTTTCCGTCGAGCTGGAAGGTCTTCTTGGTGTCGGGACTCATCACGGGGTCCTCACAAGTGCGCCATCGCGTCGTCGCGACCCGTGAGCTGGCGCGCTTCCTGCAGCGCCGCATCGAGGTCGAACGCGGGCACGAAATCGGTGGTCTTCATCCGCTTGTCCCAGTCGCCGCGGAACTTGACGAGGCTGTCAATCACGTGATTGGGCGCCGTCTGGCCGAGTCCGCAGTGAGCGGTCGTCTTCATCAACTGGCAGATGCTCTGCACCTGCTCCACATCGACGGGACTTCCCTTGCCGGCCGCGACCTTCTCCACCAGCATCTCCAGCAGACTGGTCCCCACGCGGCACGGCGTGCACAGGCCGCAGCACTCGTGCCGGAAGAACTGGGTGAAGTTGCGGACGACGTCGAACATGTCGCGCTGCGGGCCGAACACCATGCAGGTGCCGGCCGTCGACAGGTCTTCAAACGCGAGAATGCGGTCGAACTCGGCGCGCGTGATCGTCACGCCCGACGGCCCGCTGATCTGCACCGCCTGCGCATCGAGTCCGCCGCAGTCGCGCAGCACTTCGCGGACGCTGACGCCGAACGGATATTCGTAGATGCCGGCGCGTTCGCAGTCGCCTGAGACGCAGAAGAGCTTGGTCCCCGCCGAGTGCCCCGTACCGTGTCCGGCGAACCAGGCGCCGCCCTTGAGGGCAATGGTCGCGGCGGCGGCGAAGGTCTCGACGTTGTTCACGACCGTCGGCCGCCGATTCAGCCCCGCCACCACTGGCAGCGGCCACCGCTTGCGCGGCTTGGCGCGGCGTCCTTCCACCGACTCAATGAGCGCCGACTCCATGCCGGCGATGTACGCGCCCGCACCCCAATGGATGTCGATGTCGAATGCGAAGCCCGTGCCGAGCACGTTGCGTCCCAGCAGATCGGCCTCGCGCCGGCGGGCGAGCACCGCCTCGAGGTGCGATTTCAGATACCAGTACTCCTGCCGGATATACAGAATGCCGCGCGTCGAGCCCACCACGTACCCGCAGATGGTCATCCCTTCGAACACCATGTCGGCGTAGCTCGTCAGAAGAACGCGGTCCTTGAACGTCCCCGGTTCCCCTTCGTCGGCGTTGCAGATGACGTAGCGCTCGGGCGCCGAGATGTCGCGGCACGTCTCCCACTTGATAGCCGCCTTGAAGCCGGCGCCGCCGCGGCCGCGCAGGTCGGAGCGGTAGAGCTCCTTGAGCGTCTCGTCGGCGCCGCGCCGCCAAGCGTGGCCCGACGACGGGTCCACCGCCTCCTCGAACTGCAGCGACTTCAGCGTCTCGTCGCCGCCGCGCAGCATCGCCGCCTTGAGTGCGGCCCCCGGCTCGAACGCGCGACGGAACATCACGTCGGAGCGGCGGAAGTTGTCCTCCACCACAAACAGCTCGGCGGGCCATTCTTCCATCGGGGTGCGCGAATTGATCAGCTCTGCGATGCGGTCCATCCGCTGGCGCGTCAGGCGCGTGAGGGCGCGCTCGTTGATTAGCGCCGCCGGCCCCTGGTCGCACATCCCCGTGCACGACGTGAACCGGACGCTGACGCGCCCGTCCTGCCGCGTCTCGCCCAGCTTGACGTTGAGCCGGTTGCAGAGGTACGTGGCAAGCCCCGTGCTCCCCTGCATCCGGTCGGTGATGTTGTCGCTGATGTACACGGCGTACTCGCCGCGATACGTGCTGCTCAGGAACGAATAGAAGCCCACAAGCCCGCGCACGTGGGCGCGCGTGACCCGCAGGTGATCGGCAATGAGCTCCACCGCCGCGTCGGGTACGTAATGGTAGCTGTGCTGCACCTTGATCAGGATCTGCAGCAGTTCGCCCGGATCGCGTTCGTGAGATTCAAGAATCCCGCGAACCGCATCCATGGCGGGGGGCGCTTCCTCTCGCCACATGTGCGACTCCTTGGCCATCGGGCCAACGGCGCCCGCAGTTGGAGCGCCGGTATCGCCAAGCTAGGCGCGGCGGTGGGCACGGAGTGTAGGGCTCAGCCTCAAGTTGAGTCGGCGAGCCTGCCACGATGGCTTCACGCCTCCCCGACACGGATGTTTGCCGGTATCACGACGCGAGCACCGTCCGCCGCATCGTCTGATTACTGACAGGAGATCGGCTGATTCCCTATCGTGCGCGTCGGGTCAGCGCGCACAGCGTGGAGTACTAGCGCAGACCCACGCGGCGCCGCATCCACCACTCGGCGCACAGCATCGCCAGCACCAGCGCGAACCACCACCAGCCGTCGCGCAGGCTCGGGCGCGCCCCGACGGCGGGTGTGCCGCCCGTGGCGACGCGCGACACGATCGGCCGCCGCGGCACCCACTCGGCCGACGGATTCACGGCGATCACTGCGCTCCCTCCCGCGACGCTGGCGCGCCAGACTCCGGCCACGAGCGGCGGCGACGAGGTCAGGCTCGCCGCGTCGCTGAAGCGCAGCGTCACGCTGGTGATGGCCGTGTCGCCATCGCGCCGCAGGCGCACGGCGACCACGGAGTCACGCGCCGAGCCGCGCCGCCACGAGATCGGCTCGCCCTCGCGCACCCACGGCGATGCCGCAAACGCGGCGCGTTCGTCGGCACCGCCCTCGGCGAGCCAATCGAAGACACCGCCCCACAGCGCGGCGAAGGCGTCGGCCGAGCGGCCGCCGCGGAACTTCCACCGCCAGAGGCCGCGCACGGGGAGCACGGCAACGCGCCGCGGCGAGTCATAGCCGGCCACCACCACGCGCTCGTCGAAGCGACGCCCGCGCCGCGCGCCGAGTGCAATCCACGACGTCCCTATGGGGGCGGTCCCGACGGCGATCGGCGGCAGGGAGTCCCAGGCGACGCCGGTGAGTGCCGGCGCGAGCGGCGACGCGCCCGCCGGCTCCGTGAAGTACTCCCCGTCGTCGTCGCGCGGCGGCACCACGAGGGCAAGCGCGCCGCGGGTGAGCGTGCGCGGCGGGCCGAAGAGCGCGGTGTCGCCCTGCAACACGGCAATCGGCGCGCGCGCAAGCGCATCGCGAACTGTTGGTTCGTCCACCCGACTCAGCGTCCCTTCATCGCGCCATTGTCCGGGCGCGACGCGTACGTAGCCGCGCACGCCGAAGCCCAGCGCGCCGCGCATCAGGTCGAGCGCAAAGCGCGCGTCCTGGTCGGGCGACGTCGAGGCGAAGACGGCGGACGGGCCGCTGCGCACTTCAACCGCGGTGGTGAGTGTGTCGTTGCGATGCTCCACATCGCCCGCCGCCGTCACGGCGACGCGCAGGATCAATGCGTCGCGCCGGTCCGGCACCTTAATGCGCCCTCGCCACTCACGCTCGTTCCATGGCTCGAGCGCGCCGAGCGCGGCGGCGGCGAGCGCGGCACCGTCGGCGGAGCGCACGGCGATGGACGCGGCCGGTACGCGTGCCCCTCCGCTGACCACCAGCGCCCGCACTTCGATGGAATCGCCAGGCGCGGCGCCCAACGGCAGGTCGAGCGAGCGAACGGCTACGTCAACCGCGTCCGGCGCAGGGAGCACCTCAACCGTCGAACCCGCCGGCAGGGCGTCGAGCGCCTCCGGGTCATCGAGCTGGCCGTCGGTGATGACGTGCAATGGGCGGCCCAGTGCGGCGGAGCGGTCGACGGCCGGTCCCACGCGCGACGCCGCGTCGCTGGGAGTCGAAGGCACGCCGCCGGCACTCAGTGAGTCGCCAAAGAGCTGCAGGTCGCCGCCAGTCGATTTGGCACGTGCGGCGGCCTCGGTGAAGCGCGCCGAGTTCCCCTGCCGCCAGCTCGCCGACGCGTCGAGCGCGGTGAGCGGGCGCGCCTGCACCCGTGCGCCGAGCGGCGCGTCGAGCAGGAGCGCGACGGTGAGGGCGACGGCGACGGCACGCAGGGCCGCCAGGCCGCGGCGATAGCCGTCGGACGGCAGACGCCAGCCATAGAGCCAGAGCGCGGCGGCGGCGCCGACGGCGAGGGAGATGATCCACAGAAGCACGGTTGATAAACGTAGTGCGGGGGTGAAGTGCTCAGGAGGAGGGGAGACGCTGCCGATGAGGCTGGGCACCCTTCGTACTGGCGCAGCGTCCCTGGATGTAGCACTCTTGGGTGACGTGGCGTGTTAGGCAGAGCGAGCATCCTGCCCTACTACGTGTCACGCTCAACTCCGATGCTGACTCATCACCGCTCGACGGTTACACCTCCGCACAAATCACGCCATGGGCTACCTCGACGCCACCACCACCGGCATCTATCGGTATTCGCGAGACGGAGCCAGAGTCTTTAGGTTCGGGCTCCTTTGGCGTCGGTACGTCGTGCCCGACGCGGCCACGACGCTCCTTGAACGACGCCTGCGCGGATATCACGCCCTGTCGTTCGCTCTCCTCATGGCCGCGGCCTTCATCTCTGACGCGGCCGATCTCCGCTGGCCGTGGCCGCTCCTAGTCGTCTCGCTCCTGGCGCTGACCATCGGCCCAGTCTGGGTGGTCCGGGGGCTGCAACGCGCGCATCTGACCGCCGCGGATCTCGTGCCCGTGGATCGCCGCGTTCGCGCGACGGCGCGCGCTCGCGCCCTTGGCGCGCCCACTCTCGTCGTCTCCACGTTTCTGGCGCTCTGCTTAGGCTCGTTCGGCGCGTACACGGGTGTTACCGATCATCTCTTGGATGGGTGGGTGCTCGCCGTGCTGATGTTCGCCGGCGCCGCGTACCAGCTCTGGGCATTGACGCTTCTGCGCGCTCCGGACGGGACCGAGACAGATGCTTCTCTTGGGCAAGACTCCTTCCTCATGTGAGTACTGATGTCGCCCTCGGACTTCCTCGTCGCTAGTCGCCAAACGGAATCACGCGACCTAGCGGAGCACCGCGCTCCGAAGTCGCGCGCGCTCTCGACGATCGCCGGCTACTTCAATGTGGTCGCCGTTCTGAACGGCGTGTCGTGGCTCGCGTTCCTGGCCGTTGTGTACGCCAGTCCCAAGCAGTTCGCACGACTTCTGCCGTTCCTGCCCTGGCGGACGGTCGGAATGATCGCAACGGTGGCGATGCAGCTCCGTGTGGGGCAGCTCCTGCATCGCCGCAGCCGCGAGGGCGGCGTCTGGGCGATCGCGGCGCTGCTGCCGAGCCTCATTAACGGATTCCGACACCAGTCGACACCTGTCAGCAACTACTACATGGCCATCTCTCTCGTCGGCATCGGGCTGGTCGCACTGGTGTGGAAGGAACTGGAGTAGCCGCCGCCTAACGAGCCGATGAACATGACTGAGCTTGAGATCCGACCCTCATACAGACCCTTCCTGATCGTGACGCAGATCGCGATTATGACGATTGCGACCGCTCGCTTCTTGTGGCTCCTGCCTTCTTGGCTTCGCGGTGTGCCGCCGGCCTTTCCAGGGCAGTACGAGGGACGGCTGTACTTTGCCGTGAACATACTCGGCCTGGGCGGAGCAACGCTGCTCGCAGCATGCGGTAGAGCCACGACGACGCGTGGCCGATTAGCCTATCGGAGCCTGCTCTCCCTAGCTATCGCCGCGCTCATCTGGCAGATGGCCGCCGACTACTGGGCCGGATGAGGCTCATAGCCGTGACTATGCTGCGGTACCTCACCGTTCGCCGGGTTACTTTCGGCAATTCGACACCATGATGCGAAATCGTTATGGACGGGAGGCTCGCGCGCTCGTCGCAGGCGTCATCCTCGCTGGCCTTGCCATCGTGCAGGGCTGCGAGCCAACCGCTCCCGACCGCAGCCGCAACTTCATCGTGCGGGTCGACAGTATCGTTGCGCCGGCTACAACCGCGCCGACCGATACCGTCATCGTGTGGTTCTTCGGGTATGTCGGCAACAATGGCTGCTCGTCGGTCGAGCGCGTCGACAGGTATCAGACATCCACCGAGCTGCGGGTGACGTTTCGCGGCAAATTCGACGGCCGCCCCGATATCGTGTGTACCCAGGCGCCCGTGAGCCTCCACCATCCGGAGGTCGTGCTTCCGCCGCGTAGTGTTCCGTTCAGAATCGTCGTGCTGCAGCCGGATGGTTCGGAACTCCAGCGTGTGCTCGGCGCGGCTTCCACCTCGCGGTAGCGATGACCATCGGCGACCAGCCTGTCAGACCGATTCTCCGGGAGAACGCGAGTGCCTCTGCGCTCCGCCAAGCGCACCGCGAGACCGCGGTACGCCACGCGTCGCTGAGCGCGCTGCTGCCGGGGCTCGGTCAATGCGCGCAGGGGCGGTACGTCGATGCCGCTTTACAGTTCGGCACCGTCGTAGCGTACGTTGGAGGCGTCTTCTTCGGCCTCGGCGGTGGGAGGGCGCTCCTCTTAGCGTTGCTCTGGAATGCGTGGTCGGTCGTCGACGCCTTCCGCCATGAGGACGCTCAGCCGTGACGAGCAGCGCATCGCGTCAGCGTCGCAAGAGGAGGCCCTCTTGAACCCCACGTGTATCGAGTGGTTCTCGTTGCGTCGGCTGGCAGACTTCCCCAACACGGAGCAGAGGTGAGCAAGTTCTTCACGGCAATTCGGATCGAGTGGTTCTTGGCGGATCCGGAAGAGATCGGCTAGCACCTCCCTACCCGCCGCGCATGAACCCTCGGTCTGCGATCCGTGTCGTGATAGCGCTGCTCGTGTTCGAGGCAGTCGCGCCAGCGCTCGTGGCTCACGCATTCGTGCCCGACCCGAAAGCAACGGTGCGGGCGCTCGCCCTACTCCCGCTCGCTCAGGCAGTCGGGCTGTGGGCTGGTCGCCGTCTTGCGTACGTCCTTACCAGAGCCCTCGCCGGCCTGCAGATCGTCGTCGCGGGCGGCATCGTGATCCTAGCGCTGGCGACGCCGAGTGCGCCGTTCTTCTTGCTCGACGCAACCCACGTGATTCCGCGCATCGCCGGTCTTACCATGATGGGCCTGCTCGTCGCGACCGGCTGGTGGCAATGGCGTTTGCTCGGCCGCCGGGAAGTCACGGCGCTCTTCGCGGATGTCCGCTGGTAGTGGTCGGTCACGGCCTTGTAGCGACGGCTACACGACCGCATTCTAGACGTCGGCTCGGGCGACGCACGCGCGTCGCGATGCCTAGTTCGTCACCTGAAGCTAACGCTGACTGGAGCCACGCATCACCCTCACGGAGCCCCCCCATGAACAAAGTGACGCCGTTCCTGATGTTCAACGACCAACTCGAAGCGGCGATCGAGTTCTACACCGCGACGTTTCCGAACTCCGAAGTACGCAGCGTCGCCCGCACGGGCAAGGACGGTCCCGTCTGCTCCGCCGAGTTCGTCGTTGGTGGGCAACTCTTTCTGGGTTACAACGGCGGTCCGTATTTCAGTTTCTCCGAGGGCGTCTCGCTCTACGTGGACTGCGCGGACCAGGCCGAAGTGGATCTGTACTGGGACAGGCTGGTGAACGCCGGCGCGACCCCCTCGCAGTGCGGTTGGATCAAGGACCCATTCGGTCTCACCTGGCAGATCGTCCCGAGACGGTTCACTGAGATGATCGGGGATAGGGACCCCAAGAAGGTGAAGGCCGTGATGGATGCCATGATGACCATGGTGAAGCTCGACGTGGCCGGACTCGAGCAGGCCTACAACGACGCCTAAGCTGCACGTGCGGCGGGGCGGCGCTATCGCCAGCTGACTAGCTGATCGGCGAACTCGCGGCTGGTCGTCTTGTGATAACGCTTGATGCCCATGCCGCGCTCGTCGTACCACCAGATCGTGAACACGCCGGCGCTGCCCAGCGGCTCCTCACGGACCCGATGCGCGTTCACGGTGCGCCCCGCCAGCGTCAGCTCTTCTGTTCCCTCGTAGATGAATCGGATCTGGTACGTCGCGATAACGTTCTGGGCGAGGAAGGTGACCAGCACCGTGTCGCCAATCTCCGGCTGCACGCGCCAGAACCAGAGCAGCGTGGGATTTCTGAAATCCGATGCCGGCCGACCCGTGCGGTTGATGGCGTCGTTGATGTGCTGCTCCGCGCCGGTCGCGCTGAAGCGCGTTTCGTACCGATTCCAGCGCTCGGCCCAGAATCCCTCCTGCGTGAATGTGATCGGCGTGCCATCGCGCGAGTACTCGCGCTGGTCAAAGAACACCGACCCGTCGGGCTGCACCGCCCGATTGAGAATCAGGACCCTGCCGTCTGTCACAATGCGCTGATTGAGGGCGAGGTTCACGCCTTGCGGCGAGGGCAGAACCGGAGTGAGTGTGCGGGATTCCATGGACAACCCCTGGGCCGTCGCGGCAAGCGGGAGGAGGAGCGCGGCCAGCGCGCGGCAAATGGGCATGGACATGCCCCGTAGACAGCACACACCCGCGAAGGGTTGCGCGAGGAGAGCACTGCAGGGGCGACACCTGGACGCCATCGGGCAGCGGGTTGCGCCAAGAGCAGCGAGGCCGTAAATACGGCTCCTTCACTGTCCCCCCGAGGCTGTCCAATGCGTTCTGTCGTCTTCTCGTTGCTGCTGTTCAGCGCTGTGCCACTCGCCGCCCAGAATCCCCAAGCGTTCCGACGCGGCGGCGGGGGGAATGCCGAGAACCCACCCGCGGTGTTCCAGAGCTGGAACGCGGCGAAGTCCGCCAACGAGACAGCGCAGAACAAGTACCGCGTCGCGCGGTCATCTTACCATAACGCCAAGCGGGCCTACGACGATCTGAACGACTCTGGCGGCGAAAGCACAGACAAGGCGTCCAAGCTCGATGAACTGCGCCGCAGGAAGGACGATGCCTCCCGCACGGCCAACGACTTCCGTATGGCCTACCGTTCCAAGGCGCAAGGGGCGGTGAACTTCGCCGCCAACGAGGCGAAGACTGCCACTACCGACGCCGACAAGAAGACCGCCGCCCTGCACAAGTCGGACGCCCAGCGGTGGCTGGACGAAGCGAACAACGGGATGGGATAGGTCGCGACACCAACTGTTCCCCACATCCCCTCCATCACCGAGAGCCCGCCCCCCCATGCGCTCCCTCCCCTGCGTCGCGCTGGTGCTCGCCAGCGCGCTGGTCACGACCGCTTTGGCCCAGTCGCCGAGCACGGTCCCCGTTATCAATGGATGTCGGCTGGAGCCGCGTTCAACCACCTGTCGCAACGTGAACCTCACCGGGGCCACGCTGCCGAAGTATGACCGAATGAGCGAACCGCCAGCGCTGAATCTGGACGGCATAGACTTCTCCGGCTCGGTGATGGACTCGGTGGGCTTCCTGCGCAACGCCTCGCTGGTGGGGACCATCCTGAACAGCACGAGCCTGCGCGGCGTGGACCTGTCGGGCGCCACGCTTACCAACACCAAATTCACCGACGCCGACCTCACCGGCGCCGTGCTCCCGTGCACGATGCGCAAGGTGGTGTTGACCCGCGCCACGCTGATGCGCATGCACGGGTGCGGGAACTCGGGCAAGAACCGGAGTGCGGCCGAAGAGTGGACCGAGGTGACGCTCACCTCCGCCACCATCGACAGTACGCTGAAGATGCCGAACCTGACACAGGTAACGATGGATCACGCGAACTTGACCGGTGTGAAGTTCAGCGAAGAGTCGGTGAACGACAGACTGTCGGCGGTCGGTGCCCAACTGACCAGGGCACGACTGCAGGGTAGCTTCAAACAGGCCATCCTGTCCAACGCCAACTTGTCGCAGGCGATCCTCAGCGCCGACCTGCGCGGGGCCGACCTCACCAACGCGACGCTGAAGGGAGCCGTACTCGGTTCGCCGCTCGACAGCTTGACCCTGGTGCGCGCCAACCTGTCGGGGGCGAAGGTCGACGGGCAGCTGACCATCCGGAACAGCGACCTGACCCAGGCCGTGCTCGACAATGTGTCGGTTCCACGGGGGCAGACGACCATCATCAACAGCACGCTGGCCGGCGTGTCACTGGCCTCGGCGCAGCTCGAAGGTGCGACGCTGCGTGGGGTGTCGCTGGTTGGGGCCAAGCTGGGACAGGCCAGGCTGTCCGATGCGCACCTGGATAGCGTAGACCTGTCCCGGGCCACGTTGAACCGCGGGGTGTTCGACCGTGGCCGATGGCGCCTGGTGACGTTGACCGGCGCCACCCTGACCGACGCCTCGTTGCTGAACATGTCCTGGGACAGCGTGTACGCCGTGAGTGTGGTGTTCGATGGCGTATCACTGAAAGGACTGTACACAAGTCGGTCGCAGCTGAACAAAGGGAGCTTCGTGGGAAGCACGCTGACGGGCGCGCGCTTCATAGGCACCACGTTGGACAATGGCGTCTTCACGCGGGCGAAGATGGACAGCGTGCAGTTGTGCGATCCGCATTCAGCGCGCCGCTATCAGTCGCTGTCGCTGAAGGGCGCGTCGCTCAAGGGAGCCATCGGTGGGGGGAGTTGCGGAACCGTCGCCTTCGAGGACGTCACCCTGGACGGCGCGGACCTGACGGGGGCGTCGTTCGATGACGTGCAGTTCACCAACGTGACGCTGGCGGGGACCAAGCTGGTGAATACGACCTTCCGCGGAGCCGCACTGGGAGCATTGGACTTCAGCACTGCCGTGCTGACCAATACCGATTTCTCCCATGCCGTGCTCAAGGGGGCGACGTTCCCGGCGACGATCACAGGGTTCCCGAAGTTCGACAACGCCACCTGGGTGGACGGGCGCAAATGTTTGGGAATGTCGCTGGGCGTGTGCAAGTGAGGTTCTGGCGCCCGCACGACTGACGTGCTGATGCCCGATAGTCCCGGCGAGTGGGCACCGGGACTATCAGGCAATCGACCGCGCCATCCGCGTCGCTGCTACTGCGCCGTGCTCTCCCCCAGCGCGACAAGCAGCTCGTCCAGCTGATTGAACGTCTCGACCATCGCCTCGGCGGCGCCGGCGCCGGCCGCTTCCAGCGCCTCCTTCGACGCATAGCGCTCGGACAGGACCACCAGCGTCTTGCCGCCTTTCTCTTCGAACGTCACCGTCGTGACCGACCCGTTCTCGCCGCCCTCGTCGTTGGTCCACGAGAGGCGCGAATTCGGCTTGACCTCGACATAGGTGCCGAAGAACGCAGCCGGCTCGGCGCCACCGACGTCGAATTCGAGGCGGTACTTGCCTCCCACACGCGCATCCATCGCGCACGACACCAGCTTCATGCCCATCGACTTGGGCACCCACCAGCGCGTGAACAGCTCCGCCTTGGTGAAGGCCGCGAACACGATGCGCGCCGGGCCGTTGATGGTCCGCGTGACCACCACCTCGCGGTCCGACTTCCGTTCCACCGTGGTGCGAGGCTTCACGCGGCCGGCCTCACTTTCGTTTCCTGCGCTCATCGCTCGTCTCCTTTCGTGTGCGTTCCTCGACAACCTTGTCCAACTCGTCGAATCGCGCGTCCCAGCGCCGGCGGTACCGCTCGAGCCACTCCGCCGCCTCCTCCAACCGCCGCGGCCCGAGCTGGCAGGTCCGCACGCGCCCAACCTTCTTCGTCGTAACAAGCCCCGCCTGCTCCAGCACGCCGACGTGCTTCTTCATCCCCGTCAGCGTCATGTGGAACCGCTCGGCGAGGTCCGTGATCGACGCGTCGCCGCGGCCGAGCTGCGACAGCACGCCGCGCCGCGTGGCGTCCGAGAGCGCGGCGAAGGACATATCAAGTCGGGATGTCGTATAGTGAACCATATGGTTCAGTATCTAAACCAGGCGTTCGCGGCACGCAAGGGGTGGCCGCACCGGACGGATGGCGCACGGGTTGCCCGCGCGTTCTATTGGGGTGCCCCCAACCGATACCGCCCGCGGCGAGCGCGGGAGGCACCGGTGCCCCTCAAACTGAACCTTTCGTGGAACTCGCCGTGACGGTTTCCGTGCCCTCCCCCGCCGCGCCCTCGTATCGCCACGCGCACTGGTACTTCGCGCTGGCGCTCGCCGCGATCGTCGCCGGCTTCTGGCCCTCGTTCTTCCGGCCCCTCGGCGCGGGGGATTTCGCCCACTCGCTGCACGGTGTCACCGCGACGCTTTGGGTCGTCGCCCTTATCGTGCAGTCGGCGCTCATGCGGCGAGGGCTCGTCGTGTGGCATCGACGCGTGGCGGCCGTGGCCTTGGTGGTGCTCGCGCTCCTCATTCCGAGCGCGCTCACGATGGTGGCGGTGATGTTCGCCAACCCGGCGATGCCGCCGTTCCTGCCGCCGCTCCTGGCGTTCATTGACCTGCCGTCGCTGGTCTTCATGATCGTGCTGGTCACGCTCGCGCTTCGCAATGTCCGCACGCCTGCAGCGCACAAGCGATTCATGGCCTCAACCGTCCTCCTTGGCTTCCCCCCCGCGCTCACGCGACTCTATGCACGCGTCTTCGCGCCCTCGCTGGACTTCATGCAGGCGCTGCACGCCAGCTTCGTCACCGTGGAAGTCATTCTCGTGGCCCTCATCGTCGCCGACTGGCGGGCCGGTGAGCGCCGCCTCGCCTATCCGTTGTCGCTCAGCTTCTTCGGCACCATCCATTCGCTGATGACGCCCATCTCGACCTCTCCGGCGTGGGGTGCGGCCATGCAGTGGTATACCGAGCTTCCGGTCTTCCGCTGACCGCGTGCGCGAACCGCGGAGCGACGGGCTAGACCGCTCACCGCACTACACCCGAGTCCCATGCAACTCTCCGCGAACATCTTCGACGTCTGGGTCTTCCGCCGGCGAGGCGCGGACGTCGAGTTTCTGCTGCTCTACACGTCCGTCGAGAAGGCGGAGCGCTACTTCAACGGCGGCCGGTTTTGGCAGATACCGAGCAATGTCGTCAATGACGGCGAGTCGATCACGGACGCGATCACCCGCGTGCTGGACTGCTACGGCCTTCGACCGAAGGCGATCTGGGCGGGAGAACATGCCTATCTCATCTACAATCGGCGCTTCGCTGAGATGCAGGCGATCGGTGTGTACGCCGCGGAGGTCGAGGACGCGGCGGTCCGTCTCGACCCGGATGAGCATGCAGAGTATGCGTGGCTCCCGTGGGAGCAGTGCCTCTCTCGCGTCCATTATCGCGGTCTGAAGGACGGATTGCGCTCCGTCCACGAGTACGTCACTGGAGTCGATGAGCCCGCCAAGCAACTCTGCCTCTATCTCGCGGCCAATGGCTAAGTCGAGTCTGTTGTCACTCAGCCTCTGCTCTGCCCTGGCCGCATGCCTGCCGGGGGCGCGGGGATCCACGACCGCCGACCCGGTCAACACCGCCGACCTCACCATCACGCACGTCGCCGTGATCGACATCGAGCGCGGGCGCGTCGTTCCGAATCAGGATGTGCTTGTCCGTGGCGGTCGCATCGTGGCGGTGGTGGCTGCAAACGGTCGCCGACGCCCAGGCAACCCGCGCCTCCTCGACGGCACAGGCAAGTACGTGATGCCCGGCCTGTGGGACATGCACGTGCATCTCAACATCGACGCCACGCGCACGCCGCCAGAGCTTCCGCTCTTCGTCGCCTTCGGCGTGACTGGGGTGCGCATCATGGCCGCCGATCGCCCGAGCGCTGTCCCCGATGTGACCAAGGGGCTCGCCCTGCACCGCCAGCTGCAGGCGCAGATCGAGACGGGCACCGTGACGGGGCCGCGCCTGCTCTCGCTCGCGAGTTGGCCGGTGAATGGCGACGCTGGCATCAGCGGCAGCATGCCGCCCTTCTACAGGGCGCGCACCCGCGACGAAGGGCGGCAACTGGCCCGCTACTTCGCCGAGCGCGACTTCGATTTCATCAAGATCTACAACGACATCTCCCGCGACGGGTATCTGGGCCTCGCCGAGGAGGCGCGCCGACTGGAGATGCCGTTTGCCGGTCATGAACCGGCCGCGCTCAGCGCCGTTGAAATGTCCGACGCTGGGCAGAAGAGCATCGAGCATTCGCGGATCTTCCTCCTCAACTGCTTCGGCGGCGCGGACTCGCTGCGCCGGGGGCTGCTGCGCAACCTGTCGGCCACCGAACGCCGCCGCCGGATGATCGACGAGTATGATCCGCGCATCTGCGCCAACGTATTCCGTACCTTTGCGCGGAACGGCACATACATCACGCCCACGCACGTCACGCGCCGCATGGATGCCTTCGCCGATGACTCGGCGTACCGTCACGATCCGCGGCTGAAGTACATCCCGATGCGCCAGCAAATCGCGTGGGCCGCCGATGCCAATGGCATGGTGGCATCGGATCCGTCGCCGGCGGGGCGCAAGAGCTTCATGGATTTCTACCGCAAGGGGCTCGCACTCACCAACGACGCGTATCGCGCCGGCGTGCCGGTCATGCTCGGCACCGATGCCAACGACACCTTTGTCTTTCCGGGAGCGAGCGTGCACGACGAACTGGGCGAGTTGGTCAAAGCCGGACTTTCGCCGGCCGAGGCGCTCCGGGCGGCCACACTGAGCGGCGCGACGTACCTCGGCCGCACCGCCGACTTTGGCACGGTGCAGGCGGGCCGCTACGCCGATCTGTTGCTGCTCGATGCCAACCCGTTGGTCAACATCGCCAACAGCCAGCGCATTCACGCCGTCGTCCTGGGCGGGCGCGTGTTCGATCGCTCGGCGCTCGATTCACTGCTCAGCGCGGTCGATGGCGATTCGCGCGCGAAACGGGTGCTCGCCGTGCCGCGTTGAGGGGACTTAATTTCAGGCCGCGTCCAGAGTGCCACGGCCAAGCGACCCCAACTTGCTGATATGACGCAGAAGCGACCGGTTTTTACGTGGTTGGTCGCCCTGCTGGCGCTCGGTGCCCTGCTCATCGCGCTGCTATCGGGCGTGGGACCGTGGATCGCCTCGCTGTGCGGCATCGCGCTGGGGGCCGCGGTCTTCGTGGCGGTGCATCACGCGGAAGTCGTGGCCCACCGCGTCGGCGAACCCTTCGGCACGCTCGTCCTCGCCCTCGCGGTGACTGCCATCGAGTCGTCGCTCATTCTGTCGATGATGATGGCCGGCGGCCAGGACATGGCCGTGCTCGCGCGTGACGCGCTCTTTGCCGCCGTGATGATCATCTGTACCGGCGTCGTGGGCCTGTGTCTCCGCCTCGGCAGCCTCGCCCATCGGAAGCAGAGCTTTCGCGTGGAAGGTGCGGGGGCCGGGCTTGCCGCGTTGATTGCGCTCGCCGCACTCACCCTCGTACTGCCAACCTTTACCACGACGACGTCCAGCGGCACGTACAGCCGATCGCAGTTGGCGTTTGCGGGGATGAGTTCCGCGGCGCTGTGGGCGATCTTCGTCTTCGTTTGGAAGCGTCGTGGGCCTGGCCAATCTGTTATCGCCCACCATCGAACAGGCCGTCTACGCGGCGAACGCGCCACGGACTGTGGTCGGAATCGTGATTGCCGGACTCGTGCTGCTGCCCGCAATGATGCTCGACTTGCCGCTCGTCTTAGGGCCATTGCCGAAGGACATCGTGCTGCTTTTCGTAACCTTCCTCGTGAGTACCGTCACGCTAGGCACGGGCCGTACCTTCGTCATGCAGGGGGCCGTGCATCTGGTGCTGTTCGCGGCGTACCTATTCCTGGCGCTCGTGCCCTGAGTTGGGAAACTGACTCGGCGCTAGCCGGTCACGTTGGGTCTGCGCTACCGCGCCGAGTCTCCCACCAGGGCCGCCCGCACCACCCCAGGGGTCCGCTCAAGCTCGGCGAGCACCACCTGCGCCTCGGCATCAAAGCGCACCCGTTCCCGCCCCGCCAGCGCCACGGCCGCCGACTGCCTGAGCGCGGTGCGCGGGTCGCGCTGGACGCCGTTCACCAGCACCTCAAAGTGGAGGTGTGGGCCCGTGGCGAGCCCAGTCATCCCCACGTACGCCACCGTCTCGCCCTGCGTCACGCTGTGCCCGCGCTTGATGCCCTTGGCGAAGCCCTTGAGATGTCCGTAGCGCGTCACAAAGCCGTTGCGGTGCCGGATCTCGAGCACGTTGCCGTATCCGCCCTTGTGGCCGGCAAAGATCACCACGCCGTCGCCAATGGTGCGCACCGGCGTTCCCGACGCGGCTGAATAGTCGGTGCCGGCATGCTGACGCCAGATGCCGAGGATGGGATGCTTGCGCCGCCCAAAGACACTCGAAATGCGTCGGAACGAGAGCGGCGCCCTCAGGAATGAAGCCCGGAGCGACCTGCCCTTGTCGTCAAAAAACTCGGCTTTGCCGTCGGGATGCACAAAACGGACGGCCGTAATCTCCTGCCCGCCGCGCTCGAGCCCGGCGGCCAGCACTCGGCCGATCCGGTTGGTCCCCGACGGATTGGTAGACCGCTCAAAGAGCACCCGCACGCTGTCGCCATCCTGCAGGTCGCGCGACATGTCGATGCGATACTCGTAGACGTCGGCCACCTCCCAGGCGAGGGCGATGCGCGCCCCCTTCGACAACAGCTCCGCGCCGCCGGCGTCGAGCGCGTCATACAGGTTGGTGTGTACCACGCCGCGCACCAACACGGTGTCGGTGGACCACGGAATGCGATCCTCAACGGCCGACCAGACCTCGCCGTCCCGATGGAGTCGAATGACGCGGTCCTCGTCGAGCAGCAGGTCCACATCGGTGGCCCGCGTGCTCGCCGTGTCGCCGTGCACCTGCACCTTGAGGCCGGCGGGGATGCGGCGGTCGTCCAGCAGGCCGTCGAGCGACTGCACGGCCACTGCGGCGTCTCCGGCGTCGAGGCCGCGGCGTCCCAAAAGCGCCGCGAGCGACTCCCCTTTGCCGAGGGTGTCGCTCGCATGCCAACGATTTAAGCCCAACCGCTCGGCGGGTGAGCGCGTCGGCAGGGTGACCGACGGGAGGTACGTCAGCGCCGCAGCGGCGCCGGCAACCGCCACCGCCACAACGGCGGTGCGCCGGACGAACCGCGTCAATCCATTTGTCTCCGGATGAACGTCGGAATTTCCATGTCGCTCAAGTCTTCAATGCGGCGCGGCTCGGCGGCCGGGCGCGGACGCTGGGCCGGCACCGCCGACCCGCCCTGATACGACGCCCCAATGACCGGACGCGGGCGCGAGGCCTCGCTGATCGGAATCACCGGCGTCACGCCGGCGCGCCCCTGCCCAATGCCGCGCTGAGCGGCCGCCTTCTCAAAGCCCGTCGCGACCACTGTGACGCGCACCTGACCGACCATCGCCGGCTCGATCCCCGCGCCGATGATGATGTTCGACTCTTCGCCGACCGCTTCCTGCACAATCTGGCCGACCGTCGTGAAATCGTTGAAGCCGAGGTCGCCCGGGCCGCCGGTGATGTTGACGAGCACGCCGGTGGCGCCGGCGATGGAGACGTTGTCGAGCAGCGGGCTGGAGAGCGCAATCTGCGCCGCCTCAACCGCGCGGTTGTCACCCGTCCCGACGCCGGTGCCCATGATCGCGGCGCCGCCGTCCTTCATGACGGTGCGCACGTCGGCGAAGTCCACGTTGATGATGCCGCACTTGGTCACGAGTCCCGAGATACCCTCGGTGGCGCGCAGCAGCACTTCGTCGGCCTTCTTGAGCGCGTCCTGGAACGGAATGTTCTTGCCGACCACCGCGAGCAAGCGCTCGTTGGGGACGACGATCATCGTGTCCACGTGCTTGCGCAGCTCTTCGATGCCCTCGTCGGCCTGGCGCATCCGCTTGCGCCCCTCAAAGAGGAACGGCTTGGTGACGATGCCCACCACCAGCGATCCGGCCTCGCGTGCCAGTTCGGCGACCACGGGCGCCGCGCCGGTGCCGGTGCCGCCCCCCATGCCGC
Organism: Gemmatimonadota bacterium; assembly: GCA_016182795.1. GTDB lineage: Bacteria > Gemmatimonadota > Gemmatimonadetes > Gemmatimonadales > Gemmatimonadaceae > PNKL01. Next base: position 30,903 of record JACPFW010000007.1, read on the forward strand.
AGGTGACGAACACGAGGTCGCTGTTGCTCATCACGCGGGCGACTTCGTCGCGGTTCTCCTCAATCGCCTGACGGCCGATCTCGGGGCGCGCGCCGGCGCCGAGTCCGCGGGTGAGCTTCTTGCCGATTTGGATCTTGACGTCGGACTTCGAGTTGAGCAGCGCCTGGGCGTCGGTGTTGACCGAGATGAACTCGACGCCCTCGAGGAGCTCCTCGATCATTCGGTTGACCGCGTTGCCGCCGCCACCGCCCACGCCCACCACCTTCATGCGGGCGCCGCTGATTGGTGCGCTCGTCTCTAGTTCGAAGTTCAGTGGCATGCCTTGAGGCTCCGTCGCGGTGATACGGGGGCGAGATCAGACGCGGAAATATACGCGCGGGCGCGTATCGCACCAATGAGTGGACGATTCGTCGTGCGAAAAGGCAATCAGGAGGAATCCACCGGATCCCGCGACCCAACAGATTTGTGATCTTCTGTCTGGAGAGACACAGATGGGCACAGAAGGGCACAGAACGGCACAGAACGGCACAGAGAGACACGGAGTCGCACAGAAGTCCTGCGTGAATTCGTGACTGGGCGCGAGGTTTCGGTGCGGGACTAGGCATGGCCGGTCACGAAGCTTGGGGATGCACCACTACCAACAGTTGGACGTCTGGCGGAGAGGCCTCACACTTGCGGCGGAGTTGCATCGCCACGCGCGGTCGGCACGGCCATCGTGGAGTGACCGGTCGCTGTGGGATCAGATCACTCGCGCAGCGACCAGCGTCCCCGCCAACGTGGCCGAAGGAGCGCTTCGCGGCGGGGACCGTGAGTTCGCGCGTTTTCTCTCGATCGCGATGGCGTCGGCCGCGGAACTGCACTCCCTGCTGATGCTCGCTGGCGAAAGCGAGTTACTCAGCCCCGATACCGCAGCCCGCTGGTGCGACGAGGCCGTCGCCCTGCGCAAAATGACCGCCGCCCTAAGAGCCCGCGCGACGGGCGCACGCCCCCGTTAGGAATGCACGCCCTACTGTGCTTTTCCGTACCTCTCTGTGCTACTCTGTGTTACTCTGTGCTCTTCTGTGCTCTTCTGTGCTCTTCTGTGCTCTTCTGTGCTCTTCTAGAAGAAATCCTGCAGGTACGTCTTAAACCTCCCCGCCAGCCCCGCAAACGTCGGCGTCGCGTCGCTCATCGACAGCCGCTTGCCCTTCCCTGAGATCGCCCCCTGCGCCACGCGACCGGCGCCGTACTGCACCAGCCCCACCGCCGTGGAGTAGCGCGGCGCCTGCACGCTATCGGCCAGCCCGCCGAGGAACTCGCCCGGCAGGCCAATGCGCGCGCCGATGCCGAACACTTCGCTCGCCAGCTCGGCCATCCCGGGCATCGCCCCCACGCCGCCGGTCACCACGACGCCCGCGGCGAGCCGCTTGAGGAAGCCGGCCTCCTCGATGTCGCGCACCGCCAGCTCGTAGATCTCACTCGTCCGCTGATGGATGATGTGCGCCAGCAGTTCGCGCGGAATCTGGCGGTCGCCCTGCGCCACCGTGCTGGGCAGGCGGATCACCTCGCCGTGCTGCACCATGGGCTCGTACGCGCAGCCGTACGCTTCCTTTAGGCGCTCGGCGTCGGTCTGCGTAACGCCGAGGCCGTGCACGATGTCGCTCGACACGTTGTTGCCACCGTACCCGATGGTGCCGAGGTGGCGGATCTTCCCTTCGTGGAAGACAGCGAGATCGGTGGTGCCGGCGCCGACTTCGACCAGCGCGACGCCGAGTTCCTTCTCGTCTTCGGTGAGCACGCTGAGCGCGGCCGCCAAAGGCTCGAGCACCAGCTCCTGTACCTTGTACCCCGCCCGTTCCACCGACTTGCGAAGGTTCATCGCCGGCGAGGACCCGATCGTCACGAGATACATCTCGGTCTCGAGCCGCGTGCCGATCATCCCGACGGGATCGCGAATGCCGAGGTTCTTGTCGACCGTGTATTCCTGCGGGATCGCGTGAATCAGCTCGCGGTCCTGCGGAATCGCCTGCGCCCGCGCCACGGCGTTGGCGCGCTCCACATCGCTGCGCGTGATCTCGGCGCCGGTGACGCTCGCAATGCCGGTGCTGGTCACCGCCTGCACGTGTTCGCCGGCGATGCCGCAGAAGACGCTCTCCACCTTGGCGCCGGCCATCTGCTCGGCGTCAGCCAGCGCCTTGTTGATGCAGCGCATGGTCTCTTCGATGTCGGCCACCACACCGCGGCGCATGCCCGTGGTGCGCGCCTGGCCGACGCCGAGGATGTTGACCGTGGGATGCTTGGGCAGGTCGCCCACGACTTCCGCGATGATGGCGGTGGTCTTGGCCGAGCCGATGTCGAGTCCGGCGACGAGGCGGTCGAGGTTCATGGGAGTCTGGCGATGACCTGGTCACGGTAACGCAGGTCGAGCTCGACCGCGCGGCGCCCACGGCGCGCGAGATCACGTTCGACCGGCAGGATGTCCGACAAGCGCGCCGCCGTAAGATCGCGGGCGCCGAGTACGTTCAGTGAATCGACCCGCACGGCGAGTTCGCCGCGCGGGAGCCGCTGCACATCGCTGATGCGCGCATAGAGCTGCGGCGCGTCGTGCTGCACATCGCCGAGTAGCTTGAGGGCGGCCACGTCGCGCGCCGACACCACGGGGAGATCGACGTCCACGGCCGTCGGGTCGATCGGCAGCGGCCGGCCCTCGGCGTCGAACGGTGTCAGCCCTGCCCCCGTTGGCACCAACGCCACCGGCGGCACCTCGGTAATGCGCACCACCAGCGTGCCGGGGAGCCGCCGCGAGATGCGCAC
>JACPFW010000009.1 GCA_016182795.1 Gemmatimonadota bacterium
CGCTCACGGATGAAGTGCTGGTCGCCGCCGACGTCGTGGTCATTGTCACCAACCACAAGGCGGTCGATTACCAGCGCGTCGTCAACCTCGCGTCGCTGGTGGTCGATACGCGCCATGCGACCGCCGGCCTCAAGCCCGGCACCGCGCGCATCGTCTCGCTGACGCCGGACGCCCCGCAGTCGCACGCCGCGGTCTGATCTGTGCTCCGCCTTCTGCCATCTGCCATCCGCCATCGCTGGCCATGAACATCACTGTTATCGGATCCGGATACGTCGGCCTCGTCGCCGGTGCCTGCTTTGCCGAGACCGGCAGCAGCGTCGTCTGCGCCGACATCGACCAGGGCAAGATCGACGGCCTCAAGCAGAACGTTCTGCCGATCTACGAGCCGGGGCTCGACGCGCTTGTTGAGCGCAACCAGGCGGCCGGCCGCCTGCGGTTCAGCATCGACATTGCCGGTGCGGTGGCGTCGGCCGACGTCGTGTTCATCGCCGTCGGTACGCCGCCGGATGAGGATGGGTCGGCGGACCTCAAGCACGTGCTCGCCGTGGCGGAGACGATCGGCCGGCATATGGCGCGTGAACTCGTGGTCGTCACCAAGTCCACAGTTCCGGTGGGAACGGCCGAGAAGGTGCGCGCCGCGGTGGCGGCGAACGCCAAGTTCCCGTTCCACGTCTGCTCCAACCCCGAGTTCCTCAAGGAAGGGGCGGCGATCGACGATTTCATGAAACCCGACCGCGTGGTGCTCGGCGTCGAGAGCGACTTCGCGCGGTCGGTGATGGCCGAGCTGTACGCGCCGTTCGTGCGTACGGGCAAGCCGATCATCTTCATGGACATCCCGTCGGCGGAGATGGCCAAGTACGCCGCCAACTCGATGCTGGCGACGCGCATTTCGTTCATGAACGAGATTGCCGGACTCTGCGAGAAGGTCGGCGCCAACGTCGACCTCGTGCGCAAGGGCATCGGCAGCGATTCGCGCATCGGGCCGGCCTTCCTGTTCCCGGGGCCGGGGTACGGCGGCTCGTGCTTCCCCAAGGACGTGCAGGCGCTGCTGCGTACGGCGCATGGCGTACACGCGCCGCTGTCGGTGCTCGAAGCCGTGGAAGCGGCGAACGCGCGCCAGAAGACGGTGCTCGGCGCCAAGCTCGCGGCCGCGCTCGGCGACCTGAAGGGGAAGCGCATCGCCGTCTGGGGGCTCGCCTTCAAGGCGAACACCGATGACATGCGCGAGTCGCCGGCGCTGGTGCTCATTGATTACATCCTGAAGGCCGGCGGCACGGTCTGCGCGCACGATCCGGCCGCGATGCACGAAGGCGAGCGCCGGCTGGGCGATACGATTACCTACGCCGAGAACAGCTACGCGGCGCTCGACGGGGCCGACGCGCTGGTGGTCGTCACCGACTGGAACGAATACCGGTTCCCCGATTTCTCGCGCATCAAGGCGACGCTCAAGGCGCCGGTGCTGATCGACGGCCGCAACCTGTACGATCCGGCGAAGATGGAGAAGTTCGGCTTTACCTATCGGTCGATCGGACGGGAGCGCGCATGAAGGTCCTCATCACTGGCGCGGCCGGTTTTCTGGGATCGCACCTCTGCGATCGGTTCCTGCGCGACGGCCATGAGGTGGTCGGGCTCGACAATTTCGTCACGGGCCATCCGGACAACATCGCGCACCTGATGGGGAACGAGCGGTTTTCGTTCGTGCGCCACAACATCTCGGAATACACGTACGTGGCCGGTCCGCTCGACGGCGTGCTGCATTTCGCGTCGCCGGCCAGTCCCATCGACTACCTCGAGCTGCCGATCCAGACGCTCAAGGTTGGATCGTTGGGCACACACAACGCGCTCGGGATCGCCAAGGCCAAGGGGGCGCGGTTCTTCCTCGCCTCCACCAGCGAAGTGTACGGCGATCCGCTCGTCCATCCGCAGGTCGAGTCGTACTGGGGGAACGTGAACCCCATCGGCCCGCGCGGCGTCTACGACGAGGCCAAGCGGTTCGCCGAGGCGATCACGATGGCCTACCACCGCACGCACGGCGTCGACACGCGCATCGTGCGCATCTTCAACACGTACGGACCGCGCATGCGGCCGCGCGACGGCCGCGTGGTGTCGAACTTCATCGTGCAGGCGCTCAATGGCGAGCCGATCACGATCTACGGCGACGGCTCGCAGACGCGCTCGTTCTGCTACGTCGACGACGAGGTGGAGGGGCTGTACCAGCTCTTCCTCAAGGGCGACGCCAACCCGTGCAACATCGGCAACCCGGTGGAGTACACGGTCCGGCAGCTCGCCGACATCGTGGTCGAGCTGACGGGCTCCACGGCGCCGATCGTGCACGAGCCGCTCCCCGAAGACGACCCCAAGGTGCGCCAGCCCGATATCACGCGCGCCACGACGATGCTGGGATGGACGCCCATGATCGACGTTCGCACCGGCGTCCAACGCACCATCGACTATTTTCGCACGCTCGCCGGAACGCCGCGCATGGCGCCGCGCGGCCGCTGACTCATAGAACCATCGCCCCCTCTCCGGGTACTTCTTCTCAGTGACCAATCGTTTCCTGCCCACCGCCATCCTGTTGGCCGCAGCGCTCGCGCTGCCGGCGTGCCGGCCGGCGTTCAGTCTCAAGAAATTCCCGACGAGCGAGAAGCTGTACACCGCGTCGCTCGAACGCCTGCAGAAGAAGAAGTATGACGATGCGGTCACGGGCTTCGAGAAGCTGACGCTCGACCTGCCGGCCAGCGACACGCTGCTCTCGCGCGCGCACTGGTATCTGGCCAAGGCGCACGCCGGACGCGCCGAGTTCCTGCTCGCGGCGCAGGAGTACACCAAGCTCGCCGAGAGTTTCGCCGATGACTCGCTGGCCGACGACGCGATGTACGAGTCGGGGCGCGCGTATTCGCGCCTGTGGCGCCGCCCGTCACTCGATCCGCAGTACGGCCAGCTGGCGCAGGTGCAGTACCGCCTGCTCGTGACGCTGTACCCCGACTCGCCGCGCAGCACGGACGCCAAGGCCGAGCTCAAGCGCCTCGACGAGTGGTTCGCGACCAAGGACTACGACACGGGCGACGGCTACTTCCGGCGCAAGGCCTACGACTCGGCGATCATCTACTTCCGCGACGTCGTCAAGAACTACCCCGATACCGACCGCGCGCGCCTGGCGATGATTCGCATGGTGCAGGCGTACCGCTCGCCGACCATGAACTATCGCGAGGATGCGCGCGAGGTGTGCGCGACGCTCGGCTCGCTGTATCCGACCGATCCGGCGGTGCTCAAGGCGTGTGACGGGATGCTGCCGCCCAAGGACTCGACCGCTGCCCCGGTGAAGCCGGAACCGGCCAAGCCGGCACCCTGACCGGTGCGGATCGGCATTTTCGGCGGGACGTTTGACCCGCCGCATACAGGGCACCTGCTGGCGGCGGTGGACGCGGCCGAGCAGCTGGCGCTTGATCGGGTGGTGTGGGTACCCGCCGCGCAGCAGCCGCTGAAGGCCGGCGTGTCGTCGGCCGACGCGGCGCATCGGCTGGCGATGACGCACCTCACGGTGCAGGGCGACGACCGGTTCAGCGTCGATCCGGTGGAGCTGGAGCGCGGCGGACTGTCGTTCATGGTGGAAACGCTGCGGGGCTATCGATCGCGGCAGCCGGACGCGGCACTGTTCCTGCTTCTAGGAGTGGATGCGGCGGCGCTCCTGCCGAAGTGGCGGGAGCCCGAGGTGGTGCAGCAGTTGGCCGAGGTGGTGGTGCTCGCGCGCGGGGGGGAGGAGGCAACGCTCCCCGCCGGCGTGCGGTCGCTGGCGACCCGGCGCATCGATGTGTCGGCGACTGAGATCCGCGCGCGCGTGGCGGCCGGTCAGTCGATTCGTGGGTTTGTGCCTGACGCTGTGGCCGCGTACATCGCGAGCCACGGCCTGTACCGGTAGAGGACACTGCATGTTCAATAAGCTGCTCGGCGCCGTTTTCGGCTCACGGCATGAACGGGAACTGAAGCGCATCCGGCCCATCCTCGCGGACATCGAGGTCGAGGGCCAGCGACTCGCGTCGGTTTCTGACGACGAACTGAAAGCGCAGACCGCCAAGTTTCGCGCGGTCATCGCCGAGCGCACGCAGGAGCTCTCGGGGAAGATCGAGGCGCTCAAGGAGCGCAAGCGGTCGGCGGTCTTTGCCAGCGAGCGCGAGGCGATCGACAATGAGCTGGGCGGCGCCGATGGACGCGGCGGGCTCGAGGCCCAGCATCGGCGTGCCATTCGCGACACGCTCGACGAACTGCTCCCCGAGGCGTTTGCCACGGTGCGCGAGGCGGCGCGCCGCCTGGTGGGCACGACCGCGCAGGTGACGGGGCGTGACCTCGAGTGGAACATGGTGCACTACGAGGTGCAGCTCGTCGGCGGCATTCAGCTGCACCTCGGCAAGATCGCCGAGATGGCGACCGGCGAAGGTAAGACGCTCGTCGCGACGCTGCCGCTGTATCTAAACGCGCTGCCTGGACGCGGCGCGCACCTGGTGACGGTCAACTCGTACCTCGCCCGCCGCGACTCGCAGTGGATGGGGCACCTGTTCACGTGGCTGGGCCTCACCGTCGCCTGCCTCGACGACACCGAGCCCGGGACCGAGGAGCGCCGCGCCGCGTACCGCGCCGACATCACGTACGGCACCAACAACGAGTTCGGCTTCGACTACCTGCGCGACAACATGGTGGTCTCCACCGATCAGCGGGTGCAGCGTCCGCACGTCTACGCGATCGTCGACGAAGTGGACTCCGTGTTGATCGACGAGGCGCGCACCCCGCTCATCATCTCCGGACCGGTCGGAAACGAGAGCGACGGCCAGTACGCCGAGTACAACGCGGCGGTCTTGCGCCTGGTGCGCCGGCAGACGGAGATGGCCAACGACCTCGTGGCGCGCGGCGAGAAGGCGCTGGAGGCGGGCGACCAGACCGCCGCCGGCCTGGCGTTCTACAAGGCCCAGCTCGGCAATCCCAAGAACAAGCGCCTGCTCAAGGCCCTGCAGGAGCAGGGCGTCAAGATGCTCGTGCAGAAGCAGGAGCTCGAGGTCATCGCCGATCGCAAGATTCCGTCGGCCAAGCAGCAGTTCCGCGATCTCGAGGACGACCTGCTATTCGTGCTCGATGAACGCGGCCATACCGTGCATCTCACCGATCGCGGCGTCGACTTCCTGAGCCCGTCGGACCACGACCAGTTCGTGCTCCCCGACATTTCGCTCGAGGTACACCGCATCGAGCACAGCCACGAGCTGAGCGGCGCCGAGAAGCTCGAGGCCCGCCGCAAGATTGAGGGCGAGTACGCGCTGAAGAGCGAGAAGCTGAACATCATTCACCAGCTGCTGCGCGCGCACTCGCTGTACGAGAAGGACGTCAACTACGTGGTCGTCGACGGCCAGGTGCTGATTGTCGACGAGTTCACCGGGCGCACGATGCACGGGCGCCGCTGGAGCGAGGGACTGCACCAGGCGGTGGAAGCCAAGGAAGGGGTGCAGGTGAAGGGCGAGACGCAGACGCTCGCCACGATCACCATCCAGAACTACTTCCGCATGTACGAGAAGCTGGCGGGCATGACCGGCACCGCCGAGACCGAGGAGACGGAGTTCTTCCAAATCTACGGGCTCGAAGTGGCGGTGATTCCCACCAATCGGCCGATCATCCGCGACGACCGCCACGATCTCGTCTACAAGACGCGGCGCGAGAAGTACAACGCGATCGTCGAAGAGACGCAGCGTCTCAATGGCCTCGGCTTCCCGGTGCTCGTCGGCACCACGTCGGTGGAAGCGTCGGAGACGCTGGCGCGCATGTTCCAGCGCGCGGGCATCAAGCACCAGGTGCTGAACGCCAAGTATCACCAGCGCGAGGCCGAGATCGTCGCGCTCGCCGGCCAGTTCGGCGCGGTGACGATCGCCACCAACATGGCCGGCCGCGGCACCGACATTAAGCTCGGTGAGGGCGTGATTCCGTCCAAGCCGTCGCGCGTCAAGGATCCCGACGGCAAGGAGATTGAGGTCTCCGAGTGCGGCGGTCTGCACATCATCGGCTCCGAGCGGCACGAATCGCGGCGCATCGACCGCCAGCTCCGCGGCCGCGCCGGCCGTCAGGGCGATCCGGGCGCGTCGCAGTTCTTCCTGTCGCTCGAAGACGACTTGATGCGCCTGTTCGGGTCGGACCGCATCGCCCGCCTCATGGACCGGCTCGGCGCGCAGGAGGGCGAGATGCTCACGCACCCGCTCATCACACGCTCCATCGAGCAGGCCCAGAAGCGCGTCGAGCTGCAGAACTTCCAGAGCCGCAAGCGCCTGCTCGACTACGATGACGTGATGAACCAGCAGCGCGAGGTTATCTACAACCTCCGCGCGTTCGCGCTCGAGGGCGGGGAGGAGTTGAAGGGCGAGGCCATCAAGATGGTCGAGACGGCGGTGGGCCGCCGCATCGAGACGACGCTCGCCGACTTCGAGAACTCGCTCGAGTGGGACCTCGACCTCGTGCGGCAGGATCTGCTCATGCACTACCTGCTCACGGTACCGTGCTTCGAGCCCGACGGCACGCGGCCCCAGGCCATCGCCGACGCCAAGGCCGAGGGCGCCGTGGCCGGCACGAAGGCGTTCCACGCCAAGCTGGACCAGCTCGCCGAGCACGCCAATCAGGTGCTCGCGCTCGTGATGCTCAACGTGCTGGACGAGAAGTGGAAGGATCACCTGTACGATCTCGACCAGCTGCGCGGATCCATTGGCTACCGCGCGTGGGGGCAGAAGGACCCCCTGTTGGAGTACAAGCAGGAGGCGTACACGATGTTCGTCGACCTCATGACGGACATTCAACACACGTTCACCGAGCGCTTCCTCCGCGTGCAGCTGATGTACGAGCCGCCCGCCGCGCCGCCGCCGCCGCCGGAGACCAAGCGCCGCTTCAACGCGCTCGGCGTGGCCGAGGACGTGCCGGAGGGCGAGGTGCTCGACATCGGCCCGTCGGAGACGCCAGGCGAGGAAGAGGTCGTGAAGGCCGATCCGATGATTGTCGGCGCCGGGCGCGCGCGGTCGCTGAGCGGTGCGGCGGCCTCAGCGCCGGCCTCAGCGGGCGGGGTACAAGACTGGTCGACCGTCGGGCGCAATGATCCGTGCCCGTGCGGTTCGGGAAAGAAGTTCAAGAAGTGTCACGGGGCGTCGATGTAGCGCGCGTAAACGGGGGACGACCGCGCGACCGGAAGCAACGGGCGATTGGGCCGAATCCCCATTGCGCGGCGGGTCCCATGCCTCAACGTTGTTAAAAGATGCAGTTCATGCCCATCCAGGTGTTGGAGGGTTTATGCGAATTCTGCGATTGGCGATCCTGCTGGCGGTAAGTGCCGCCGGCGCGAGCGCGCAGGCGGCGCAACCGCTCGAGGCCTCGCTGCGTCGCGGCGTCAGCGAACCGAGCTTCTTTGTCGATCAGCCCGCGTATGTCGCCGTGTTCGAGGTGATTCCCGGACAGGGCGTCCTGCAGCTCTTCCCCCGCTCGACGTCGCAGGCGTCCAAGCCGGTCGAGCCGGGCGAGTACCTGCTGTCGCGGCCGTTCCGGTCGACGTACCAATACGCCGGTTGGAACCACGGCACGATGCCCGTTGCCCGGCCGATGTGGATGGTCGACAACCGCGGGCGCATCATCTCGTACTACTACACGACGGGATGGACCGGCACCGAGGCCGGCTGGGGCGCGGCAACGATCGCGCCGACGCGCACGCTGTTGCTCGTCGCGTCGCGGCGTCAACTGCGCCGTGTCGCCTCCGCGGATGCGGCGTCGCACTGGCTGCAGCAGGTGGTTGGCTTCCGCGCGATTGCGAGCACGATCATTGCGCCGACGGCGATGCTCGACGACATCGTTGAGGCCGTCCTCCCCGTCGGAAGCGCCGAAGACGATGTCGTGGTTGACGTGCTCGAGCTGACGGATTCGGATCCCGCCTTCAGCCGGTACGCCGGGCAAAGCATTTCGTTCTACTGCCCGACGGGGACGTACAACATCCCAGCCGAGTACTTCTTCGCGTCCGGTGTCTTCTATTGCCCCATGCGCCACCCGTTGCTGGATTCGCCGCCCGCGACACCCTCGGCGCCCGTCGATACAACGTCGGTCAAGGTCGAGCAGGTCGCTCCGGTGCGCAAAGTGCCGCTCAAGTACCAGGTGGACGAAGCGGCGGTGCCGTATCGCCGTGGCGTGATTGCCACCCCGACCACGGTGACGCAGCCCGTGGAGGGATATCAGCCGTATCGCCGCGGCGTCGGGACCACCGATGTGTCGCCGCGCGGGACGATCGTGGTCGGCGTCCCCGTCGATCCCACCGGACTCGCGCGCACTGGCGTAACGCCAACCGCCGAGGCGTGGACGCCGCGCGGGGTGCGCACCGTGCCGTTTGACAATGGCGGCGGTCGCTACGGCAATGACCGGCCGTATACGCCTTCGACGCAAACGCGCTCCGAGAGCTACCGCCCGGCATCGACGTCGATCGGCACGACGACCACTGCCACGTCGACGACGACTTCGTCGCCCTCGACGGCGTCGGCGGATCAGGCGGCGCGCAGCGCGGCATCGCGCGAAGCGATCAATGCGGCGCGTCCGGCGGCAACGAAGCCGAACCCGGATCCAAAGCCCTAGCCGACGGAGCATCACGTCATTCGAAACGCAGAATCGAATGACCGGTGGTGCGTGATTTCGGTGATGGACAAGGTCATGGGCGCGCGCATGCTTCGGCATGACTGTCGCGCCCATGACGTTACAGGGGCTCCTGCCCCCCGATCGGCCGCGTGAGCGGCTGCGCGCGCTCGGCGCGCGGGCCCTGTCCGCTCCCGAACTCCTCGCCCTCGTCATCGGTGCCGGCACGCGCGGGCGACCCGCGCTGGCGCTCGCGCACGACGCGCTGAGCCGCGCGGACGGCTCGTTGCGCCGCCTCAGCGACCGACCGGTCGCGGCGCTCGCCGAGGTTCCCGGATTGGGCGCGACGCGCGCGGTGGCCATTCACGCCGCGCTCGAGCTGGGTCGGCGACTGGCCGCCGAGGTGCCGGGCGAGGCCCAGCCGCTGCGCGCGCCGCGCGATGTCTGGCGGGCCTTCGCCCCGACACTTGAAGATCTGCCGGTGGAGGAGTTCCACGTGGCGATCCTCGACGCGCAGCACCGGCTCGCGCGCGACGTCTGCGTCACGCGGGGCATCCTGAACTCCTCGCTGGTGCATCCGCGGGAGGTCTTCCGCGAGGCGATCGCCGAGCGGGCCGCAGCGATCATCCTCGTGCACAACCACCCGAGCGGCGATCCGGCGCCGAGCACCGACGACCGCGCGGTGACCGATCAACTTGTGGCGGCCGGGAGACTGCTCGACATCCCGGTGCATGACCACGTGATCATCGGGAGGGGGCGGTACCTCAGTTTTGCGGAGGCCGGGATGCTGTGAGGGTGCAGGGGAAGAGGCAGGGTGTGGTGCAGGGGAAGGGGAAGGGACGGCAAAGCGGTTGAGCGTGGCGCGCACCTTGACTTCCCCCTTCCACGCGTCACCTTCAAAGAGTGCCACACAACGGGGCCCCCGCCGCAGCGCGGCGGGCCCCGTTTGTTGTCGCCCGCCATCGCCCATCGCTGTCCTAAATCGAATTCCTAAATCGCAATCCTCGGTCCAAATCCTGAATCGCAGTTCATGATCGCTCCCGTCCTCACCGATATCATCCCCCGCTGGGAACTCAGCGCCGACGCCCATCCGGAGCGTCTCGACGCCGAGCTGTTGTCGCGCGCCTACCGCTTCAGTGAAAGGGCGCACGCGGGGCAGACGCGGCGGAACGGCGATCCGTACGTCACGCACTGCGTCGAGGTCGCCAAGATTCTCGCCGAGTTGCAGCTCGACACGGTGACGGTCGCCAGCGCGCTCGTGCACGACGTCATCGAGGACACGGAGGCGACGCGCGAGGACGTGGAGCGCGAGTTCGGCCGCGAGGTGGCGCAGATCGTCGACGGCGTCACCAAGATCGGCCATCTCCCCACGGGCTCGCGCGAAGAGCGGCAGGTCGAGAACTACCGCAAGCTCCTGCTTTCCATCGCCAAGGACGCGCGCGTCATCCTCATCAAGCTCGCCGACCGTCTGCACAACATGCGGACGCTCGAGCACCTCCCCGAGGAGAAACGCCGCCGCATTGCGCTCGAGACGCGCGACCTGTACGCCCCGCTCGCGCACCGCTTCGGCCTCGCCGCGATGAAGGCCGAGCTCGAAGACCTCGCCTTCCGCTATCTCGAGCCCGAGGAGTACCGCGCCCTCGCTCGCCTCGTGCAGCAGAAGCGCGCCGACCGCGAAGCGCTCATTCAGGAGATGTCCGGGCCGCTCATGCAGCGGCTCCGCGACAGCGGCGTCATGGTGCACGAAGTCAGCGGTCGCCCGAAGCACCTGTGGTCCATCCACAAGAAGATGGTCAAGGGCGACAAGTCGTACGACGACGTGTACGACCTGTACGCCATCCGCGTGCTCGTCGAGAATGTGCCGGAGTGCTACCACGCCCTCGGCGTCATCCACGGCACGTGGTCGCCGCTGCAGGAGCGCATCAAGGATTACATCGCCCAGCCCAAGTCCAACGGCTACCAGTCGCTGCACACCACGGTCTTTGGGCCGCGCGGCACACTGTTCGAGATTCAGATCCGCACGCTCGAAATGCACCGCACCGCCGACTACGGCATTGCGGCGCACTGGCGCTACAAGGAAGGCGAGAAGCGGCGCGGCGACGACCTCGACCGCGCCCTCCACTGGTTCCGGCAGGTGCTCGAACTGCAGCTCGACGCCGAGACGCCCGACCAGTTCCTCGAGTTCCTCAAGCTCGACCTCTACCAGGACGAGATCTTCGTCTTCACACCCAAAGGCGACGTCATCCAGCTCCCCAAGGGAGCGACGCCGATCGATTTCGCGTTCGCGGTCCATTCCGAACTCGGCCTGCATGTGCAGGGCGCCAAGGTCAATGGGCGCATCGTCCCGCTGTCGCGCGAGCTGCGGAACTCGGAGACGGTGGAGATCTCGCGCTCGCCCACGGCACGCCCGAGCCGCGACTGGCTCGCGCACGTGCGCACTGGGCGGGCGCGGCACAAGATCCGCCAGTGGCTGCGCGTCGAGGAGCACAAGGCGTCGCGGCAGATCGGACGCGAGATCCTCGACCGAGAGCTGCGTCGGCGCAAGATGGCCAAGCTCACTGACGATCAGCTGGGACTGGCCGCCGAGTCGCTCAAGCTCGGCGATGCCGACCACGTGCTTGCGTCCATCGCCCAGGGCGACGTCACGGTTACGCACATCCTCAAGGCCGTCTTTCCCGACGTTGAGGAGCACCCCGAGCAGCATCAGCTGAAGGCGAGCCCGCTCGAGCGGCTGCTCGACCGGATGAAGCGGTCGGACACCTCGCGCGGCATCCGCGTGCAGGGGGCCGACGGCCTGATGGTGCGCTACGCGCAGTGCTGTCAGCCGGTGCCCGGCGACCACGTCGTCGGCTACGTGACCCGTGGACGCGGCGTCAGCATCCACCGCGCCGACTGCCCCAACCTGCTGTTTCTGGTTCACGAACCGGAGCGCCGGCTCGAGATCGACTGGAAGGAGAGCGAAGGAGAGCGCTTCGTCATTCGCCTGCACATCGAGGGGAATGACCGCCGCGGCCTCTACGCCGATCTCGCCGCCGCCGTCAGCGGCACGGGCACCGACATCAAGACGCTCGAACTCAAGTCCACCGACGGCCGCGTCACCGGCGCGGCGCTGGTCGAGGTGGAGAACCTCGCGCACCTCGACAAGATCATCCGCGCCGCGCGACGGGTGAAGGGCGTGACCGAAGTGTCGCGGCGTGAACGACTGACCGCTGACGGATGATCTGGACCTAGGATTGCGATCGAGGATCCGGAGTCCAGATTCCGTGTCGCAATGCCTGCGTCGCAGCACTCGACTCTCCCGCTCCACTCCCCCCCATCGGAATCGCGATCCTCAATCGCGATCCTCAATCGAAATCCTGAGTCCATGTCCTCAATCGTTCTCGGTCTGCATAACCTCGTCCGCTGGGCGGTCTTCCTGCTCGCCCTCGTCGCCCTCCTGCGCGCCCTCAAGGGGATCAACGGTGGCGTGGACTACGCGTCGAACGCCAAGCGTTCGCTCTCGCTCTACACGATGTCCGTGCACCTGCAGTTCGTGCTCGGGCTCGTCCTGTACGGCGTGAGTCCGCTCACTCGGCACGCGATGGGCGATATGGGCGCCGCCATGAAGGACCCGGGCATCCGCTTCTTCGTCGTCGAGCATCCGATGCTCATGCTCCTCGGCGTCATCGCCGCGACGGTCACGGGCATCATCGCCCGCCGCGGCCCCGACGACGCGGTGCGGCACCGGCGCGCGGCCATCGGCATCGCCCTCTCGATGGGGCTGATCCTCGCCGGCATCCCCTGGCAGCGCCCGCTCCTCCCCAGCTTCTAGGGTGGGTGGTGTTCCCGAACAAAGGCCGAACCGCTATACTTAGCAGATGTCGTCCATCGCCTTCGACCTGCAGGCGCCGTTCGCGCCGGCCGGCGATCAGCCCAAGGCTATTGCCGAGCTGACCGCCGGCTTGTCGCGCGGCGACCGGTTCCAGACGCTGCTGGGCGTCACGGGATCGGGGAAGACGATGACGATCGCCAACGTCATCAAGAACCACGGCAAGCCGACGCTCGTCCTCTCGCACAACAAGACGCTCGCCGCCCAGCTCTACGGCGAGCTGAAGTCGTTCTTCCCGAACAACGCCGTCGAGTACTTCATCTCGTACTACGACTATTACCAGCCCGAGGCGTACGTTCCGACGAGCGACACGTACATCGAGAAGGACGCCTCGATCAACGAGGACATCGACCGCCTGCGCCTGCGCGCGACGTCGTCGCTGATGGAGCGCGAGGACGTGATCATCGTCGCGACGGTCTCCGCGATCTACGGACTCGGCGACCCGGTGCAGTACCGCGAGCAGATGGTGCATCTCAAGGCCGGGGAGAAGATCGCGCGCGACGAGATCCTTCGCGGACTCGTGAAGATCCAGTACGGCCGCAACGACGTCGCCTTCGAACGCGGCACCTTCCGCGTGCGCGGCGACACGGTGGAGATCTTTCCGGCGTACGAGGAGCAGGCCGTCCGCGTCGAGATGTGGGGCGACGAGATCGAGCGCATCTCGAAGATCAACCCGATGACCGGCGAGACGATCACGCCGCTGACGCGCGCCGCGATCTACCCGGCCAAGCACTTCGTCACCTCGCGGCCGACGCTCGAACGCGCCATCCGGCTCGTGCAGGACGAGCTGCGCGAGCGTCTCGCCGCGCTCAAGGCGGCGGGGAAGCTGCTTGAGGCGCAGCGCCTCGAATCGCGCACGAACTTTGACGTCGAGATGCTCCTCGAGGTCGGCACCTGCGCCGGCATCGAGAACTACTCGCGCCACCTGTCGGGGCGCGGGGCGGGCGAGCGCCCGGCCGTGCTGTTCGACTACTTCCCCGAGGACTTCCTCGTCGTCGTCGACGAGTCGCATGTCACCCTGCCGCAGATTGGCGGGATGTTCAACGGCGACCGGTCGCGCAAGACGACGCTCGTCGAGTACGGGTTCCGTCTGCCGAGTGCGCTCGACAACCGGCCGCTGATGTTCGACGAGTTCCTGACGCTCACCCCGCGCGCGATCTTCGTCTCCGCCACGCCAGCGGACCTTGAACTGCAGCTCTCGCAGGGCGTCGTTGTTGAGCAGATCATTCGTCCCACGTTCCTCGTCGACCCGACGCTCGAGATCCGTCCGGTGCGCGGGCAGGTGGACGACCTGCTCGGCGAGATCCGCATTCGCGAGCGCAAGGGCGAACGCGTGCTCGTCACGACGCTCACCAAGCGGATGGCGGAGGACCTCACCGACTATCTGCAGCAGATGGGGGTGCGGGTGCGCTACATGCACGCCGACATCGACGCCATCGAGCGGATGGAAATCGTGCGCGGCCTGCGGCTGGGCGAGTTCGACGTGCTCGTCGGCATCAACCTCCTGCGCGAAGGGCTCGACCTGCCGGAGGTCTCGCTCGTCGCCATCCTCGACGCCGATCAGGAAGGCTTCCTGCGGTCGGACCGGTCGCTGATCCAGACGGTCGGGCGCGCGGCGCGCCACGCCGAGGGCAAGGCGATTCTGTACGCCGACCGCATCACCGGCTCGATGCAGCGCGCGATCGACGAGACCAACCGCCGCCGCGCCGTGCAGGAGGCGTACAACACGCAGTACGGCGTGACGCCGAAGGGCGTGACGAAGAGCACCGAGCAGATCCGCGTTCTCACGCGTGTCGCCGACGCGCGCGAAGAGCGCGAAGGGCGCGAGCGGTCGCGCGAAGGAGCCAAGCAGCAGCGCAAGGTCGCCGAGGCGGCCGCGCATTATGGCGTTGAGGACCTGCCCAAGCTGGTCGTCCAGCTTGAGGAAGAGATGAAGGAAGCGGCGAAGGCGCTCGACTTCGAGACCGCCGCGCGGCTTCGCGACGAGCTGTTCGAGATCAAGGCGGCGATGGGCGAGCGCAGCCACGGGGCGCGCCGCGGCGCCGCGTGGAAGGCGCGGCGGTAGATGCCACGCCTCGTTTCATCCGGCGCGCCGCACGGCGAGCGCGTGCTCTCGCTCGGCGAGCTCGAGCAGTTCGGCCGCGCGCTCGGTCGCGCCGCGCGCGACACGCTCCCGTGCGTCATCACCCTCGCCGGCGATCTGGGCACGGGCAAAACGACGCTCACCCGTGCCATCGGCGATGGGTTCGGCGTGCACGAGCCGGTGACGAGTCCGACCTTTGCCCTTGTTCACGATTACGAGGGGGCAAATGGCCGTCGGCTCTTTCACCTCGACCTCTACCGTCTCAAGGGACCGCAGGACCTGGCCAACATTGGCTGGGAGGCGCTCGCCGAGGAGCCTGCCTTGATTATCATCGAGTGGCCCGACCGCGCCGGCGATCTCATTCCGCAGGACGCGCTGGCCATCACGCTTGCGCATATCGAAGGCGACGAGTCGCGACGGAGGGTGTCATGGTAGTTGCACCCGGGCTCACGCTGGCCGTGGATGCGTCGACGTACGTGGGAAGCGTCGCGGTCCTGCGGAATGGCGCCGTGGTCGCCGAGCGCGAGGCGCTGATGCGCGGCGAGCACGAGGAGCGGCTGATGCCCGCCGTGCTCGCGACGCTTGCCGAAGCTGGCGCGGTGCCGCGCGACGTACAGCGCGTGATCTGCGGCGCCGGGCCGGGGAGCTTCACGTCACTGCGCATCGCCGCGGGGATCGCCAAGGGTGTCGCACACGGCGCCGGCGTGCCGCTCTACGCCGTGTCGTCGCTCTTGCTCATCGCTGCCGGCGCGCGCCCCACGTGCGCGCCCGGACAGTACGTGGCGGCGCTCGACGCGATGCGCGGGGAACGCTACGCACAGGTGGTCGTGGTGCACGCGGACGGACGCGTGACCGGCGACGGCACCCACGCGCTCGCGACGGTGGACCAGTTGGCCGCCTTCGGACTCCCCGTGATCGGCCCGCTGGAGAGCGCGCCTCTGCTGCCTCACGCCCGCGGCGTCGCCGCGCTGCTCGGCGACGTACTGGGCGCGGGGCCGGTCGCGCTCGACGCGTGGGAGCCCTCGTACGGCCGGCTCGCCGAGGCGCAGGTGCGGTGGGAGGCGGCGCACGGACGGCCGCTGGCCGCCGGGTAGTGGCGACCATCCGCGCGGCCACGCCGGCCGACCTCGCGGCCATCGCCGACCTCGAGCGCGCCTCGTTCAACGACCCGTGGTCGCTGAAGAGCTTTGCCGACTCGCTGGCCCACGGTTTCGTGCGCATGAACGTGCTGGAGGTGGACGACGCGATCGCCGGCTACTCCGTCGTTTGGGCGTCAGGCGAGGAGTGCGAGCTGGCCAACCTCGCCGTCGACCCGGCGCGTCGCGGCGGCGGACTCGGCGCCCAACTGCTCGAGCACGCACTGCGGCAGGCGCATGCCGACGGGCTGATGGTCATGTTCCTCGAGGTGCGCGCGTCGAACGCCGTGGCAAAACAGCTATATGAGCGCCGTGGCTTTCACGAGGTGGGGCGCCGCCCCAGGTACTACAAGAACCCCGAGGAGGATGCGCTGATCCTGCGGCGCGACCTCGGCTGACGCGGCGCGGCGTGCAATGCCGTGATTGCGGTCGCGGCCGATTGGTGCTGTCCGTCGCGGGGCGTAGATTTACCGTCAACGACGACGTACGGACTTCATTTCGCAAGGAGGAGTTGTGAGCCGCAGCTTGAACAAGGTGACGCTGATTGGGAACCTCGGGGCCGACCCCGAGATCCGCACGACGTCGAACGGGAGCAAGGTGGCGCAGTTCTCGCTGGCGACCAGCCGGTCGTGGGGCGGGCAGGGCGGCACCGAGAAGCAGGAGAAGACCGAGTGGCACAAGTGCGTCGCCTGGAACGGCAAGAGCGGCGGCATGGGGCTCGCCGACATCGTCGAGCGCTACTGCAAGAAGGGCGAGAAGCTCTACGTCGAGGGGCGCATCGAGTATCGGCAGTACCAGGACAAGGAGAACCAGACCAAGTACGTCACCGAGATCAACGTCCGCGAGATCATGCTGCTCGGCGGCAAGGGCGGCGATTTTGACGGCGGCTCGGCGCCGCGCGGCCGCGCGGCCGCGCCGGCCAAGGGTGCTGCCTCGGCGCCATCTGGCGACTTCGAGGAGTTCCCCGGCGGACTTGAGGCGGACGACGATCTGCCGTTCTGAGGCATCGAGCCCCCTCGCGCGCCACGGTGCTGCACCATTCTGGCTGTCGGCTGCTCCGGCTCGAAGGACTCGAGCACCGCGCCGGCCAACGTCGTCACCACGACGGTCACGATCGGCGCCACCACCGCCACCGACAGCTATCGTCCGAGCGGCCTGCCGGCCACCTGGTCGGGGTTCTGCCCGATGGTCACGCCGAGCACCGTGACGCTGACCGCCGGCAACGCCTACCAGATCGTCAACCAGTCAGGGCGGTCGCTCGACCTCATCATCCTGCCTGGTCGCGCCGCCTTGGAGACCATCGCCGCCAGTGCCACGGGGGTGAAGCACGTCGAGTACGGCGCCGTCAGCCAGGCGTCCTTCACGTTTACGGTGACCGCCTCGGGCTGCACCGACACCCAGTCAGGGCAGGGCCTGTTCAACGTCACCGTGAACAGCAAGTAGAGCCGCCCCGCGGCCGCGGCCTACCTTCTACCATCCACCATCTACCATCTGCCCCTAAGCAACCTCCGGGGCCCTGAGTCGTCATCTATCAGATGGTATCCGTCTCCGCCTTGAGGGCGGGGGCGGGTTCTGCCATGCTATACTCCGACATCACCGTCGACCGGACCCATCCATGGCCCGCATTCGCGTCTCGCTGATCGCACCCGCCGTCCTCGGCGCCGCCCTCGCCCTGTCCGCTCCGCTGGCCGCGCAGCAGCCGGTCAAGACGGGCGCACAGCCGGCCGCCAATGCCGCGCTGCCGGCCACCCATACCGTGGCGCGCGGCGAGACGCTCTGGAGCCTCGCCAAGCAGTACCTCGGCGATGCCTACCTCTGGCCCGAGATCTACCGGCTGAACACCGCCATCATTGAGGATCCGCATTGGATCTATCCCGGTGAGGTGCTCAAGCTCCCGGCCGGCAGTGCGGCGCCGGAGCCCGCGGAGGCAGCACCGGCCAGGGCATCCGATCCGAACGGAAAGACGGTCTTTGCGCCGCGGCAGCGCAGCGGTCAGCGTGGCGAACGCCAGTCGCTGAACTTGTTGAAGTCGAGGCAGGCCGTGCGGCCGGGCGAGTACCTCGCGGCGCCGTATGTCTGGGCGCTCGGCGGACCCGGTGGCAACGGCAAGGTGCTCAAGACCGCGGAATCGCAAATCGTCGCCCTGTCGACCGAGCCGCGAAGCCTGCAGTCGTTCGAGCCGATCTTCGTTCGTCTGCCCGCCGGCGCACGGCGCGCTAACGGCGAGCGCTTCATGACCTTCAAGCTCGGTCCGGTAGTTGAAGGGCAGGGGCAGATCGTCCTCGTCACCGGCATCATCGAGTTGAACGAGGATTCCGGCGCGGGCGACGCGCGCGCCGTGATTGTCGAGCGCTATCTCCCCGTCGACGAAGGGCAGGGCGTCGTCCCCATCGACTCGCTGGCGACGCGTCTCGATGCCCATCCGGCACCGCTGGCGTCTGGCGCGGAGGGGCGGGTGATCTGGCTGGAGAGCAATCCGGTGATCGCGCAGATCGGTTCGTACCTCGCCATCGGTTTGGGCTCGCGTGACGGCCTTGCCACCGGTGACCAGGTCACGCTTCTCGCCCCCAAGGGGACCGGCGAAGCCGGCGAGCGACTGGCGCCTGAATCGGCGGGCGTTGCCCAGATCCTGCGGGTGACACCGTACGGCGCCTCGGCCATCCTGCTCTGGCGGTCGCAGGCCAACATCGCGGTCGGCTCGCCGGCGCGTCTGTCGGCGAAGATGCCCTGAGCGCGGCCGCGCCGCGCTCCGCTCGTTAGCTTTTACGCATGTCTCCACGCGCACTCGTCACTGGCGGCGCGGGGTTCATCGGCTCGCACATTGCCGACGCCCTGCTCGACCGCGGCTTCACGGTTGTCGTCCTCGATGATCTCTCCACCGGCCGACGCGAGAACGTGCCGTCCGGCTGTGAGTTCGCGCAGCTCGATGTGCGCAGCGCAGACGCCGCGCGCCTCGTGCGCGAGGGCGCCTTTGACGTCGTGCTCCACGAGGCGGCGCAGATTGACGTCCGCAAGAGCGTCAATGATCCGGTAGCCGATGCGTCGATCAACATTCTGGGCGCGCTCAACCTGCTTGAGGCCGTGCGCGCCGCGGCCAAGCGCCCGCGGTTCATCTTCGCCTCGACCGGCGGCGCTATCTATGGCGACTTTGTGACGCCGCCGAACGTCGAAGAGTACGCCAAGGACCCCGATTCGCCCTACGGCATCGCCAAGTGCGCCGTGGAGCACTACCTCGCCTACTACGGACGGATCCACGGCGTCGAAGGCGGCGTGCTGCGGTACGCCAACGTGTACGGGCCGCGCCAGGATCCGCACGGCGAGGCCGGTGTGGTGGCGATCTTCTGCAACCGCCTGCTCGATGGTCGAGCGCTCACCATCTTCGGCGATGGCAAGCAGACCCGAGACTATGTGCATGTGAAGGACGTGGCGGCCGCCAACGTGGCGATCGCCACGGCGCCGCTCCCCGCCGTCGGCCGTCTCGACGCGCGGGCGATGAATGTCGGCACCGGCGTCGAGACCGATGTCATCACGCTCGCCGAAACGCTGCGCCGAGTCAGCGGCCGCGACGCGGCGATCGAGTTTGCCCCCGCACGCCCCGGGGAACAGCTGCGCAGCGCCGTCAGTATCGGAAAGGCGCGGCAACTGCTCAACTGGACGCCGCAACGCACGCTGGAAGCCGGACTGAAGGAAACCTTCGACTACTTCGCCGCAAAGCGGTGATTGCGCAGCGCCCGATCGTCAATCGGTATCCATAATCGGCATCCTAAATCGCAATCCTGAGTCCATATCCTCAATCGTCTGTTATGAACTCTGCCATTCCAACGACCCCCCTCGAACTCATCGTCAACTCCGTGTTGGCGACGAAGATCGTGCTTGCGCTCCTGCTCGTGCTGTCGCTGTACAGCTGGGGCATCATGCTCGCCAAGTGGCTCGAGTTCCGGCGCACCACGCGCGCTTCGCAGGCGTTCATGCGCGAGTTCGTTCGCGCCACGCGCCTTGAGCAAGCCGTCGCGATCGCGCGCAAGGCGCCGCCCTCGCCGTTCAACCGCGTCTTTGCCCGCGCCGTGAACTTCCTGCAGGACACGGCCGTCAAGGACGACGCCGGCAACGCGCACCCGATTCGTGAGTCACAAGTCGAGGCCATGCGCCTGCTGCTCGACGCCGAGGTCACCTCCGAGCGCGACGCGATTGGGCGCTTCATCCCGTCGCTCGCCGTCATCGGCTCGGCGAGCCCGCTCATTGGCCTGCTGGGCACCGTGCTCGGCGTGATCAACGCGTTCCTTGGGGTGGCCATCAAGGGGTCGGGCAACCTGGGCGCGGTGGCGCCCGGCGTCGCCGAAGCGCTCGTCGCCACGGCGGCGGCGCTCGCCGTCGCGATTCCGGCGACCTTTGCGTACAACATCTTTGCCGCGCGGTTGAACCGCTTCGACGGCGAACTCGAGAGCTTCGGCTCCGAGGTCATTGCCCTGATGGCCCGCGAGGGCCGGGTCTAGCGTGCGCCGCCGGACGCACGGAGACCGCGCGCCGCTCAACGCGGAGATCAACGTCGTGTCGCTGATCGACGTGATGATGCTCCTGCTCGTGATCTTCATGATGACGGCGCCGCTGATGCAGGGCGGGGTCGACGTCCGCCTGCCCAAGACGGAGGCCCGCTCGCTGGAGCCCAAGGGTGGTCTCGTGGTGAGCGTCGCCGCCAACGGCCGCGTCTACGCCGACGAGACGGGGATGTCGCTCTCGGAGTTCAAGGCGGCGTTCAAGATGCTGTCGTCCAACCGCGGGCGTGACGGCGTCTTTGTCCGCGCCGACCAGGGGGCGCCGTACGGCATCGTGGCGCAGGTGCTCGCCACCATTCAGAAAGCCGGCATCGTGAACGTCGGTCTCGTCACCGAACCGGAGAGCGTACAGCCGTGAGCCGCGCGCAGGCGCGCCCGATGGGCATCGCCGCGCCGCTCGTCGCCTCGGCGATGTTGCACGTGCTTGTGGCAGTCGCGCTGGTCGTCGCGTCGCGCGTCGAGTCCAAGGTGGCGCTTCCGCCGATGTACAAGGTGGAATTGATTGCGGCGCCGGCCGGCCCGCCGGCCATCGGCGCGGTGACCGATGCGCCAGAGGCGCCGACGGCGGCGAAGGCGAAGACGGCGCCCAAGCCCGCGCCCGACGCCGTGCCCATCAAGAAGCCGACGGCCAAGAACACGAAGGCCGTCAAGAGCACACCCGTGCCGAACGCCAAGGCGGGCGCCAACGCGCCGCGCGCCGGTGGCGGCGCGGTGGGCGGCGCCGGCGCCGATGTCGCGAATATCCGCACCGAGGGGATCGACTTCCCGTTTCCGGGGTATCTCCAGAACATCGTGCGTCAGGTGCGGTTGAACTTCGCGCCGACGGACAAGTCGCTGCGGACAGCGGAAGTCTTCTTCTTCATTCGCCGCGATGGCTCGATGGCCGGGTTCCGGTTCATCCAGAAGAGCGGTTCGTATTCGTTTGATCTCGAGTGTCAGGGGGCCGTCGAGGCCGCCGCGGCCACCAAGGCGTGGGGTCCGCTCCCCACGCAGTTCATGGACGACGTGCTCCCCGTCATCTTCCGCTTTGACCCGAAGACCCTGCGCTGATGCCGCTCCGATCATATCGCCGCCTTCTCCTCCTCTGCACCACACTCTGCCTCTTCCCTCTCGCTGGGCAGGGTCAGGACACCATCCCGCAAGGGGTGCGGGTGGGTCTCACCTACGATCCGAGTACTCGCCCCGGCGTTTTTGTCACGGCCGTCTCCGGCGAGGCCGGTGATTCGGTGCGCGCGATCCTTGCGCGCGACCTCGATTTCGGCGACCGGCTGAATGTGATCAGCGCCGATGCGGGGCCGCCGCCCACCGGCCGCTTCAACTACGAGCTGTATTTCAAGCTCGGCGCCAGCGCCATTGTGCAGGCGTCGGTCTCGCGCACCGGCTCGCTGCACGTGGCCGTGCACGACGTCACCGCCAAGCGGGTGCTGAACGTCGGCGATTTCGCCTTCAACGGCGCCGCGCCGCTCTCCGCCGGGTGGCGCATGGCGGTGCACCGCGCCAGCGACGAAGTGGAACGCTGGATCACGTCGGTGCGCGGCATCGCCGCCACGCGCGTTGTGTATGTGCGCGACCAACGCCTCTGGATCGTCGACTCCGACGGTGCCAACCTGACGCCGGTCGGGATCGGCGGCACGGCCCTGTCGCCGGCGTGGCATCCGACGGCGCGCTACATCGCCTACACCGCGATGGCCGACGACGGACTCAGTGTCGTGGTGCGCGACCTGCAGACGGGGCAGGGGCGTCGCATGCCGAGGCTCGGCGGTTCAAACTTTACGCCCACTTTTTCGCCGGACGGCGGGACGCTGGTCTACTCCGCCGGTGACGATGGCACCGATTTGTACGCGGTTTCCGCGTTCGGCGGCGGCGAACAGCCGCGGCGCGTGACCTTCGGCCGGGGCACCCCGACGTCGTCTCCGACATTCAGTCCCGACGGGCGCAAGATCGCCTATATCTCGGGTCGCCCCGGTCATCCCGAAGTGTATATTACAGATGCAGATGGAACGAACGCGGAGCTGCTGACCGAAGCACCGAGCGGGGACCGACCGTACCGCTCCGATCCTGACTGGTCGCCGGACGGCCGCGCCGTGGCGTTCACATCGCAGGAAGGCCCGAACTTGCAGGTGATGGTTATCAGCATGCGGGACCGCCGGATCAAGCAACTGACCGGCGATGCCCGCAACGAGAATCCGTCGTGGGCACCGGATGCGCGGCATGTGGTGTTCACCTCAACCCGCAGCGGCGCCAAGCAGCTGTGGGTGCTGGATACGGAGTCGGGGCGCACGCGGCAGCTGACGCGGGGTGCCGGTGTTGCCCGACAGGCGGCGTGGTCGCCTCGCATGGAACAACCGTAGTAGCTCCCGAAGTACCCCCACTGGAGACCTAGTTATGCACGCTCGCATTCGTTCGCTCGCCCTCGTCGCTCTGGCGATCTCGGCCGTGACTACGACCGCCTGCAAGAAGAAGCCGGTCGTCGCGCCCACGCCCGCACCAGTGGCCAAGCCTATCAACCAGGATTCGATCGACGCCGCCGAGCGCGCCCGAAAGGCGGCTGCCGATGCCGCTGCCCGCGCTGCCGCCGAGAAGGCCGCCGCCGAAGCCGCCGCGCGCCTCGCCGCTGAGATCGCTGCCGCCAAGGCCGCCTTCGCTGTGCCGGTGTACTTCGATTACGACAAGTCGGACATTCGCGACGACCAGAAGACGACGCTCGAAGCGAAGGTCCCGATCTTCCAGGCGAACGCCGACATGCGCATTCGCGTCGCCGGCCACACCGACAACCGCGGTTCCGACGAATACAACCTCGCGCTCGGCCAGCGCCGCGCCGCTGAGGTGAAGCAGTACCTGATCGCCCGCGGCATCGCGGCCGACCGCATCGACGTCGTCAGCTTCGGCGAAGAGCGTCCCGCCGTGGCGCAGGACAACGAAGACGCGTGGGCCAAGAATCGTCGCGATGAGTTTGAGATCATCGCCGGCGCCAACCCGTTCAAGCTCCCCAACAAGTGATTCGTCGCTTCGCTCGTCTCTTGATCGCTCCGGCCGTCATCTTGACGGCCGGGGCGTGCTTTGCCACTCGCGGCGATGTGCGCATCCTGCAGGGTGACATCGCGCGGTTGCAGCTCGCCGCGGCGCAGGCCGCGTCGGCCGACACGGCGCGCGCATTGCAGCTCCGCCGCATTATCCAGTCGCTCTCCAACATCTCCGACACGCTCCGGATCGCCGGCACCACGCTGGCGCGTTTCCAGGGCGATGTCTCGATGTCGATGCGCAACGTGCAGGAGCAGCTGCTCACGGTGCAGGAACTGACCGGACAGAGCCGCAAGCAGGTGGAGTCGCTGCGTGCCCAACTTGAGGCGCGCGCCGCCGAGCAGGTGCAGACGGCGCCGCCAGCGGCGGCCCCAACGGCCGCGCCGGGAACCGTGCCGCCCACTGCCACACAGGGCGCTCCCGCGCCGGGCCCGTATCAGCTGATGGACCTCGGCCGGCAGCAGCTCGCGCGTGGGGCGACCTCCGCGGCGCGCGCCGCGTTCAGCGACCTGCTGACGCAGTACCCGACCTCCGATCTCGCCCCCGAAGCCCAGTATTGGATCGCCGAGGCGTACGCGTCGGCGGGGAGCGCGGTGGAGGCCGATTCCGTGTTCGCGCTCGTGGCGGACAAGTACCCAACTTCAGAGCGCGCGCCGGTGGCCATCTACAAGCGCGCGGTCGCGCTCAAGGTGGCTGGCCAGACGCGGCAGGCGCGCCTCCTCCTGCAGCAAGTCATCGACAAGTATCCCAAGTCCGAGGCGGCGACCCTGGCGTCGGCCCTGCTGCGGGACCTGAAGTAGCGCGGGGCGTCGGTGGCCGCGGCGGATCAGCAGCGTGACGCACAGGCGGAGATGCCGTTCCTCGATCACCTCGAGGAACTGCGCTGGCGCCTGATCTGGAGCGGCGCCGCGTTGCTGATTTCATTCGCCATCGCGTTCACCGTCGTCTATCAGTTCGACTTCATCGCCATCCTCGCCTACCCGGCGCAAGACTTTCTGAAGGGCGGGAAGCTCATCTACACGCACCCGGCTGAGTCGTTCACGATCCTGATGCAGGTGGCGTTTGCTCTCGGCATCGTGCTCGCCTCGCCGGTGATCGCGTATCAGGTCTGGGCCTTTCTTTCGCCGGCCCTCCACCCGCACGAGAAGCGGGTCGTCGTGCCGGTGCTCATCGGCGCCGTGGGCTTGTTCCTCATCGGCTGCACCCTGTCGGTGCTCTGGGTGCTCCCGATCACGCTCGAGCTGCTCGGCGGTATCGCGACGAGCTCGCTGCAGCAGATGATCTCGGCGCAGGAGTACTTCTCGTTCGCGGTGTCGCTGACGCTCGCGTTCGGCGCCGTCTTCGAGCTGCCGATTCTCATTGTGGCGCTCACCGCGATCGGGCTCGTGACGCCCGGCACGCTGGCCAAGTTCCGCCGGCATGCGTTCGTCGGGATGCTCGTCCTCTCCGCCGTCATCACGCCCGGCGACCTGATCATCTCCACCCTGATGCTCTTCATCCCGCTCTACGGACTGTATGAGCTGAGCATCGTGCTGTCGTGGTTCGTCTACCGCGCCAAGCGCAAGAGGGCCCGACGCGAGGAGGAGGCGGAGCGCCGCGCGTCCGCCTCGGAGCGCTGATGCGCGCGCTCCGCGCCGCGCTCTTCAACGTGATCGGCGCCGCCCTGCTCGGCAGCGCCGTGGCGCCGGCGGTATTCGCGCAGCTCCCAACCGGCCAGCCCGGCGCGGGGCGCCGCACGCAGCCGCGTTCCACGCAGCCGCGCGCCGAGTCGTCGCGTCTGGGGAACGCGCCGCAGGGGGCTGACACCACCAAGAAGGACACCGCGCTCGTGCACTGGGTGCCGCCCGACTCCGTCGCGCAGGCGCTGATGAACCGCCCCGGCTACGCGATGGTCCGGTATCAGGCGGACTTTGTGAACTTCCGGGCGGCCGATCGCACCATCACGCTCATTGGCCTGCCGGCCGAGCGCGCGGTCGTGGAGCGCGAGCCGTCGCTGATTGTCGCGGATACCATCCGCTACAGCGATTCCACCAACATGGCGATTGCCCTCGGCCCGGCGATCGTCATGCGTGAAGCCGGGCGCGAGGACTACAAACTCAGCGGACGAGCGATCTACGATATCGCGCAACGGCTGGGAAGCGGCACAAACATCCGTGCCGTCGATGAACAGAGCGGCGAGCGCTGGGTGGTGTCGGCGCATGTCGGCGGCTTCGCCGGCGACTCCACGACCGAAGAGTCGACGTACGGCAAGGACGGCACCATCACGAGCTGTGAAGACTCGCTGCCGCATTACCACTTCCAGTCGCGACAGATCAAGATGGTGCGCAAGAGCATGCTCGTGGCGCGCCCCGCGGTGCTCTACGTACAGGGCGTGCCCGTCTTCTGGCTCCCGTTCGTCTTTCAGGACATCCGGTCCGGACGGCGCAGCGGCGTGTTGACACCGCGCTTCGGCTTCGCCGAGCTGGTGCGCAACAGTCCCACCTATCGCCGCACCATCGAGAACGTCGGCTACTACGTGGCGCTCAGCGACTACACCGACTTCTCCGTGTCCATGGACTGGCGGTCGTCGGCGCGGGCCAGCATCGCCGATCCGGGGTGGCTGCGCCTCAACTCGCAGCTCAACTACAACTGGCGCAACCGATTCCTGCAGGGGGCGTTCGCCGTGTCGCGGCACACGCTGAGCACGGGGCAGACCAACACCCAGCTGTCGTGGAACCATTCGCAGGCGTTCTCGTCGACGTCGCGCATCACGGCCAACATGAACTACGTCACCAGCACGACGGTCCAGCGCCAGACGGCGCTCAATCCGATGTCGGCGCTGGCGACAATCAGTTCGATGATGAACTACTCTCGCGCCGTCGGCCCGTTCTCGCTCTCCATCGGCGGCACGCGCCGCCAGTACCCCGGCCGCGAGCAGGTGGACCAGGATTTCCCAAGCATCAACCTGTCGTCCAAGGCCATTCGGTTCGCGCGCATCGTGGAGTGGACGCCGTCCTTCAACTTCGCGACATCGAGCAGCCAGCACCTCGACGCCCAGGGTGACTTCAAGTACCGCTACTTCCTGCGCGCCGGCGTCCTCGACTCGGCGAAGTTCGACCGGTCCACCGCGTCGACCACCGCGTCGCTCACCACGCCGTTCAAGATCGGGTCGTTCAACCTGCCGCTGTCGTTCAACTTCAGCGATCGCATGAACGACTTCCCCGAGGTGCGCCTCGTGGTGAACCCCGCCGACACGAGCCGGCGCGAAACGCGCATCTACAGCCGCACCTACCTCACCACGCTCGATTGGCGCACCGCCATCACCCTACCGACGTTTTTCCAGGGCAGTTGGAACCTGGTGCCCAGCGTTTCGATGGAGAACGTCGATCCCGCGGGCTTCTTCGTGCGCAGCGAGCGCACCGGCAACAACTTCGTCTCGCAGAGCAAACGCCTGTCGTGGGGACTGGGCGTCGCGCCCACGTTTTTCGGGCTGTCGCGCTGGGGCATCGGCCCCGTCGCGCGTTTCCGGCATAGCATCACTCCCAGTCTCGCCTGGAGTTTCTCGCCGGCGGCGAGCGTGAGCGACGAGTTTCTCGCCGCCCTCGGCAAGACGCGGGCCGATTATCTAGGTGCCCTCGCACAGAACCGGCTGACGGTAGGCTTCAACCAGGCGTTTGAAGCCAAGCTGAAGAAGTCGGCGTCGGACACCACCTCGGGGGATGAAGGCCGCAAAGTTAAGCTGCTCTCGCTCGGCTTCTCGCCGCTGATGTACGACTTCGAGCGCAAGCGGAAGACAGGGCGCAGCGGCTTCGCGACGGACCGGATGAACATCAACATGAACTCCGAGCTGCTGCCGGGCTTCTCGTTCGACATGGGCTACTCGCTGTTCGAGGGGTCGGTGTTGAGCGACACGGCGCGGTTCAGTCCGTTTCGCGAATCGATCTCGGCGTCGCTGCAGCTCAATCCGAACTCTGCCGTGGTGCGCTGGATCGGCCGGCTCTTCGGCATGCAGCCGAAGGATACGACGGCTCGACGCGAGGACAGCGGCGGGTATCAGGGGTCCATCGGGGCGGGGCAGATGCAGGGCAGCGGACAGCAGATTGCCGGCGCCGGCATGCGGCAGCAGCTCCAGGCGGTGCCCGTCGGGCGTGGATTCGACGCCAGCATCAGCCTGAGCTCCAATCGCCAGCGCCCGCCGGGCGGCAGCGGGCGCGTGGTGGAGTATGACCCCACGATTCAGTGCGAGGCGCTCAAGATCAACCCGGTGCAGTACGACGTCTGCGTGCGCAACGCGCAAGCCGCGCCCCCGATCGACTACACGCAGTTCTCGTCGACCACCGCCGGCGGCTCGTATTTCCGGGTGCCGCCGCAAACGAGCATCAACTGGCGCACGAGCTTCGACCTCACGCCCAAGTGGGCGATGCAGTGGCAAACCAGCTACGACGCCGTGCGCCACGAGTTCGCCAGCCACGTCGTAACGCTCCAGCGCGACCTGCACGACTGGCGTGCGATGTTCGGCTTTACCCAGGCCCCCAATGGCAATTTCTCATTCACGTTTTTCGTGGCGCTGAAGGCCGAGCCCGATCTCAAATTCAACTACGACCGCGCCAGTTACAAACAGTCGCTGGTGCCTCTGCCATGACCCAGACTCCTCCGCTCGCGCTTGACGGCGCCTCGCTCTCCATCGCCGACGTGCGCGACGTCGCGGTCGGCCGCCGCCCCGTGGCTCTCTCCGACGCGGCGCGCGGCCGCATGCTCGCCACCCGCGCCGTCGTTGCCGGCATCGTTGAGCGCAACGACGTCGTGTACGGCGTCACCACCGGCTTTGGCAAGCTCTCCGATGTGCACATTCCGGCGGACAAGCTCGCCCAGCTGCAAGTCAACCTCGTCCGCAGTCACGTGGCCGGCGTCGGCCCCGAACTCCCGGAGATCGAGGTGCGTGCGATGATGCTGCTGCGCGCCAACGTGATGTCCAAGGGCTTCTCCGGCGCGCGCCCCGATCTCCCGGAACTCATCTGCGCGATGCTCAATGCCGGCCTCTGGCCCGTCGTGCACGAGCAGGGGTCGGTCGGCGCGAGCGGCGATCTCTCCCCGCTGGCTGAACTCGCCGTCACCTTGATCGGTGAAGGGGAGTTGCACACCAGCGACGGCCGTCGCCTCCCCGCCGCCCAAGCGTTGGCGCACTCGGGCCTCCTCCCCGTCGTCCTTGCACCGAAAGAAGGCATCACCCTTATCAACGGCACCCAGGCGCACACCGCCGTCGCGGCGCTCGCTGTCACCGAGGCGCGCGTCTTGTGGGCCACCGCGCACGCGGCGGGGGCGATGACGCTTGAGGCGCTCAAGGGCACGCCTACGGCGTTCGACGCGCGCATTCACGACGCGCGCGGTCAGGACGGCCAGCGGGAAAGCGCGGCGCTGCTGCGCGAGCTGCTCGCCAACAGCCCCCTGCGCGAGTCGCACCGCGATGGCGACCCCCGCGTGCAGGACGCCTACGGCCTGCGCTGCATGCCGCAGGTGCACGGACCGGTGCTTGACGCCATTCGCTTCGCCGAGGGGCTCATTGGCCGCGAGCTGAACGCCGCCACCGACAATCCGCTCGTCTTCGACAACGGCGAAATGCTCAGCGGCGGCAACTTCCACGGACAGGCGGTCGCCATGGCGCTCGACGTGCTCGCCATCGCGATGACCAATCTGGCGGTGATGGCCGAGCGACGCATCGATCGCCTCGTGCATCCGGACCTCAACGAAGGTCTGCCGCCGTTCCTCTCCGGCGACGCCGGCCTCAACAGCGGCTTCATGATGGCCCAGGTGTCCGCCGCCGCCCTCGCCAGCGAGTGCAAGGTGCTGTCGCATCCGGCCAGCGTCGACACCATCCCGACCGACGGCAGCAAGGAAGACGTCGTGCCAATGGCGATGGGGGCGGCGTGGAAGCTGCGCCGTATCGTCGGCAACGTGCGCAACGTACTGGCCATCGAGTTGATGTGCGGCGCGCAGGGGCTCGACTACCGGCGTCCGCTGCGCAGCAGCGCGCCGATCGAGCGCGCGCACGCCGCCATTCGCCGCGTGGTCCCGCCCCTCGGCGACGATCGTATGCTTTCCCCTGATATCCAAGCTATCGCCGAGGCGATTGCCCGGCGTGAATTTGTGCTGGTCGAAGGAGGCCGCGCATGACCGCCACCGCCCACGAAGTCCGCGCGCCGCGCGGCTCCGAACTCTCTTGCAAGGGTTGGCCGCAGGAAGCCGCCCTCCGCATGCTGATGAACAACCTCGACCCCGAGGTCGCCGAGCGCCCCAACGATCTCGTCGTGTATGGCGGCACCGGAAAGGCCGCGCGCAACTGGGAGTGCTTCGAAGCCATCGTCCGCGCCCTGCGGACCCTCGAGGGCGACGAGACCCTGCTCGTGCAGAGCGGCAAGCCGGTGGCGGTGTTCCGCACGCACGCCCACGCGCCGCGAGTACTCATCGCCAACAGCAATCTCGTCGGCCGCTTCGCCACGTGGGACCATTTCCGCGAACTCGAGCGGCAGGGCCTGATGATGTACGGCCAGATGACGGCCGGGTCGTGGATCTACATCGGGTCGCAGGGCATCGTGCAGGGGACGTACGAGACCTTTGGCTCGCTCGCGCGCAAGCATTTCAACGGCTCGCTGGCCGGCAAGTTCGTGCTCACCGCCGGGCTCGGCGGCATGGGCGGCGCGCAGCCGCTCGCCGCCACGATGAACGACGCCGCATTCCTCGGTGTCGAGGTTGATCCGGCGCGCATCGAGAAGCGGCTCGCCACCGGATATTGCGACAAGATGACGAGCGACCTCGACGAAGCGCTCGGCTGGATTCGCAGCGCCGTCGCCGCCAAGCGCGGCCTCTCGGTGGGGCTCGTCGGCAATGCGGCGGAGATTCTCCCCGAACTCGTGCGCCGCGGGGTGACCCCCGACGTGGTGACCGATCAGACCAGTGCGCACGACATGCTCAACGGCTACGTGCCGGCCGGCATGACGCTCGCCGCCGCGGCCGTGATGCGCGCGCGCGAGCCCAAGGAGTACGTGAAGTGGGCCACCGCGAGCGTGGTGGAGCACGTGCGCGCGATGCGTGCCATGCAGGACAAGGGTGCCATTGCGTTTGACTACGGCAACAACATCCGCACGGTCGCGTTCGACGCCGGGCTCACCGATGCGTTCGACATTCCCGGCTTCGTGCCCGAGTACATCCGGCCGCTCTTCTGCGAAGGGAAGGGGCCGTTCCGGTGGGCGGCGCTCTCCGGTGACCCCAAGGACATCAAGCGGACCGACGATCTGGTCCTGTCGCTCTTCCCGCACGATGCGCACCTCAAGCGCTGGATCACGATGGCGCAGGAACGCATCCATTTTCAGGGCCTGCCGGCGCGCATCTGCTGGCTGGGGCAGGGGGATCGCGCCAAGTTCGGCGTCGCCCTCAATGACCTGGTGGGGAGCGGCGAACTCAGCGCGCCCATCGTCATCGGCCGCGACCACCTCGACACCGGTTCGGTCGCGTCTCCGTTCCGCGAGACCGAGGGCATGAAGGACGGCACCGATGCCGTCGCCGACTGGGCGATACTGAACGCCATGCTCAATGTGGCCAGCGGCGCGAGCTGGGTGTCGTTCCATCACGGCGGCGGCGTCGGCATCGGCAACTCGCTGCACGCCGGGCAGGTGATTGTCGCCGACGGCACGCCCGAGATGCGCCTCCGACTCGAGCGCGTGCTCACCAACGACCCCGGCATCGGCGTCGCGCGGCATGCCGACGCCGGCTACGACATCGCGATTGCGACGGCGAAGGAGAAGGGACTGAAGTTACCGATGATCGGTTAACGACTCGGAACGGGGAGGGGGTAGAGGCGTAGGGACGAGCAACGGGAGTGGTGAAGGGGGACGCGAAGGTCGCCCTCCCCGTTCCGTATCTCGTCCCCCGTGCCTTAGTCCCTACCTCCTCCCCGTTCCCGACCCCGTCCCTCATGTAGTTTCCTAGCTCTATGCTGAGTCCCAAGTACAAACTCTGGCACCTCCTCCCCTTCGCCGTGAAGTACGCGCGCCTGCGCCTCACGCGGCGCCCCGTGCTCGTGAACTTCGAAGTCACGATGCGCTGCAATGCGGCGTGCGGCGGGTGCGACTACTGGAAGACGCCGGCCACTGAGCGCGCCAACGAACTGGCCTCGTTCGTGGAGGCCGCGCGCGCGTTCGACCCGATGATGATCACCTTCACCGGCGGCGAGCCCACCCTGCGCCGCGACCTCGAGGAACTGGTCGCCGAGGTCGCGCGCGCCGTTCCGTTTTGCTACATCACGCTGCTGACGCACGGCGGCATGCTCTCCATTGAGCGCGCCCAGCGCCTGTGGGATGCCGGCCTCGACTCGTTCAACATCTCGCTTGACTTTCTCGACGAGCGGCACGACACGCAGCGCGGCATCCCCGGGCTCGTCGCCAAGATCCTGGCGCTTGTCCCCGAGATGCGGAGCCGCGGCATGGCGGTGCGCTTCAACACCGTCATTCGCGACGACAACCTCGACGCCATCCTCCCCATCGTGCAGCACGCGCACGCGCGCGGCGCGGGGGTCAACCTGTCGGTCTACACCGACATGAAGAACGGCAGCAAGGACCACCTCATTCGCGGCGAGCAGTATGCGCGCATCGAGGCGCTGGTCGGCGACTTGCTCACGTTCAAGCGGCGGCACCGCGGCGTCATCACCAACTCCGACTGGTACCTCGCCCAGCTCCCGCGTTACCTGCGCAACGAGATGCCCGAGCCGTGCCGCTCGGGCGAGACGACGATCCATATCAATCCGCAGGGCATCGTGCGCCGCTGTCCCGACTTCCCCGCCGACAAGCACTGGCGCGAGTACAACGGCTACGCGCCCATCAACTGCAACGCCTGCTACTACGCCTGCCGCGGCGAAGCCCAGGCCCCGCTCGCCCTCTCGCGCTTCCAGGACCTGATCGCCTAGGGTTGCTCGCGCCCCGGCACCAGGTCCCCGTACCTTCTTCACCGTCCCCCATCGCCAGTCGCAATCCTGAATCGTAATCCTAAATCGCAATCCTAAGTCCCAATCCTCAATCTCCGTCAAATGAAGCTCCTCTTCGACAACGCCAGCCAGCTCGTCACCTGTGCCGGCGCGCCGCGCGCGCGGCGCGGAGAAGAGGCGCGGCAGATGGAGGTGCTCACCGACGCCGCCCTTGTCACCAAGGGCGAACGCATTCTTGCCGTCGGTCCGCGTGATGCGCTGCGCGCCGCGCATCCCGACGCCCAGCCGATCGACTGCGGTGGGCGGGTGCTGATGCCGGGCCTCGTCGATTCGCACACGCACGGCATCTTCGGCAAACCGCGCCACGAGGAGCAGGAGCTGCGCGCCGCCGGTGTCGGCTACATGGAGATCGCCAAGCGGGGCGGGGGAATCCACAGCTCCGTGCGTGACCTGCGCGCCCGTTCAGAAGACGAACTCTTGGCCCTCGCTCTCCCGCGCCTGCGGCGGCTGATGGCCCATGGCACCACCACGCTGGAGGTGAAGTCGGGCTACGGCCTCACGCTCGAGGACGAACTCAAGTCGCTGCGCGTGATCCGCCGCCTCCAGCGCGCTCTTCCCATTCGCCTCGTTCCGACCTTCCTCGGCGCGCACGAGATTCCGCTGGAATACCGCGCCGCGCCGCGCACGCGCGACGAGTACATCGCGCTGCTCGTCGACGAGATGCTCCCGCGCGTCGCCGCTGAGGGGCTCGCCGTCTTTGGGCTTCAACTCAAGCTCCACGCCGACGAACTCGAGACCGCCGGCGCCGCTGAGCTGGCAGCCGAGATCGGTGCCGTCAGCGCTGACCATCTCGCCGCCGTCTCCGACCTCGGCATCAAGGCGCTCGCCGCGTCCAAGACGGTCGCCACCCTACTGCCCGGGACGATGCTCTTCCTCGGCCGCCCCAGGCAGGCGCCCGCGCGAGCCTTGCTCGACGCCGGTGCCGCCGTGGCCCTCGCCTCGGATTTCAATCCCGGCACGTCGCCGACGGTCAACTTTCCGCTCGTCCTCACGCTCGCCGTCAGCCAGCTGCATCTGAGCGTCAGTGAGGCGATCCTCGCCGCAACGGTCAACGGCGCGGCCGCCGTGGGCCTTGCCGCCGACACCGGCCAGCTTTCCGCCGGCTACTCGGCCGATCTCGCGCTGTTTGACATCGAGGACGTGCGCGAACTCCCGTACTGGTACGGCGACCATCGCTGCCACGCCACGTGGGTGCGTGGCGCCCCGGCGCTCCTCACGTCCTAGCCGGGGTCCCGCCGGCCTTCGGCGCCCCTGGACAGGACGGCGCCGCGTGCTCCGGGCGAGCCGCACGGGGACCCCTCGGCCCCCGTTGTCATCCTCCCCGTCCGCGTCGTACCTTTCCAGTCGGAAAGTTCCGCCGTCTATGGTTGTCTTAATGGTCAGGATCGCGCGCGCACCCCTATGGCCGACATCGCCAAGCTAAAAAAGAAGGCCGCCGACTTCGAAGCCGCCAAGAAGATCGACAAGGCGATCGCCGCGTATCGCGAGGTCCTTGACGTCTACGACGCGGGCGGTGAGGCCGAAATCGAAGTCGCGCTCTACAACCGCGTGGGCGACCTGCTCATGCGGCAGGGCGAGACGGCCGAGGCGGTGACGCTCTACGAGCGCGCCGTCGATCTGTACGCCGAAGGCGGGTTCTTCAACAACGCGATCGCGCTGTGCAACAAGGTGCTGCGCACCTCGCCGGGGCGCGCCTCTGTCTACTACAAGCTCGGCAAGATCTCTGCGGCCAAGGGATTCAACGGCGACGCCAAGAAGAACTTCCTCGAGTATGCCGACCGCATGCAGAAGGCCGGCAACAAGGACGAGGCGTTCCGCGCGCTCAAGGAGTTCGCCGACCTCTGCCCCGATCAGGATGACATCCGTCTCCTCCTCGCCGATCAGCTGCTGAAAGCCGATCGCAAGGACGAGGCCATCGACCAGCTCTCCATCCTGCACGAGCTGTACGCGCACAATGGCCAGCGCGCCGAAGCCGAGTCGACGCAGGAGCGCATCCGCGCCATCGATCCCTCAGCCACGCCGTCCGTCACGCCGCGCGCCGCCGCGCGCAAGTCAGTCGAAGCCAAGGCGTCCGCGTCCGACGACCTGATCTTCATCGACCTCGACGCCCCCACGCCGCCGCGCAAGTCGCGGATGTCGACGGTCGCGCCGTTCATCAAGGAGCCGCCGCCGCCGCCCAAGCCGGCCGCGCCGCCGCCGCCGGTCGAACCACAGCCTGCGGCCGCTGAACCGCTCATCGGAGTGCCAACGCTCGAAGGCATCGAGCCCACCGCGATTGAGCCGATCGAGACGATGGCGCTCGAAGGCATCGAGACCACGGCGCTCGACTCCGGCGCGCCGCCGCGCGTCACGGCCTCGCTGCTTGGACTCGAAACGACGTCGTTGGTTCCCGACGAAGTTGACGAAGCGGCGCCAATGACCGCCGGCGAGTTCGCGGCGCTCGACCTCTCGGGCGTCGAGGAAGTCAAGAAGCCGTCGCGCGAGTCCAGTCGCGATCTCGCGCTCTCCGGCGATTTGCCGCTCATCGACACGACGGTTGATCTCGAACTGCCGGTCGAGGCCGACGCCACCGCCGACATTCCGCTGCTCGATCTCACCGAAGCGCCGCCGGCTGAACCAGTCGCCACGCCGGTGACGGACATCGAGCTGCCGATGCTCGACGTGCACGAGCCGGCCAGCGCCGCCGCCTCGACGTCGAGTTCGTCGAAGCGCCCACGCCGCCGGTGCGTCGCACCACGTCGATGGCCATTCCGATGCTCGCGTCGAGCATCGACGACCTGCGCGAGCAGGTGGCGCGCGAGCCGGAGAACTGGGTGCTTCGCCGTCAGCTCGCCGAGACGATGCTCGACGAAGGCCATCGCGAAGAAGGGCTGGCCATGCTCGAGGAGACGATGGCCGGCTTCGAGCGCGCCGGGCAGATCCACGACGCGCGCTCCGTCGCTGACGAAATCGTGCGCCTCAATCCGACCGCAGTCCGCTTTCACCAGAAGCGCGTGGAGTACGCGTTCCGCGACGATGACAAGCTCGGCCTGGCGCAGGCCTATCTCGACCTCGCCGACGCGCTCTTCCGCGAAGGGCAGGCCGACAAGTCCAAGGCCGTCTACCAGCGCGTGCTCGAGATCGTTCCCGACGACGCCCGCGCCCTCGCCGCGCTTGAGTCGCTTTCGGCGCTTGCCACGCCGCCTGCCGCCAAGCAGGCCGTGCCGCCGACCCCTGCGGGCCGGCGCTACACCGGGATGATCACCGCGATTCCCGAGCCGCCGCCGGCGGCCGCCGCGCCGGCCGCCGCCAAGGACGAAGACGAGTTCGTGTCGCTCGGCGACTGGCTCCGCGAGGACGAAGAGCCGAAGTCCACACGCATGGTCGTCGAGGAGAAGGAGCCGACCGGCGACGAGGACGCCGACTTCCAGGACATGCTGCGCAAGTTCAAGCAGGGCGTCGCGCAGAACGTCGACGAAGGGGACCACGAGTCGCACTACGACCTCGGCGTTGCCTACAAGGAGATGGGCCTCCTCGACGAAGCGATCGCCGAGTTCCAGAAGGCGCTGCGCGGCGCATCGATGCGCGTGCGCACGTACGAGGCGCTCGGCCAGTGCTTCCTGGAGAAGGCGCAGCTGCCGGTGGCGCTCACCATCCTTCAGCGCGCGCTGGTGGAGCCGGGCGTCGGCGACGAGCAGCTCGTGGGCGTCCTCTACCTGCTTGGCTATGTCTCCGAGGGGCTCAAGAAGCCGGCGGAAGCGAGGTCCTACTACGAGCGCGTCTTCGCGGTGGACATTCAGTTCCGTGATATCGGCGACCGTTTGCGCACCGTCGAGGCGGCGGTCTCGTGACCTCCGGTCCGCCCCCCGTGCGCGTCCCCGTCGCTCCCGCGCTGCTCGACATTCAGGCCTCGGTGCGCGCGCGCCTTGATCTCGTTCCCGACGAGATGTGGCGCATCGTCCGCGCCGACGCCCCGATCATGGAAGGCGTGAATCAGCACCTCACCGGCATGAAGGGGAAGATGTTCCGTCCCACGGTGCTGCTGCTCGCGTCGCAGCTCGAGGGAACGCCCGACGCGCGCGGCGTGCGCATGGCGGCCATCACCGAGCTGGTGCACCTCGCCAGCGTCGTGCACGACGACTCGGTCGACCACTCGCCGCTGCGCCGCGGCATGCCGACCATCAACGCGCTCTTTTCGCATCAGGTGGCGGTCATCGCCGGCGACTATCTCTACTCCCGCGCGCTGGCCGAGCTCGTGGCCCTTGGCGATCTGGAACTGCTGCGCGTGATGCTCGGCGCGTCAAACGACATGACGCTCGGCGAATTGCGGCAGCTCGCGTCGTACGACGCGCTCGAGTTCTCCGAGCAGGATTACTGGATGCTCGTGCAGGCCAAGACCGCGTCGCTCCTCGGCGCCGCGGCCGAGGCCGGCGCGCTCTGCGGCGCGCCGCGGTTCCGCGCCCCGATGGCCCGCTTTGGCACCCTGCTCGGCATGGCGTTTCAGGTGGCCGACGACCTGCTGGACTACACCGAGACCGAGTCGGTGACCGGCAAGCCGAGCGGCAACGATCTGAAGGAGCACAAGGTCACGCTGCCGCTCATCGCGTCGCTCCCCGGCATGTCGCGCGCCCAGCGCGCGGCCGTCGAGGCGCTCTTTGCCGCGCCGGTGCCCACAGATCAGCAGATCGCCGAGGTCGTGGCCATTGTCCACGAGTGCGGCGGCATCGAGGTGGCGCGTCGCAAGGGCGAGGAGTTCGCCGCGGAGGCGGAATCGGCGCTCGTTGGAGTCCCGGCGTCAGAGGCGCGGCACGCGCTCATCGACGCCCTCGGCTATGTCATGGACCGGAGGTCCTAATGGCACCCACCGGATCATCTAAGCATCGGCCGGGGTTCCATGCAATGACGCTGGCCATCGGGTTCGTGGTCGGTGGCTTCATGACCGCATTCGCCCGGATGTGGCTGCCCGGCGGGGCGGTGAAGGAGTTCCTCACGACCGGCTTCACGCCGTCCGTGGGGCCGCTGACTATCAACCTGATCATCGTTACTATTGGACTAGGACCGATCGCGCTCGACGTCTCGCTGCTGAGCCTCGTCGGGGTCCTCGTCGCTTATCTGATCGCGCGCTCGCTCTTCTAGGAGGCACTATGTTTGGACTCGGCCCGGGCGAAATGCTGATGGCCCTGGTGGCAATCCTGCTCCTCTTCGGGGCGAAGCGCATCCCGGAGATCGCCGGTTCGTTCGGCAAGGGTATCCGGGAGTTCAAGAAGAACATGACCGACGTGCAGAAGGAGATCGAGGCGCCGGATATCCGCCCCGTCGACCGCCTGCCGTCCAACGGCGACCGCGTCGAACGCGGCTCAGACGACGATCGCCCCGAGCCCAAGAAGTTGATCTAGCGGCAGAGAAGGAGCTGAGAGAACGCAGAGAAGAAGCAGAGAGAAAGCAGAGAAGAAGCAGAAGGAAAGCAGAGGGGCGCCGCGATAATCGCAGCGCCCCTCTGTTGTTTCTCTGTTGTCTTTCTGTTGTTTCTCTGTTGTTTCTCTGCCTACGACTGCCGTCGTAGGCTCGCCTGCACCTTCTTCCTGCGGTCATCGATCTTGGCGTCCTTGCGCAGCGAGGCCACGAACGACTGCACGCGGCTGTCGCGCATGGCGTTTATCGCCTGCTGGCGCTGCGTGGCCTTCTGCGACTCGAACGCCGCGCGATCGGCCGCCACCTTCTTGTCGACGCGGATCACGAAGATGCCGGCGTCGGTGCGCACCGGCATGCTAATGGCGCCCACCGGCAGCGCGAACGACGCGCCCACCGCCTCGTTGAGCTGTCCCATCCCCACCACGAAGCCGACGCGCGTGAACAGCGGAGCCGTCTGCACCGAGCGTGCCGCCGCCTTGGCCGCCGCCTCGAGGCTCGTCGCCGCCGCGGCCTGCGCCACCGACTTGGCGGCGTCCAGCTTGGCGTCGAGCGACTTCTTGGTCGCCACGCGCTCGCGCACGTCCGCCTTCACCACGTCGAGCGGCTGCGGGCCGCCCTGCCGCAGCGAGTCCAGGCGCGCCAGGTAGTACATGTTGTCGCCGTCAAACAGGTCGCTCGTCTCGCCGACGTGCGTGCCGCCAAACGCCCACGCGCTCACGCTCGGCGCCACCTGGTTCAGGTAGCGGGCCTGCTGACCCTCGGTCACCTCGATCTGCGTCACCAGCAACCCCATCTGCTTGGCCGCCGAATCGAACTTCGCCGGCTCCAGCGCGCCCGCCGCGAGCCGCGCCAGTTCGTCGGCTTGGCGGTCCGTCTTCACGGCCGACGAATCGCTCTGCTTGACCTTCACCAGGATATGGCGCAGCGAGAGAGTGTCGCCCTTGCGCGAATCGACCTTGATGATGTGCCAGCCGAACGCCGTGCGCACCGGCGCCGACACCTGGCCCGGCGCCAGCTTGTACGCGGCGTCGTCAAACTCCTTCACGAAGCGCCCCTTGCCGCCCTTGCCGAGGTCGCCGCCCATGGCGCCGCTCACGCTGTCGTCCGACGCGCGACGCGCCACGTCCTCAAACTTCGCGCCTTTCGCGATCTCGTCGCGCAACGCCTGCGCCTGCTGCAGGGACGCGGCGCTGTCCGCCGCGGTCGGCGTGCGCGGGATACTCATCATCGAGAGCACCGCGCGCCCCGGGCGATCGAACTCTGAGGCGTGCGCCGCGTAGTACTGCTGCAGCTCCGTGTCCGTCACCTTGGCCGCGTAATCGTCCACGTCCGACGGCACCCACGAGATGAACGAGACCGCCACCGAGTCGTTGCGGTCCTGGTACATCTGCCACAGCCGCGCGTCGCTCACGTACGCGTCCGACGCGACCTGGGTGAACAGCTTCTCCTTCGGGATTTCGGTGCGATAGTACTGCTCGAGCTGGGCGAGGATGCCCTGCTGGCGCGCCGCGGGGCTCGCCAGGAAGCGGCGATACTTCGCCATGTCGAACTGGCCTTCCGTCATGAACTCCGGATTCTCCCGGAACTGCGGCGGCGGCGCGAACTGCGCCGTCTCCACCACTTCGTTATCCGTGACGCGGATGCCCCGCTTCTCGTATTCCTGACGGAGGAGCACGTCGTTGACCAGCTGGTCGAATGCCCGCTGGTCGACTTCGGCTCGCTCGTCCATCGTGAGGCCGCGTCCCATCTGCTGCTCTTGCTGCTGCGCAAGCGCGGCCGAGGTGTTCGACCAGACCAGGTATGGAATGTCTTCACCGTTCACGGTCGCGACGATCGTCGAGGTCGTCACTGGCGCGCGGCCAAGCAGTCCCGACGTTTCCGCGAGCAGGAACCCGCCCACGAAGGCGATGAAGATGAAGATCCAGATGTACTTCGCGGCGCTCCGCATGTTTTGCAGCACGGCGCAGCAACTCCCAGGAACGAAGTGAAGAAACGACACGATGACCTGCTGAACGAACACCACACCGGCGCCCGCGCAGCGGCCTGCTCGCATCTGAGTTAGCCTGTAAAGCTATCCGGGCGAGCGGCCTAAGATCAAGTCGGGTGGGCACTTCTGATTGACGCTGGTTCGAACGGCGTGGTACATTCACCAGATACTGTGTCCCGCAGGGCACGAGTGCTGTCCCGGCCCCCGTCCCTGATCCCGTCCCCCGTCTCATAGTCCCGGCCCTCCTCCTCGTTCCCCATTCTCGCTCCATGGCTACCCGCGTCGACGAACTCAAGAAGCGCTACGAGGAGAACCCGCGCCGGTTCTTCGCGCCGCTCGCCAACGAGTATCGCAAGGCGGGGGACCTCGATGCGGCCATCGATCTCTGCCGTATGCATCTCGAGGAGCAACCGGGGCACCTCAGCGGACACATCGTCTACGGCCAGGCCCTCTTCGAGTCCGCGCGGAAGGCCGAGGCCAAGACGGTCTTCGAATCGGCGCTCACGCTGGATCCCGAGAACCTGATCGCCCTCCGTCACCTCGGCGACATCGCCAAGAGCGAGGGCGATGCCGGGTCGGCGCGACACTGGTACCAGCGCATTCTCGAAGTCGATCCGCGAAACGACGAAGCCACCGCGCTCATCGAGTCGCTGAGCCAGCTCACCGCGGCGCCAACCGTTGTCGTCGAAGCACCGCACGCCCCGCCTCCGATGCCCAACTATGCGGAGCAGGCCGCCGCGCCGGCCGCGCCCGTCGTGGACGTGGCGGCGGCGCCGGTGACTGCGGTGCCGGATTTGGAGATCGAGTCCATCGCCGCGTCGGCCTCGCCCACACCGGTCGTGCCGGCACCCGTTGTCCCGGCCGAGCCGTCCACCGAGCCCAGGCCCATCGCGGCCGCGGCGCCTCGGTTGAGCATCGGCTTGATGGATCTCGATCTCAACCTCGCTGACGCCACCACGCCGACAATCGATATCGGATCCGCGCTCGACGCCGAGGCGCCGCCCCCGTCGGAGGAGATGCCGCCGGCGGTGCTCGAACCCGCGCCGACCATCGACGAGGGCATGACGCTCGTCGACGCGGGCGAGTTGGCGCCCGAGATCGAAACCGCGGCGATGGCTGGGTTGGAGCACACGTCGCTGGGCGACGGGGCGGGGGAGATCGAGGTGCATGACACCTCCTTCGACGCGCCCGTGGCGGAAGAGCCGTCGATGTTCGGCGTCGCCGACGAGGCGCCTTCGTTCGGCGATTCGCTCGACATTACCGCCAGCGCCGACGTCATCGACGAAACGCCGCCGCGCATCAGCCTGCTTGATTCGCTCCCGGTGATCGACACCGGCGACGCCGTCTCGATTGGCGAGCCCGTCACCGAGCCAAAGCCGGCGTACGAGCGCCCCGCCGAGGAACCGGCGGCTGCCGTCGAAGCTGCTGAGACAGCCGCGCCGGCCGCGCCCGCCCCGGCGACGGCCTCCGACTTCGACGCGCTGTTCGGCAACGCGCCCATCTCCGACGTCGTCGTTGGCGGCGATGCATCACCCGCCACCGTCGACGACCAGGGCTTCCTCGCCGACTCGTTCGTCGGCCGTGAGCCAACGGACGAAGTCCTGGCTGCCGCCCCCGACATCGCCACGCCGCCCTCGCCGTTCGTCACCGAGACGATGGCCGAGTTGTATCTCCAGCAGGGATTCCGCGAGGAAGCGCTCGGCGTGTACCGCCAGCTGCTCGCGCAGAACCCCGATGATCACGGCCTCGCCGAGCGCGTGCGGCACCTCGAGCACGGCACGCGCTCGAGTCTGGCCATCGATTCGGTAAGCGAAGAGATCGAAGCCGCCGCGGTCGCGGACGAACTCCGCCGCTCGGGGAGCATCCCGACGGTGCCAGCCGAGCCCGCCGCGCCGGCGCCCGAAGTTCCGGCGGCGGAAGCACCGGCGGCCGAAGTTCCAGCGGCCGAAGTGCCGACGGCCGAGGTCGCTCCTGTGGCAGCCGGCTCACCGCCGATCGTCGAAGCGCCCACCGGCCCGGCGCCGATCATTGAGATGATTCCCGAGCCGGTTCGCGCTTCGACGTCAACGCCGCGCTTTACGCCGCTCGTGGTGCGCGCCGTCGAAGCGCCGGAGCCGGTGATGGAGATGGTGCCCGAGCCCGTCGCTCCCGCACCGCCGCCCCCCGCTGGTCCGACCGCGCGCGACGTCTTGTCGCGGATTGCGGGGCGACGCGCGGTGCCGGGCGGTGGAGTCACCGAGCGTGTGGCGGCGCCGGCGACGTTGCCAGGCGCGCCGCCCGAGGTGTCGGCCGCGGCGCCCGCGCCTGCGGCGACGGCGGAGTC
The DNA here is from genome assembly GCA_016182795.1 of Gemmatimonadota bacterium. Classification (GTDB taxonomy): domain Bacteria; phylum Gemmatimonadota; class Gemmatimonadetes; order Gemmatimonadales; family Gemmatimonadaceae; genus PNKL01. Next base: position 41,998 of record JACPFW010000009.1, read on the forward strand.
GCCTGTGGCGATGCAGCCGGCGAAAGTCGGTGAAGTGCCGGTCGCTCCCGGCGGATCGCTCGACCGGCTGTTCGGCATGTCGGGCATCGGCGCGGCGGACGAGGGCGCGGCGCTGGTCATGGCCGCGGCATACGGTGGGGTCCCCGCAGCCCCGATCAAGGGCGAACCCACGCGCCGCGTCGCCGATGAGTTGTCGCTCGACTCCGTCTTCAAGGGTGACGAATCCGGATCGCCGCTCGGCGTCCAGCGCCAGTCGACACGCCTGCGCTTCGACCAGTTCTTCTCCGGCGCCGAAGGCGGTGAGTCCGCACCGGTCGCGCCGCCGCCGACCCCCGCTGCGCCCGGGGATGACATTGCGCAGTTCACCGATTGGCTGAAGGGGCTCAAGGGCACGTGAAGATCCTCGTCCTCAGCGGTCCCAACCTGAATCTGCTTGGCACGCGCGAGCCGCATCTCTACGGCACGACCACCCTGGCCGACATCGAGCGCGACCTTGTTGCCGTGGGAGCCGAGCTCGGCGTGTCGGTCGAGTGCCGGCAGTCGAATCACGAGGGCGTGCTCATCGACCTGATTCATGGGGCCAAGGGGAGCGCCGACGGCATCGTCATCAACGCCGGCGCCTACTCGCACACGAGCCTTGCCATTCGCGACGCGCTGTCGGCGGTGGCTGTGCCGTACGCCGAAGTGCACCTCACCAACATCTTCGCGCGCGAACCCGAGCGCCGGCACACCACGCTCGCCGCTGGCGCGCGCGCGATCCTGTGCGGGTTCGGCGCGCCGGGATACGCACTGGCCCTCCGTGGGCTGGTTGCGGCGTTGCGCGCGTAAGCGCGCCGATTCCACCCCGTCCTGTCATGGAAGACCGCCGTCCGCACCGTCTCGCGGCCCTGCGTGCCGCGCTTCGCGACCGTGAGTGCGACGCACTGCTCGTCACGTCGCTCCCCAATATCCGCTATCTCACCGGCTTCTCCGGGTCGGCGGCCCTGCTCGTCGTTTTCGCCGACGCCGCGTCGGTGCTCATCACCGACTTCCGCTACGCCGTGCAGGTCGTCGAGGAGGTGGGCGACCACGCCGTCGTGCGCATCGAGTCCAGCTCGCTGTGGACCGGATTGCGCGACGTCCTCGCCGCCGCGCCCCACGGCCAGGTGCTCGCCTTTGAGTCGACGCATGTGCTCTTCAGCGACTACGAGCGTTTCGCCGAGCTTGCCGGCCGCTGGCAGTTCCGCGCCAACTCCGGCCTCGTCGAGACGCTGCGCGAGCGCAAGGATCCCGGGGAGCTCGCGCTGATTCGCGAAGCCGTGCGCATCGCCGAGACGGCGCTCGAGCGCACCATCGCGCAGGTGCAGGTTGGGCAAACCGAGCGGCAGGTCGCCGGCATCCTCGAACATCATCTCCGCGACCTCGGCAGCGACGCCACGCCCTTTGAGACGATCGTCGCCTCCGGCCCGCGCGCGGCGCTGCCGCACGCCCGCGCGTCGACCCGTGCCCTCGAGGGCGGCGAGTTTCTGCTGATTGACTTCGGTGCGTCGTTTGGCGGCTACTGCAGCGACATCACGCGCACGTTTGCGCTGCGGAGCGTGAAACCGAAGATGCAGCACATTCACGACGTGGTACGCGAGGCCACGCTGAGCGCTTCGGCAGGTGTTCGGGCCGGAATGCGCGGAAGGGATGCCGACGCGATTGCGAGGGACTACATTGAGTCCCGCGGTTTCGGCGAGCTCTTTGGGCACTCGCTTGGGCACGGCATCGGCCTCGAAGTGCACGAGGGGCCGCGCCTGGCCCGGACCGCCGATGCGCCGCTGCCCCAAGGGGCGGTGGTGACAATTGAGCCCGGGATCTACAAGCCCGGCTGGGGCGGGGTGCGCATCGAGGACGATGTCTTCCTCGCCGACGATGGGCCCGTGATGCTCACGAGTTTCTCTCGGGACCTCCTAGTCATCGGGTGAACCTCTGTTGTTTTTCGGTTGTCTCTCTGTTGTCTCTCTGTTGTTTCTCTCTTGAGAGTCTCCTAGATGATTGATCTGCGCTACGTAAAGAAGCTCGTCGACATGCTCGACGAATCGACCGTGGACTCCATCGAGATCTCCTCCGACAAGGGGATGAAGATCCGGATCAGCAAGACGCCGTCGGCGCGGGCGGCGATGCACGCCGTCGCGCCGGTGATGCATGCCACGCACGCCGCCCCGGTGGCGCCGCCGGCGGTGACGCTGGCCGCGCCCGTCTCGCCCGGCGCCGCCGTGGCTGCGGCCGCAGCGGCGGCCAAGGCTGACGCCGCGTCCAAGCTGGTCGACGTCAAGTCGCCGATGGTCGGCACGTTCTACTCCAAGCCCGAGCCCGGCGCCGCGCCGTATGTGCAGGTCGGCTCCACCGTCACCAAGGGGCAGGTGCTGTGCATCATCGAGGCCATGAAGATCATGAACGAGATCGAGTGCGAAGTCGCCGGCACCATCCGTGAGATCTGCGTGACCGACGCGCACCCGGTCGAGTTCGGCCAGCCGCTCTTCCGCATCGATCCCAATGGCTGATCCCACGGGACCGCGTCCGAGCACGGCCCAGCCGGCCGTCGACGCCGCGCAGGGTGGCGCCCAGCCGCCGGCGCCGCCGTACAACTACAAGATCGTGCTCCAGAAGACCGTCCAGATGGGAGCGTCCGACCTGCATCTCAAGGTCGGCCGACCGCCGATGGCGCGCCTCAACGGCGAACTCTCGCCGCTCGAGCTGCCGCCGCTCCGCCCCGAGGATCTCAAGTCGATCGGCGAGCAGATCTGCCCGCCGAAGCAGAAGCGCGAGTTTGACGCCGAAAAGGAAGCCGACTTCGCCATCGGCGTCCCCGGCATCGGCCGCTTCCGCGTGAACATGTATCAGCAGCGCGGCACGATCGCCTTCGTCTTCCGCGCCATCGCGTTCCAGGCCGCGTCGATTCGCGACCTCAATCTCCCGCCCGTGCTGGAAGAGATCGCGATGAAGCCGCGCGGGCTGGTGCTCGTCACCGGCATCACCGGCTCCGGCAAGTCGACGGCGCTCGCGTCGATGATCCAGTACGTCAATGAGACGCGGCACGCCAACATCATCACGATCGAGGATCCCATTGAGTTCCTCCATCGCGACATCAACTGCAACATCAACCAGCGCGAAGTCGGGCTCGATACCGGTTCGTTCGCCTCGGCGCTGCGCCGCGTGCTCCGGCAGGACCCCGACATTATCTTGATCGGCGAAATCCGCGACCTCGAAACGCTCGAGATCGCGCTCAAGGCCGCCGACACCGGACATATGGTGTTCAGCACGCTGCACACCACCGACGCCACGCAGACCATCAACCGCGTGCTGTCGTTCTACCCGCCGCACCAGCAGGCCGACGTGCGCTTCTCGCTGTCCACGGCGCTGCAGGCCGTCGTCTCGCTGCGCCTCGTGCCGCGCTCCGACCGTCCCGGCCGCGTCCCCGCGTGCGAAGTGCTCATCAACACCGCGGCCGTCAAGGACAACATTCGCGACATGAACAAGTCGCTCAACATTCCCGATCTCATCAAGGAAGGCACGGTCCAGTACGGGATGCAGAGTTTCGACCAGTCGCTGATGGCGTGGTACTCCAAGGGCGTCATCTCGTACGAGAACGCGCTGTTCCATTCCACCAACCCCAGCGAGTTCGCCCTCAAGGTGCAGGGCATCGCCGGGACGAGCGACACGAGTTGGGATTCCTTTACACAGTGAGCACGCACGTGATGGCGGATAGCGGACGGCGGATGGCGGATGCGCGCGCTGCGCACCGGGCATCGCCTTCACGCGCAACGTCTGCCATCTGCCATCCGCCTTCTGCCATCACTCGCCTTGTTTAAGAAAGTCCTAATTGCGAATCGCGGCGAAATCGCGCTGCGCGTCATCCGCGCCTGCCGCGAGCTGGGCATCCAGTCGGTTGCGGTGTACAGCGAGGCCGATCGCGAGTCGCTGCACGTGCGCTTTGCCGACGACGATGTCTGCATCGGCCCGGCGCCGGCGCGCGAGAGCTACCTGCGCATTCCGCGTCTCATCGCCGCCGCCGAGATCACCGGCGCCGATGCCATCCATCCGGGCTATGGCTTCCTCGCCGAGAACGCCGAGTTCGCGGAGACGTGCGCCGCGAGCGGCATCACGTTCATCGGGCCCACGCCGCAGCAGATCCGGATGATGGGCGACAAGGCTGCGGCGCGCGCCAAGATGACCGAAAACGGCGTCCCCGTCGTCCCCGGCACGCCCGGGCCGGTCGAGGATCCCGAGGCCGCGCTCGGCTTTGCCCGCGAGATCGGCTTCCCGGTGATCATCAAGGCCGCCGCCGGCGGCGGCGGCAAGGGCATGCGCGTCGCCAACGACGAGGACGAGTTCCTGCGGTCGTTCCAGATGGCGCGCACCGAGGCGCTGTCGGCGTTCGGCAATGGCGATGTGTACGTCGAGAAGTACCTCCGCCGGCCGCGCCACATCGAGTTCCAGGTGCTCGGCGACACCCACGGCAATGTCATTCACCTCGGCGAGCGCGACTGCTCCGTGCAGCGGCGCCACCAGAAGCTCATCGAGGAGTCGCCGTCACCGGCCATGACGCCGGCGCTGCGCGAGCGGATGGGTGAAGCGGCCGTGCTCGGCGCCAAGGCCATTGATTATGTCGGCGCCGGCACCGTCGAGATGCTGCTCGATACCGACGGATCGTTCTACTTCATGGAGATGAACACCCGCATTCAGGTGGAGCATCCCGTGACCGAGATGATCACCGGTGTCGATCTCGTGAAGGAGCAGATCCGCGTCGCGGCCGGCGAGCCCCTCAAGCACAAGGAGACGCCGCCCATGCACGGGCACGTCATCGAGTGCCGCATCAACGCCGAGGATCCGTTCAAGAACTTCCAGCCCTCGCCCGGGAAGATCGAAGTCTTTCACCTGCCGGGCGGCAATGGCGTGCGCGTCGACACACACGCGTACGCCGGCTATACCGTGCCGCCGTTCTACGATTCGATGATTGCCAAGCTCATCGTGCACGGCGACGACCGCACCGAAGCGCTCGCCAAAATGCGCCTCGCCCTCGACACGTTCATCGTGCAGGGCGTGACGACGACGATTCCGTTCCTCAGCAAGGTCATGAGCCACCCCTCGTTCGTGAAGGGAGATGTGCACACGAAGTTCCTTGAGGGGGAGGGGAAGGATCTTTTTGAGGAGTGAACGGCTGGAACGGGGAGGAGGTAGTGGCGAAGGGTTGAGAAAAGGGAGTGGGGACGGGGAGGGGGCCAAAAGGGTCTCCTCCCCGTTCCCTATCTCCATTCCCAACCCTAAGCCTCTACCCCCTCCCCGTTCCTAAAGCCTGTACCCCCTCCCCGTTCCTATCCTCTCTCCGGCTTCGGAATCCACCCTCCCGTCCGTCCCACCTTGGCGTGCATGCCCAGGATGAGCCGCCGCACCTGCGCAATGAGATCCACGCGGTGACGGACGCGCGATTCGGGGAGGTGCTCGCGGATGCTCGAGTACCAGACGACGGCCTCGCGCGTCGACCCCAATGCGTACGCGTAGAATCGCGTCCGATCCGTCGGCGTCCGTCGCGAGTAGCCCTCTGAGATATTCGCGCTGATCGACGCCACGGAGCGCCGCAGCTGATCCACTGTCTGGGGGTGCAGCGCCGGACGCGCTTCGCGAGTGTCGGCGAGACAGCAGTCGAGCAGGTACCGCGCAATGCGGTACGAATGCAACTTCCAGAGCGGATCCCCCGTTTCGGCGGGAGACACCCCCTCCTCCCAAGTGGCGAGTTCCTGCAGGAGCGCGATGTCCATGGTCGAAGGGTAGGGCAGGGCCCGCGACGTTCATCACCGATTCCTTCCGTCCATCATCAATCCATTGCACTCCCCCTCCTCGTCCCCACTCCCAAGTCCCAACCCTTCGCCTCTACCTCCTCCCCGTTCCAGTCTCGTGCCCCTAGAAGTCACTCTTCTCCCCTCGCCCATCCAAGCGGACGTCGTCGCTATCATCGATGTCCTCCGCTTCACCACCAGCGCCGCCTACGCCCT
>JACPFW010000019.1 GCA_016182795.1 Gemmatimonadota bacterium
ACCTTTGGCGGCGCGTTTGTGCGCGACTCCATGCTGCCGACCCTCCGCAAGCGGGTGCGCACCAAGCACCACTACGAGATCTTCGACTACGGCAACTTCACGGGCGACGAAGGGCCGGCCGCGCCAGGCGAAGCCAAGTCGTGGTCCACCTACGATCACCGCGGTCGATACGGCGTCAACTACTACGCCCTGCGCGGACGCCTTGCCGTGCTGAGCGAGGCGTACTCGCACGATCCATTTGAGCGCCGCGTGAAGTCGACCTACGCGTTTGTCTCTGAACTGCTGTCGCTGACCGCCGAGAAGTCGCGTGCGGTGCTGGCGCTCACCCGCGCCTCGGACGCGGCGGTGGCGGCCGGCAAGGTGACCGAAGTGCCGGTGCGCGCCGCACTCACGGCGAAGCCCTCGATTCAGCCGGTGATCGAGGAGTTGCTCGAGAAGAGCGACACCCCGTCCGCTGAACCCGGCGTGCGCCGCGGCTATCGGCGCACGGGCAAGTATGTCACGAGTCCAATGCCGGTGCGCGACCGCTTCGATGCGACGCGCACCGCGACTGTGCCATGGGGGTGGCTGGTGTCCCCCGCCGCAGCCGACACCGTGGGCGCGATGCTGCGCCTGCACGGCGTGCGCGTCGAGCGCACGCTGGCTCCGGCGGTCTTCGCCGGCGCCGAATGCTTTGCCGCCGACTCGGTGGTCGCGTCGCCGCGCCCGTTCCAGGGGCACCGCGAGACGCGCTTCGAGGGGCGGTGGGTGCCGAGCTCGGCCACCGTGCCGGACGGCGCCCTCATCATCACCGCACGCCAGCCGCTTGGCGTGCTCGCTCAGTTGCTGCTCGATCCCAACAGCGATGACGGCTTCGGCACATGGAACCTGTACGATGCCGCCACCGCCCGGCCCGCCGCCCAGGGGGGCGGTGTTCCGGTCTGCCGACTCACGAAGGCGCCGGTCGTGCCGGCCCGCCTGCTTCCATAAGAACACGCCATGCTTCGCTCGAGCCTGATCTGGCTCTCACGCCAGAAGTCCATCTTCCGCTTCGTCCGCAACAACGGCTTTGCCAAGAACGTCGCCTCACGTTTCATCGCCGGTGAGACGATCGGCGCCGCCTGCGAGGCGGTGGCGGTGCTCAACACCACCGGGGTCACCGCGTCGCTCGACCAGCTTGGTGAAAGCGTGACGAGTGAAGCGGAGGCCCGCGAGACAGGTCGCCGCTACCTCGAACTGCTCGACGAGATCCACCGCCGCGGGCTCGACGCCAATGTCTCGGTGAAGCTGACGTCGCTGGGGCAGGACATCTCCGACTCGCTGTGCGCGGAGATCACGCGGTCGATCCTTGATCGCGCCAAGCAGTACGGCACGTTTGTGCGGCTCGACATGGAAGGAAGCGACCTGACCCAGCGCACGCTCGACTTCTTCGCCGAGCGGCTGTATCCCGACTACGCCGAGCATGTGGGCATCGTGCTGCAGAGCATGCTGCGGCGGACTCGGCAGGACGTGGACTGGGCCAACGCCAAGCGCTGCCGCGTGCGCATCTGCAAGGGCGCGTACCTCGAGCCGGCGAGCGTGGCGTTCCCCGACAAGAAGGACGTGGACCGCAACTACGTGGAGTGCGCCAAGGCGCTCATCCAGCACGGCAATTATCCGGGCATCGCGACGCACGATCCGGCCATCATCGATGAACTCAGCGCGTGGGCGAAGGCCAATGGCATCGGCCCCGAGCGCTTTGAGTACCAGATGCTGTACGGGGTGCGTCGCGACCTGCAGGAGCGGCTGGTGAAGGACGGTTGGCGCCTGCGTCTGTACGTACCGTTCGGCACGCAGTGGTATCCGTACCTGATGCGGCGCATGGCCGAGCGGCCGGCGAACCTCTGGTTCATCACGGGCAACGTGCTGAAAGAGACGTTCAAGTCCCGGTGAGCCACGGCCGGTTCCTGCCCCCCGATCATTCGCGCGGCGACGAAAATACCGTCGGCGGCTACGCCGCGGTGCACGGCCGCGCCGCGGCGCTCGAGGGGCGGGACGGCCTGTCGTATTCGCTCGAAGTGCTCACCGACGAGACCGGCGACGCGACGAAGCCGTTTGGCGCGTATCTGGTGTTCCTGCAGTGGAAGCGGATGGGCCAGCAGGGCATCGAGGGCCATCTCGAAACCGACTTCCTGGCGCACGCCGACACCGCCGAGGCGGCGCACGAGATGGTCAGTGCGCTCCCGCTCACCGAGTGCCAGCGGCTGCTCGACGCGCTGATCGTCGCGCGCGACGGCGACCGCGGGCGACGCTGGTTTGACGTGATGCGCGAGGACGACGCGTGAGCGACAGCCCGGTGACGCGCGGTCCCCTCCTGCGCGGCGTGGTGCTGAGCGGTACGGGCGGCGTCTGGCGTGTGCGTGCGCAGGACGGCACCGAACACGACGTCTCGCTGCGTGGCCGATTGAAGCAGGACGGGTTCGAGAAACTCGCCGTTGGCGATGACGTGGATATCGCGGAGGACATGCGCGGCGGCGCGTGGAGCATCACCCGCATCCATCCGCGGCGCACGCTTCTCGCGCGCCGCGCACCGGGCGGCGCCCGCGGCGAGCGGGTGGTGGCGGCGAACGTCGACCAGGTGGTCATCGTCTTTGCGATCGCCAAGCCCGAGCCGCACGTGCGCATGATTGACCGCTTTCTCGTGATCGCCGAGGGCAACGAGATTCCCGCGCGGCTGGTGCTCAACAAGGTGGAGCTGGGTGATCCGGCAGCGGTTGATGCCCTGGCCGCGAACTACGAGCGCGCGGGCTATCCGGTGCATCGAACAAGCGTCAAACAGCCGCAGGGGCTCGACGCGCTGCGCGACGTGCTTGTGAATCGCGTCACCGCGCTCACGGGGCCAAGCGGCGTCGGCAAGTCGTCACTGATCAACGCGCTGTATCCGGGGCTCAGTCTGCGGGTGGGCGAGATCTCCGAGTCGGTGAACAAGGGACGCCACACGACCGTTGGCGCGGTGCTCGTGCCGCTCCCTGACGGCGGCTACGTGGTGGACACGCCGGGGCTGCGCGAAGTGGGCATGTGGGGACTGCCCTCGGAGTCGCTCGACCACTGCTTCCCGGAGTTTCGTCCGGTGCTGGGGGAGTGCCGCTTTCAGGACTGCGCGCATCTCGCCGAGCCCGGCTGCGCGGTGCGCGCCGGCGTGGAGCGCGGCACCATCTCGGCCGAGCGTCATGAGAGCTACGCCAAGCTGCTGATGGAGCTCAGGGAATCGGAGCGCGCGTATTAGCGCGGTCGGCCGCGCCCGGTGGGTCCGTTGGGAACCGACACGGCACGCCCGGCCTTTAGACGTTGGTATGAGAAGAACTCCCGAATCCCGGCGCGCCCAGTTCAGAATGCGACCGACGGCGGCAACGCTCGGCTGCGGCGACGTCGCGAACGTGCTGTGGGAGTATCTCGACGGCGAGCTGGACGTCGAACTGGCCGCCGAGGTGCGCGCCCACCTGAACGCATGCCCGCCGTGCCGTACCCGCATCGGCTCGGCGCAGGCCTTCCTGCGCGCGGTTGAGGGCGTGGAAGGGGTTGACCGCGCACCGGACGCGCTGCGGGAGCGTATCGATGCGCTGCTCAGGGAGCGAGATTTGCAGTCATGACCAAGGCCAACGAACGCTCGGCGAGCACGGCCGCGCACCGCGCTGACGCGGCGACCCGCGCTGGCGCGCGCGTGCTCGTTGTCACAGTCAGCGACTCCCGCACCAAGGCCACCGATGAGTCGGGGGCGCTGATGGAACAGCTGCTCACCGACGCCGGACATGTCGTGGCCCGGGAGCTGCTGACCAACGACGAGGCGCCGCTGCGTGCCGCGCTCGAAGCGGCCATCGCGCGCACCGACCTCGACGCCGTGCTGTGCACCGGCGGCACTGGACTCGGTGCGCGCGACCGGACCGTTGACGTGGTGCGTCCATTGCTCGAGCGCGAACTCCCCGGCTTCGGCGAGCTGTTCCGGATGCTGAGCTTTCTGGAGCAGATCGGGGCGGCGGCAATGCTAAGCCGCGCGCTCGCGGGGGCGGCGCGCGGCAAGTTCATCGTGGTGATGCCCGGGTCACGCGCCGCGGTGGAACTCGCGATGACCCGGTTGATCGTGCCCGAACTCCAGCACGCGCTGCGGGAAATTCGGCGTTAGGGCAGGGGCGCCTGCGCCGGCTTCTTCCACGTGTTGTTCGAGCGGTTCACATCGGCGAACGCCTCATCCGGGTCGATCACCACCTGCGCGATCTCCTTGCTGGTCGCCATCCCGTACGTGAAGAGCTTCTCGTTCGAGCGCCAGATGTCAGCGGGCAGCTTGACGCGCTGGGTCGTGCCGTCGGTAAAGGTGATGTCCATCTCCACCGGCATCACGATGCCGCCCTTCTGCTCGATGGCGATGCGATAGTAGCCCGTGCCGCGCGACTCGTCGCCGAACACTTCCTTGGCCGCCTGGCGATCGACGCTGGTGACCGCCTGGTCGTTGTTGTAGCCGGTGTAGAACCAGCCGCGCCAGAACCAGTTGAGTGATTCACCGAGCCCGTCTTCCATGGAGCGGAAGAAATCGGCCGGCTGCGGGTGCTTGAACATCCAGCGCTGGCTGTAGCCGCGGAACGCCTCGTCGAATGCCGCCGGCGTCGTGACGCGCTCACGCAGAATCACCAGGCCGCTCGCCGGCTTGGTGTAGCCGTTGGGGCCGAACGTGCCGCGCGTGTTGAGATCAGAGTGCTCCATGATCGGCACCGTATTGGCCTGCCGCATGAAGTTGGCGATGCTCTTGGCGCTTCCCGGCAGGCGCAGGGCCGGCCAGTCCTTGTCGAAGTCAATCGAGCCGTAGTGTTCGAGGAACGAATTGAGCCCCTCGTCCATCCACGTCCACATCCGTTCATCGGACGCCACGATCATCGGGAACCAGTTGTGCCCGACCTCGTGGATGGTGACCGACGCCAGCGAGTATTCGAGCGACTTGTCGTACGTGCCGTCGGGGCGCGGGCGCGCGCCGCAGAAGGCGATCATCGGGTACTCCATGCCGCCCACCGCGCCGTGCACGTTGCTGGCCTGCGGGTACGGATATTCGAACGCCATCCGCCCGTAGGTGACCATCGTCTGCGCGATGGCCTTGGTGCTGATCTTGTTCCAGATCGGCATCGCTTCGCGCGGATAGACCGAGTTCAACTCGATCGTCCGGCCGCCCTTGGCGTAGCGGAAACCCATCGCATCCCAGGCAAAGCCGCGCGATGACGCCCAGGCGAAGTCGCGGACGTTCTGCGCGCTGAAGTGCCAGGTGAGATTGCCGGTTCCCGCCGGGCGCACGGCCGGCGTGGCGATCTCCTCGGGCTTGATGATGTACACGGGCGTGTCGGCGGCGAACGCCACCTTGAGCCGGTTGCGCTGGGTGGCGGTGAGCACCTCGGCGGGGTTCTGCAGCACGCCGGTGGCGCGCACGATGTGGTCGTGCGGCACGGTGATGCTGACGTCGTAGTTGCCGAACTCGAGGTAGAACTCGCCCATGCCGAGGAACTGGTTGTTCTGCCAGCCGTTCACGTCGTCATAGACGGCGGCGCGCGGAAACCACTGCGCGTTCAGGTACTCCCAGCCGTCCTTGAGCTTCTCCTTCTGTCCGCGGCCGTTGCGGCCGCCGTTGGGTACTTCGTGCGACCAGTCGATGGCCACCTGCACCTTTTGGCCGGTGCCGAGCGGGGCGTCGAGGTTCACGCGCATCTGCGTGCCGTTGAGCGTGTAGCGCGCGTCCTTGCGCTTGCCCTGCGCGTCCACCAGCTGCACGCGCGCGAGCGTGTAGCCGAACTCGACGTCGCTCATGAGGAAGCGGCGGAAGCGCGGGTCCATCCCCTTGGGAAGCGCGCCGGACATGGCGTTGGCGCGCGAGTCCTTCTTTTCGATGTTCTGGTCGAGTTGGAACCAGAGGTAGTTGAGCTTGTCGGGCGAGTTGTTGTGGTAGGTCACCACCTCGCTGCCGGTGAGCCGATGGGTCGTCGTGTCGAGCGCGACCTTGATGACATAGTCCACCTGCTGCTGCCAGTACTTGTTGCCCGGCGCACCGGAGGCGCGGCGCATGTCGCCTGGCGCCGGCCAGTCCTCGAGGGCGCGGAAGTTGGACTGGTTCACCTTCTTGGAGGTGTCGGCGTTGAGCCAGACCTGCGCCGACGCCTGACTGGCAAGCGTCAGAGTGGCGGCGACGGTCAGAAACAGAGAAGAAACGCGCATGCGGAATTGCTCCGTGCGATGGGAGGTAACGATGAACTGTTTGTATTACGCGGGGAGTCCCCGAATTGGTTCAGACGCCGTTGAGGACGATCGACCAGGTGACCGGCATCTGCGGGTCGAGCGAGTCGCGCACGCTGCAGTATTTGGTGACGGCCAGCTCCACAGCACGCTCGGCGTGCGCCCGCTCGATGCCGGCGCCGTTGATGTGATACACGAGATGCGCCTTCACCACCCGCCGCGGAGTCCCCTCGTGGCGCTCGCCCTGCACGTCGATCCGGAGCGCCTCCACCGGCGTGCGCCGCTTGGCGAGGATATCGACCACATCCACGGCCGTGCAGCCTCCAAGGGCGCTCAGTAGCGTATCGACCGGACTGGGCCCCGTCTGCGCCGAGGCGTCAATGCGAATCTGCGGCCCGCCGGGCCGGCCGGCGTCGAAGCGGTGGTCGCCGGCCCAGGTGAGCTGGACGTGGTTGTCAGGGCGGATGGATGGCATTGGTGAGAGGCGAGTGATGGCAGAGGGCAGATGGCGGATGGCAGATGGTTGGGTGCCGGCTGCCGATTCGAAATCTCAGTCGATTGCCGCCCGACGTCTACCGTCTACCGTCTGCCTCCTATTGCTTCCCAAACGGCATCCGTTTCACCGCCACCTTCCCGTTACTCACCACCACCAGCGCATCCTGAAGCGCGCGTGGGTCTTCGAGCGGGTTCCCTTCCACCACCAGCAGGTCGGCCTCGAGTCCGGGGGCGACGCGGCCAGTCCTCGCCGAGATGCCCAGCAGGTCGGCGGCGACGGTGGTCGCCGACTGGAGCGCCTCGAGCGGTGTGAAGCCGAGCTCCGTGAACCGCAGCACCTCGTGGCTCACGCGACTCAGCGATTCGTGGCGGTAGTCGGTGTCCACGCCGGTGGCGATGGGGATGCCCATCGCCTTGGCCGCCTTGATCACCTGATTGGCGCGCGGAATCATGAACTGCGCGCGCAGGGTGAGCACCGGATCGTCATAGTCGCCGCCGGGAAGTCCGAGGTCGTACAGCGTGCTGAGCGTTGGCACGAGGTAGGCGCCCTTGGCCTTCATCAGTCGTAGCGTGCTGTCGGACAGGAAGGTGCCGTGCTCCACCGACTTGGCGCCGGCGGCGACCGCCGCGTACGCCCCTTCGTCGCCGTGCGCGTGCACCATGACCGGCACGCCACCGGCGCGCGCCTCGTCCACGATGGCGCGCAGTTCCGCCTCGGTGTAGACCTGCTTGCGGGGGTCGGTGTTGGGGAGTCCCGCGCGCTCGGTGCCGCGCGTCTTGATGACGTCCACGTGATGGTCGAGGTTCACGCGCACCACGCCACGCAGCGCGTCGGGCGTGCGCACCCCCGACGTGTAATAGGCGCCCAGCCGCGGGTCGGCGAGAATCGTCTCGCCAAGCTCGGGAGTGATAAAGACGCCAGCGGCCAGCACGTCGGGGCCGGCGAGCACGCCGGCCTTCACCAGCTCGCGCAGCGCGACGTCCTCGTAGTGCGGCACGCTGGCACTGCGCACGGTCGTGACGCCGCTCTCGAGCGCGCGGCGCGCGTTGGCGAGCGTGGAAATGTGCGTGTGCGCGTCAATGAGCCCCGGCGTCACGAATCGGCCGGCGGCGTCTATGACTTCCGCACCGGCCGGAACAGCACCGTTGGGCGTGATGGACGCGATGACGCGTCCCTGCACGACGATGGTGGCGTTGCGCGTGATGGTCCCCGTGGTGACGTCCACCACGTTGGCGTGCGTTATGGCCAGTTGCGCGGACAACGGACCGGCGACGACGGCAGCAACAACGGCGCCTACCACGAGACGGCGAAGCATGCGGAGACTCCTGCGGGTGGGGGATCAGCCGATGCGCGTGCCGTTGGCCACGGGGTGGTCGACGGCGAGGAGCACGACTTCGGTGGGCTGGGGCATTGCGCCGAGCACGAGCACTTCGCTGGTGAAGCCAGCGATGTTGCGGGTTCCAATATTGGTGACGGCCACCACCTGCCGGCCGATCAACGACTCGGGCGTGTAATGCACGGTGAGTTGGGCGCTCGACCGCTTGATCCCCAACTCGGGGCCGAAGTCAATCTCGAGTCGGATCGACGGCTTCACGGCGCGCTCGAACGGCTCGGCGTGCAGCACCGTGCCGACGCGGATGTCGATCTCGAAGAAGTCGTGGGGGGTGGGCATTCGCCGAAACTAGCTGTCGCGAGACGCCCTCCGCTACCTTTGGCATATGGGACAGTACAAGCATCATCTCTTCGTCTGCACGTCGGGCAAGACCTGCCCGACGCAAAACTCCAAGGACGTCTTCTCCGCGCTGCGTCAGGCCGTCGTGGATGCCGGCATCAAGGGCGAGGTGCGCGTGAACCAGGCAGGCTGCCTCGGCCAGTGCGGGCACGGCCCTATGGTCGTTGTCTATCCCGAGGACGTCTGGTACCACGGTGTGCAGCCGGACGACGCGGCGCGCATCGTGAGCGAGCATCTGCAAGGCGGACGCCCCGTGGAAGCGGTGCGGTACGTGGCGCCACCGGGAGACAACAAGCTTCCCTGATTACGGCGTCGCCGGCGGCGCTCCCTCTGGCAGCAGCGTGAACCGCGCGTACTGCGCCAAGTCGAGATAGTGCCGAGCCGCGTCTCGCAGCTGCTCGCCCGTCAGCTTCTGCACCAGGGCGGGATACTCCACCGTCGCATGCTGGTCCCGTCCGTCCTCGTCGTGGTCGCTCATCCAGCGGAGCCACGCCCCGTTCTCGCGCAGGCCGGTCTCGTGCGTGCGCAGTATCGTCTCACGGATCTTGGCCAGTTCGTCGGTCGTCGGACCGGAGCGCTTCACTGAGTCGATTACGGCAAAAGCGGCGGCGGTGAGTTCGTCCACACGGTCGGGCGATGAACCAAAGCTGAGCGACACGCTGTACCGCTTGTACGGGATCCAGCTCCCCGACGCGCCGACGGCCACGCCGTACGTGCCGCCCTTGTCCTCGCGCAGGGCGTCGCGCAGGCGCATGTCGAGCAGCTGCTCCAGCGCGTCGAGTTCGAGGCGGCGCTCCCACGAGTAGTCGAACGCGCCGTGGAAGAAGATTCGCGTGTACGCCTTGGGCGCCGTTCCCTTGCGTACCACTCGCGTGACCACGCCGCCCGGAGGACGCATGCCGCGGTCCACGACCGTCTCCACAGGCCCCGTCGTTGGCAGGGCTCCAAAGTAGCGCTCCACCAGTGGACGAATGCCGTCGAGCGTGAAGTTCCCAACCAGGTAGAACGTGAAGCCGTTGAACGACGCCAGACGTGCCTTGTACAGGCGATACGCGCGCTGCACGTCGAGCGAGTCGAGCTGCTCGGGCTGGAACAGCCGGAACCGCGGATGGTTGTTGGCGAGGACCACGTCGATGGTGTCGCTGAACACCTGATCCGGCGTGTTGCGGCTGTTCTGCATCTCGGCTTTCATCATCGCGCGGCTGGCGTTGAACAGCGCGGTGTCGAGGCGCGGCGCGGTGGCCTGCAGCCAGAACAACTCAAACATCGTTTGCAGGTCGCGTGGCGAGGCCGACCCATATGCCCCCTCGCCGTTCTCCGACACCGACACGCCGGCATTGGCCACCTTGCCGGTGAGCATACGCCGCAGCTGGTTCTCGCTGAACTCCCCGGCGCCGCCCAGCACGAACTCCGCGAGCGAGGCGACGTGGTAGTCGTCGTCGCCAAGCACGGAGTAGCCGCCGGGGCGCCGCCCGCTCATCAGCACCTGGTCGTTCTTGAAGTCCGTCGGCTTGAGCAGCACGCGGATACCGTTGGAGAGCGTCCACTCGGTGATGCCGAGGTCGGCGAGTGTCTTGGTGCGCACGACCTTGCCCGGTGTCGGCGGATGCGCGACCAACGGCTGATTGGCGGCGGAATCGACGTACGCAACGAGCGGCGCGCGGGCGACCTGATCGAACACCGCGCGCATGGCGGAATCGCTGGGGAGCGCGATATCCGCGCGCGCCGGCGCGGCAACGGCGACCGTGCGGTTGCGCGGCGGCGTCCAGTCGCGCGCGGCGGCGTTCACTTCATTCAGTGTGATGCCCGGTAGAAGCGCGGTGGCGAGTTGCAGCACCTGCTGGGCGTTGGCGATGCTCCCGGCGCGCAGCACGTGCGACACAAGCTGTTCGGCGTAGACCCGCGAGTCCGTCTTGGACGACTCGGCGACGGCGCGCTCGTAGGCGCGCATCAGACTCACACGCTGCCGCTCGAACTCGGTAGCGGTGAAGCCAAAGCGATTGGCGCGCTCGACTTCAACCAGGGTCGCCGCCAGTGCGTCGGTGAAGCGGTTCTCCTTGACGACCGCGGCCGCAGTGAACGCGTCGCGCGTCGGTATCAGCGAGCCGATCCCGGCAAAGGCGAAGGCGAACGGCGTGCTCGCCCGCTGCGACAGTTCGCCAAAGCGCTGGCCGAGCAGGGCGTTGTACATGCGCGATACGACGCCAGCTCGCCACGCCGCGACCGTGCCGCGCGGTCGCGCCGGCAGCACCCAGTCGACCTGCGCCATGCTCTGCGGAAACTCCGGATCCGACATGATGACGACGCGAGTGTCGTTGTGGTCCACGGCGTCGTAGATGGTGCGCGGCCGTTCACCGCTCGGATTGCGCAGTGCGCCAAAGCGCTCGCGAATGGCCTGCTCAACGGCCTTCGGGTCGAAGTCGCCGACGGCGACCACGGCCATCAGGTCGGGGCGGTACCAGTCGGCGTAGAAGCGCCGCGCCGCCGCCACGGTGGCGCTGTCGAGGCTTCCCTTGGTGCCAATGGGCTGACGCTCGGCGTACCGCGACCCGCGGAACTGCACGGCAAACTGCTGGTCGGCGACGCGCTGCTGCGCGCCGCGTCCCAACCGCCACTCCTCGATGACGACACCACGCTCGCGGGCAAACTCGGTGCTGTCGAAGGTGATGGCCGACGCCCAGTCCTGCAGCACGTCGAACGCGCGGTTGAGCAGCGCGGCCGTGTCGGTGGGAATCTGCAGCTGATAGACCGTCTCATCGAAACTCGTGTACGCGTTGAGATCAGCGCCGAAGCGCATCCCGCTGCGTTCGAGAAAGGCCACGATGTCCTGCTTGGGAAAACGGCGCGTGCCGTTGAACGCCATGTGCTCGACGTAATGGGCGACGCCGCGCTGGTCCTGATCCTCGAGCACCGACCCGGCGCGCACCACGAGACGCAGCTCGGCGCGCTTCTCGGGCTTCCCATTCTGCCGGAGGTAGTAGCGGAGTCCGTTGGGCAGGGTGCCGCGAATGACCGCCGGATCCACCGGCATCGAGTCGGCGAGCGAGGGCGTGGCGGCAGCCGCGGCAGGCCGCTGAGCACCGGCGGCGCCGACGTACGCGGCGAGGGCGAAGGGAATCCAGCGCAAGCGATTTCGCATCTGAGGAGGATGGGCGGGCGACGGGGTGCGGGCAAGCGGACGGCCGCGCGGTGCGCTTAGATTTGCGGCGTGCACGATCACCAGCCGCCCATCATGGAGCCCTACGCCCGCCACGTGCTGGTCTGCACGGGCGGCTACTGCTCTACTGACCGGCGCGGCCGCGCGCTCTACGCGCGACTGGCCAGCCTGCTGCAGCGCGAGGGACTGCTCTTCGGACCACGGCGCGTGAAGCGCAGCGAAGCGCCGTGCCTCGGCGTCTGCGCCGGCGGGCCGATCGTGGCGGTGTACCCCGAGGGCGTCTGGTACGGCGGGGTCACGCCCGAGCTTCTCGAGCGCATCGTCGTCGAGCATCTGCGTGACGGCCGACCGGTCGCCGAGGCCGTCTTTCACCAGCTCACGCCACCGCCGGTCCGCTGACCGCTTGCGTCTGGCGACGCCGGTGGGCAGATATAGGCAACGCATCCGTCGAGGAAGCAACGTGTCCGAAGTGCTGTACGAACGCACGATGCGCGAAGGCGCGACGGTGCGCATCCGCCGGCTGACGCCCGCGGATGGCACACCGGTTCGCGCCGTTATCGAGGTGGACCGCCGGAACTCCGGCCCGCGCTCCATTGATGCCAAGCGGATGCCGCCGGCGTTGATGGCGGTCGAGGGCGAGACGGTCGAAGGGGTGGTGGCTGCCCTGTTGCCGTTCGTCGAGGAAGACTCCGCGGTCGCGCGCCTGCTGGCGCAGCGTCCGACGCCGTAACGCGTCGGCCCCTTTCGTGTGCGGGGCTGGTCGTGCGATAATGCACGAAGCCCATGGCCAAGCCCTTCGACGCCCGCAGCCAGCTGCTCGGTGTGGCACGCCGGCTCCTCCTCGAGGGGCCGCCGGCGTTGCCCGTCGCTGCCTCGCACACTGATCCGCCGCGCCTCACCACCGCGGCCCTGGAGAATCTCCGCATGTCCCGCTCCCGCGAACGCATTCTTGCCAACCTCGACGACATGTACCGCGAGGCGTTCGAGCGCGCCAAGGCCACGGAGGACGAGGCCGGAATGAAGGCGCTCGACTTCTCGTATCGGCGCGAGCAGCTCTACTTCGAGATTTTGCTCGACGTCCGCGACGCACTCGAACGGCGCTGACGGAGCCGTCATGCACATCCTCGCCCAGGCCGCCGTGATCAGTCTCGCCATCGTCAACGCCCGCGTCTGGACCGGCGACACGCGCCGCCCGTGGGCTGATGCCGTCGCGGTCGACGGCGCCCGCATTGCCGCCGTCGGATCGAGCGCGGAGATCCGCAAGCTCGCCGGCACGCAGACGCGCGTGATTGACGCGCACGGCGCGATGGTCGTGCCGGGCTTCATCGATGCCCACGTCCACTTCACCGACGGCGGTTTTGCCCTGCAGTCGGTGAAGCTGCGCGACGCCAAGACCAAGGCGGAGTTCATCGCGCGCATCGCCGCGTTCGCCAAGACAGTGCCGGCGGGGACGTGGATCACCAATGGCGACTGGGATCACGAGAACTGGGGCGGCGAGCTCCCCACCAGGGTGTGGATCGACGCTGTCACGCCGAATAACCCGGTCTGGATCAACCGGCTCGACGGACACATGAGCCTCGCCAACTCGGCGGCGCTCAAGGCCGCCGGCGTGACGAAGAGCGTAAAGGACGTGGACGGCGGCACGATCGTGCGCGACGCGTCGGGCGAGCCGACGGGGATCTTCAAGGACAACGCGATGTCGGTGGTGGACCGTGCGGTCCCGCCGCCGAGCGCGGAAATGACCGACCGCGCGCTTCGGGGCGCCATGGCGTACGTGAACGCGCAGGGCGTAACCGCCGTGCACAACATGGGGACGTGGGGTGAGCTGGCGGCGTTTGAGCGGGCGCACGCCGCCGGCACGCTGACCACGCGCATCTATGCGAGTGTGCCTCTCTCGAGCTGGAAGCGGCTCGCCGACACGGTGAAGGCGCGCGGCTACGGCGACGAGTGGGTGCGCATTGGCGGTCTCAAGGGGTTCGTGGACGGCTCCATCGGGTCGCACACCGCGGCGATGCTCGAACCGTTCACTGACGCGCCCAACGACCGCGGCCTGATGGTGAACACGCCCGAGAACCTGTACACGTGGACCAAGAACGCCGACGCCGCCGGCCTGCAGGTGCTGGTGCATGCCATCGGCGACCGCGCCATCCGCACGCAGCTCGACATCTTCGAGCGCGTGGCCAAGGAGAACGGTCCGCGCGACCGGCGGTTCCGCATTGAGCACGCGCAGCACATCGCCCCCGCCGATATTCCGCGCTTCGGCGCGCTCGGCGTCATCCCCTCGATGCAGCCGTACCACGCCATCGACGACGGCCGCTGGGTGGACAAGGTGATCGGCCCCGAACGCGCCAAGGGGACGTACGCGTTCAAGAGCCTGCTCGACGCCAAGGCCAAACTGGCGTTTGGCAGCGACTGGTTTGTGGCGCCGCCGATCCCGCTGATGGGGATCTACGGCGCGGTGACGCGCCGCACGCTCGACGAGAAGCACCCCGGCGGGTGGGTGCCTGAGCAGAAAATCACGGTGGAGGACGCGCTGCGTGCGTACACGTCGGGGGCGGCGCATGCCGGCTTCGCCGAGGAGACGCGCGGCGTGATCAAGAAGGGGATGCTCGCCGATCTCACGATGATTGACCGCGATCTCACGCGCATCGCGCCGGAGACGATCCGCGACGCGCAGATCGTGCTCACGATCGTCGGCGGCAAGGTGGTGTACGAGGCGCCGAACGCGAAGTAGCCGCTCCGTCGATTCGCCCTTTCGCGCATGCCCCTGAACGGTAAGTTCAGGGGCATGCGACTATTCCTCCACGTCACGTTCTGCGGCGCGCTTGTGGCGCCGGCGCTGGCCGCGCAGGGCACGCCCGGGTTCTATGTTGAGGCGCGCGTCACGAGTGTGAGCAAGGGCGGGTCGAACACGACGACACGGTCACATCTCACGCGCTCGTGGGCGTCGGCTGTCTGCTCGCGCACCGAAGGCGAGCCGTTTCTTGGCGACTCCACAGCGTATCAGGTGATTACCAGCCCGCCTGTCCGCTCCACTTACGTGCTGCCGCGCGCCCGCAAGGTGATGTCGATTGCGGTTTCAGGGCGGGCGGAAGCCGATTCCATGCGGCGCGAGCTTGGCCCGCTGCCGAAGTTCGAAGTCAAGGCACTCGGTGACGGCGGCAAGGTACTCGGCCACCGGACGCATAAATTCGAATTCGAAACGTCAACCACGGCGCGCGCCGGCGAGCGGGTCATCGGCACGGCGCCGACGGTGACGACGTACTGGATCGCCGACGATCCGGCCGATCCGCTGGTGGCGGCACATCGCGCCACCCAACCGGCCGTCACCGCCGGCGCCCCAATCGGGATACGAAGCGGGATGGTGCTGCGCTCGGTGACGAAGCGCCAATGGCGGCGCGACGTCACCGAGACGACGACGCGAGAGGTGCTGGTGTGGCGCAAGGAGGTGGTCCCCGCATCGCGCTGCGAACTGCCGGCCGGGTACACGTCGGTGGAGCTCAAGGCGGAAGTTCGCGCCCGGCAGAGCCTCACCGCCGAGATGAAACGGTTGTGGCAGAGCAATAATCCGGCGGATCGCGCGAGAGCGCGTGCGCTGAGCGACTCGTTGCTTAAGGAGATTCAGCGGGAGCTGCCCCCGCCACGACCGCTGCGCGACGATCCCTCGGCCGTCGTGATCGACGGCAAGGCGAAGAAGAAGTCCTGACGGCGCGGGCGCGACGAGCTCGCGCTACGCCGCCGGCGGCGTCGAGCTTCCCTTGGGCCCCACCTTGGTGCTGACAAAGATCGCGCCGGCGCCGTGATCGACGCCCCACTTCGCGGTCGCTTCCTGTCCGTTGTAGAAGCGGATGAACTGGATGGGGAGCGTCTGGATGGTCGACAGGGTGGAGACGTCGCCGAGGCGCACGTTGTCCAGATAGACCTGGATCACCGACGGATACCGGAAGCTTTCCGGACGCGAGAGGTTGAGCCAGGTGCCGCGCAACGTCTTGACCGCGTCGTACGCCGTGGCGTACTGGCCGGCCTGGATCTGTTCGCGGGTGATGAGCGCCGCGTCAAACCGCGGCCGGCTAGCTGGGGTCGGGTTCGACGAACAGCCCGCGAGGGCAACAACGAGAGGGACAACGGCGCGGAGCGACAGGGCGAGGCGCATAAGCTTCTCGGAGGGGCGGCGTGAGGGGCGATCGACGTGCCTCAACTTTCTGCCAACGCCGGTTTGAAGCAAGGGCCGGCCGGCTCACCGGGCGGTCAGCGCCCGTTCGAGATGGCGCCCTTCCTCCTCGCTGAACGCCCCCGTCGTCCGCCACAGCACGCGGCCTTCGCGATCCACGATCAGCACGTGAATCGTGTCTTCGTTGGCGATGCCGAGCGAGCGCTTGAAGGGCTCCTTGTCGAGGTAGAGCGTGATGGTGCGCTCGCGCGCGTCGCGATGGTCGATGCCGCCGCGCATGCCGCTGTTGATCATCCACCGCATTGGCGTGATCATGCGCTTGATGGTGGGGATCTCGTAGTACTCCGTGCCCGGCGTGCGCGCCACGAGCGCCTTCACGAACGGCACCCAGGTGTCGATGTCCGCCTGCTGCAGCCGCTGAAAGGCAATGAACACGACGTTCCGCTCGCCGCCAAAGTCGCGCGGCAGGGTGAAGCTCTTCCGCTCGAGGTTGTCGAACGTGACGGTCGGGAACCGCGTGCTATCAATGGAGAGCGTCATGGCCAGCAAAAGAGTGGCGAGCATGCTGAAGGCAGAAGGTAGATGGTGGATGGTAGATGAACGCCTGAGGGCCGGGATCACGTTCCCCGGCCCTCATCTACCACCTACCATCGACCATCTACCATCAGTAGTTCGCCACCTCAGTATATGCTCTCAGAAAATCCCCAGTCTGCGGTAGGATCGCGTCCTCAAGCGCCGGCGCATACCCCACCCAGACATCCTGCGACGCGATGCGCTTGACGGGGGCGTCGAGCCAGGCGAAGCACTCGTCGGCGACACGTGCGGCGATCTCGGCGCCGTACCCCCACGAGAGCGAATCCTCGTAGGCGACGATCACGCGCCCCGTCTTCCGCACCGAGGCGTAGACGGTCTCCTGGTCCCACGGCTGCAGCGTGCGCAGGTCAATGACCTCCACACTCGGCCCGCCGGCGTCGACCGCCTGATTGGCCGCGGCCAGCGCGCGCTGCACGGTGGCGCCGTAGGTGACGACCGTGATGTCCGTCCCCTCGCGCAGCACCTTGGCTTTGCCGAACGGAATCATGTAGTCGGGGCCCGGGTTGCGCCCCTTGTTGTACGTTTGCCGGTACAGGTGCTTGTGCTCGAGAAAGATCACCGGGTCGTCGCAGCGGATCGCGGTGCGCAGCAGACCGTTGGCGTCAAGCGCCGTGCTCGGGCAAACCACGCGCAGGCCTGGGCAGTGCGTGAACAGCGACGCCCCTGTCTGCGAATGGTAGATGGCGCCGCGGATGTAGCCGCCGTATGTGGTGCGCACCACGACCGGCGCCTTGAACTCATTGTTCGACCGCCAACGCATCGTCGCGAGTTCGTCGCGCAGCTGCATGTAGGCGGTCCAGATGTAGTCGAAGAACTGGATCTCGACGACCGGCTTGAAGCCGCGGTGCGCCAGACCAATCGCCCGCCCAATGATATTGGCCTCGGCGAGGGGCGAGTTGTAGACGCGCGCGCCGCCGAACTCCGTCTGCAGGCCGTGCGTCGCCTTGAAGACGCCGCCCTTGCCCTTCACCGTGCCGAGGTACTTCTCGCGCGAGACGTCGGCCACATCTTCGCCGAAGACGAGGATGCGCGGGTCGCGCCGCATCTCCTCCTTCATCGTGCTGTTGATGAGGTCGACCATCGTGGTTGGCTCGCCGGTGAACTGCGGCGCATCCTCGGTGTCGAATGCGGCGCTCGTCGGATCAACGTCGGGCGAGTACAGCGCCCACATCGCCGTTTCCGGTGCCGGCTGCGGCTGAGCGAGCGCGTCGTCGGTGGCGGCAAGCACTTCGACGTCCACCGATTCCTGGATCGCCGCGAGATCGGTTTCAGTGGCGTGTCCCTCGGCCACCAACCACTTCGGGAACCGCACCAGCGGATCGCGGGCCGCCTCGGCTTCGCGTTCGTGCGCCGGCTTGTACAGCACCTCGTCGTCCGACAGCGAGTGCGAGTACGGGCGAATGACGTGCGCGTGCACGAGCGCCGGCCCCTTGCGGGCGCGGGCGTAGGCCACGGCCTTCTTCATCGCGTCGAGCGAGGCGATGAAGTCGCAGCCGTCGACTTCCTGGATGTAGAGCCCCGGGAACGAGGCAACGAGCTTGGAGATCGAGCCGCCGGCGGTGTTCACCTCGACGGGCACGGAGATGGCGTAGCCGTTGTCCTCGACGAGATAAACCACCGGCAGTTGGAGATTGGCGGCGGTGTTCAGCGATTCCCAGAACTCGCCCTGCGATGTGGTGCCGTCACCGGTCGAGACAAAGACCACTTCGTCATCGGCGAAGCCGTCGGTGATGCCCGTCAGCTTGGCGCGCAGCGACCCTTCGGCGGCGCCGACGCCCTGCAGGAACTGCGTGCCCGTGGGCGAGGCGGCGGTGACGATGTTCGCGCGCTTGAGCCCCCAGTGCGACGGCATCTGCCGGCCGCCGGAGTTCGGATCGGCGGCGGCGCCGACGGCACTGTAAAGCATTTCGGCCGCGGTCATCCCCAACTGCAGGCAGAGCGCGCGGTCACGGTAGTAGGTGTAGAACCAGTCGTAGCCCGTCTTGAACGCCAGGCCGGCGGCAGTGAGCACCGCTTCGTGTCCCGCCCCTGAGATCTGGAAGAAGATCTTGTTCTGCCGCTTGAGCTGGATCTCTTTGTCGTCAAGTCGGCGCGACAGGAGCATCGTGCGGTACGCGGCCAGCAATTGGTCGCGTGTCAGTCCGTGGGCCGCGCGGCGGTCCGTCTTGGGAGAAGCAGCCATGAGTTGGGCGGTCGGGGGCCAGCGATGGGCCGTGGTGGCCAGGCAACTCCCGAAAAGTAGTCCGGTTGGCGGGGGAGGGGGAGCGGCCGGCCATCAAGGCGCTCCGAACCAGCCGACGCGCTCCCGTCCCCGTCGCCCACGCAGTAGCGTTGAGGCATGCCGAGCAAGGGACGCAGGTACCGGATCGCCGAGGTGGACGGGTTTGAGCTGCTGATTGGCAAGGCGGCCACCGACAACGACTACCTGACGCTCAAGGTCGCCAAGCCGCAGGACCTGTGGCTGCACGTGGCGGCGGTGCCGGGGAGCCACGTGGTGGTTCGGAATCCCGACAAGCTGCCGGAAATCCCCAAGCCGGTTGTGGAGCGCGCCGCGGAATACGCCGCGTTCTACAGCAAGGCGCGCGAGGCGCGCGGCAAGGTGGAAGTGCACGTCTGCTGGGCCGCGGACGTGAGCAAGCGCCGCGGTGCGCCGGCGGGCGAGGTGGTGCTGCGCCGCTGGGACCGGGTGAAGGTGTATCCCCGCGCGCTCGCGGAGGAGTCGGATGAATAAGTATCATATAGTTACTATATCGGCCGCAGCGTGCGTGGCGCTGGCCTGCGGCGGCGCTTCGGGCAGTGCGCCGGCTCGGCCGCCGGCCCCGCAGACAGCGGCCGCGCCGCCGTCCGCACCGCCAGCGCCGGCCGCCGTGGCCCCAGCCCCTTCGCCGCAGAACCCGTCGCCGATGCAGGAGCGCACGCGGCGGCACGAGCGGCTCGAACAGTCCCGCCGCGCCGCACCGGGCGTGAACCTCACCATCGACAGCCTCCTGCCGCGCCCGATCGAGATCTTCATTCCGCAGCGCGCGCTCACCGTCGACTCGGCACCACTGCTTATTCACTTCATGGGCGCCACGTGGCTCCCCAAGCAGGTCGCCGCCACGCGCGCGCAGCCGCTCGTCGTCGCCGCCGTCTATCTGGGGGCCGGGTCGGGGGTCTACTCGCGCCCGTTCGCCCGCGACTCGCTGCTCTACGGCCGCATGCTCGACACGATCCTCGCGCGCATTGCGCAGGTGACGAGCGCGCCGCGCATCACGCAGGTCTACCTGAGCGGCTTCAGCGCTGGGTACGGCGCCATCCGCGAGATCGTGCGCCGTCCGGAGAACCTGCCGCGCGTCGACGGCGCGCTGCTGCTCGACGGCATCCACACCGGGTACCTCCCCGACGGCAAGCCACTCGCCGATGGCGGCACCATCGACACGACAGGGCTCGTTCCGTTTGCCGACTTTGCGCGGCTCGCCGCGGCGGGAACGAAGCGATTCATCGTCACGCACTCGGAGATCTTCCCCGGCACCTTTGCGAGCACTACCGAATGCACCGACTGGCTGCTCGACGCGCTGCAGCTCAAGCGCGTGCCGGTGCTCGAATGGGGGCCGATGGGTTCGCAGCTGCTCAGCCGCACCACCAAAGGGCGGCTCGAGGTACTCGGCTTTGCCGGCAATACCGGCCCCGATCATCTGGACCACTTTCACGGCATGGGGTCGTTCGTCGACCGCCTGCTCGCGCCATAACCGGAGCACGCCATGCGACTCACGCATCCGCTATTCGTCCTCGCCATCAGCGCCACGGCGGCCCTCGCCCAAGGGACGCAGGGTGACTTCACCACGCGCGACTTCCGCTTCACCACCGGCGAAACGCTGCCCGCCCTGCGCCTGCACTACACCACCTTCGGCGCGCCACGGCGCGACGCGGCGGGGGTGGTGCGCAACGCGGTGATGATCCTCCACGGCACCGGCGGGTCGGGGCGCAGTTTCCTGTCGCCCACCTACGCCGGCGTGCTCTTCGGGCCGGGGCAACTGCTCGACACGGCGCGCTACTACATCATCCTCCCCGACGGCATCGGGCATGGCGGGTCGAGCAAGCCGAGCGATGGGATGCACGCCAAGTTCCCGCACTACACGTACGACGACATGGTGCGCGCGCAGTACCTGCTGCTCACGCAGGGGCTGGGCGTGAATCACCTGCGCTTCGTGATGGGAACGTCGATGGGGTGCATGCACGCGTGGATCTGGGGGTACACGTACCCCGACTTCGCGGACGGGCTGGTGCCGCTTGCCTGCGCACCGGCGGCGATCGTCGGACGCAACCGGATGATGCGCAAGATGATGATGGACGACATCACGACCGATCCGGACTATCGGGGTGGGGAATACACCACGCAGCCGCGCGGCCTGCGAGCGGCCCAGCAGCTGCTGTTCATGATGGGGAGCGCGCCGCTGCTGCAGCATCAGCAGGCGCCGACGCGCGATGCCGCGGACTCGGTGATCGTCGCGTACCTGGACGCGCGCATGCGGACAACCGACGCCAACGACATGCTCTACCAGTTCGACGCGTCACGCGACTACGATCCCTCGCCGCACCTGGCCAAGGTCACCACTCCCGTGCTGGCCATCAACTCGGCGGATGACCAGGTGAATCCGCCGGAGCTTGGCATCGTGGAGCGGCTGATGCCGCAGGTGGCGAAGGGCAGGTTCATCCTGCTACCCATCACGCCCAAGACGCGGGGGCACGGCACGCACTCGCTGCCGGCGGTGTGGGGCGGGTATCTCGCCGACTTCTTGAAGACGTTGCCGGAACGCTGACCCGAGGGCGGCTGAGATCACAAATCGGCCTCTTGCGGGAATTCGTGTTACGAAGCAAATCTCTGCTCGTCCATATGACGATAGCGGGTTCCTCCCCCCTGGAACCCTCGTCCATGGAGGCAGATGGCCGGTTTACACGGGCATACCATCCAGCGACGACTTTCGCGTCTGCCTAGGCAGGACGCGAGCTGGAGCCTCCTCCCCATCAGCCACGCCCCGCTCGGGACCAGTGTCCCAGAGCGGGGCGTCGTCTTTTCCGGCGAGGTGCAATGTCTCATCGGAGCATGTACCGGTTCGCGCTGGCCCGTTCCCCCCGTGGTTTGGCCCGCCGTCATGACCACGGCGTTCCTCACCAGAAACGGCATGTCAAGCGCGCCACTTTCCGTGACTGCGGCCGTCGCTGCGTGTACTGCGCGGCGCGGCTAGGGCTGGAGACGGCGACACTTGACCATGTGATTCCACTGTCGCGCGGCGGGAACCATGCCCCGGGGAACCTCGTGGCGGCATGCCTGGCGTGCAAGTCTGGGGTGCGTCGAGCTGTACGATTATCCTGGAAGCGTACGCTCAAGCATCAGGTGTGGCGTGCATGTGAAGGTCACTGTGTTTACTGTGGGACGGGTGTCGAAAGCGAGAACTTTACCATCGACCATGTGATCCCGGCCTCGGCAGGGGGGGGAACGAACCTGCTGAATTGCGTAGCCTCGTGCCGACGGTGTAACCAGAGAAAGGCTGCGCGCCCGCTACACGAGTTTATTCTGCAGGCACCAGAAATTGGACACTGGTTCCTGCGTTACGCTCGTCAAGTTGCGAGGGCACAGAAGCGAGTCGCGCGAAGAGCCGTGAGCCTCGGCTATGTGGAGTTGGTTGCGTAGGGATAGCCCTCCTCGCAGCCCGCGCCACGATAGCGGCTATTCCTGGAATGCCGTAAAATAGGGGTACTGTACTGTCCGATTAGCTTAACCCTATTGTTGCGGATGGCGATGGCTCGACGACTCAGCCACACGCCGCGGTTCCATGAGAGACTGACTCTTCCCGTTCGGGGACACCCGGAGGGGATGCGTGTGGTACTCACTGCGGACGGACTGCTACAGTCGCTGGTCGACTACTTCGACCACCTGATTGCTCCGAGTCCGACGGTGCAGCGAAACGCCGCAATGTCAGTCGGGATGTTGTGGGATTTCTTCGTTGCCACGCGTCCTACAACTGTTGCCGAGCAGGCAGTATTCCTCTCGGAGTTCGTACGACATCTTGGGTCGGGTACGATTCGGCCGGATGGCTCAGATCCGCTCGATCTGAATTGGTTTCCGGTCTCTCCCGATCGTGCACACGAGATAGTGCGACATGTTACTGCCTATGGTGACTTCTGCACGCTCAACGCCGGAGCGGAGCGGCTGAACCCGCTGGTTCCTGCAAGCTTCTCTCAGCGCATCGCCGCGTTTCGCCACTTTGAGCACCAGCGCACGTCTTCGCTGCTGCTGCACGTGTACGGGCCAAGACAGAAGGCTCAACGCGCTGCGATGGCGCGAAAAGTTGTCGTGACGGGCGTGCCCACCAAGGCCACCAACGCCCCGCGCCACTTTCCGTTTACCCACACCCTGGCTCTCTTCCAGCAAGGCTTTCAGCGCGCCGAGAGCGGCCCCCTATGGGAGCGCTATCACATTCGAGATATGCTGATTGCGCTGCTGCAGCGTTTCGGCGGTTTACGCGTGTCCGAACCATTCCATCTATTCGCGCAGGATATCGAGCCCTTGATCGTCAATCCACACGATCCTGTGTGGGGAACTGTCGCCGACGTCCTCGTCTTCCACCCCAGCGCTGGAAGCATGGTCTGTCCCCCATTTCGTGAAACACTTCGGGCTTAGTCCATCACCTCTGTTTCTGGACTGACGGTGGCTAAGGTGTCACGGGACTGCCGGTACTGTAAGGGGGACTGGTAGCCGAGGGCCGAGTGCGGCGCCACGGCGT
>JACPFW010000002.1 GCA_016182795.1 Gemmatimonadota bacterium
GCGGCGCGGCGGTGAGCCCGGCTGGCCGTTGCCGATGTGGGACGAGTATCGCGAGATGATCAAGGGCGACATCGCCGACATCAAGAACATTGGCGGGCGCGGCGCCGGCACGATCACGGCGGCGCTGTTCCTGCGCGAGTTCGTGCCTGCCGGCGTGCCGTGGGTGCATCTCGACATCGCCGGCACCGCGTACTCCGAGAGTGACATGACCGTGATTCCCAAGGGACCCACCGGCGTGCCGGTGCGCACCTTCGTGGAATTCGCGCGGGGGAGGGCCCGCTGAGTCGCAGTCTGCGTCTCGCCGGCCATCGCCTGCAGGGCCGCCTTGTGGCGGCCCTCGTGCTGTTGGGGAGTGCGTCGCTTGGCGCGCAGGATTCCACGGCCGCAGCGGCCAAGAAACCCGCCCCCGACACCATCAAGGCGCCGCTGGCTCGCGCTGAGATGCCGGTTGAATCGGGGACGCGGTGGCACTGGGAGGGCGAATCGCTGCGCTCCGCCGGCGCCACCACACTGGCCGACCTCATCGGCCGGATTCCCGGCGCCACCGGATTCCGCGCCAACTGGATTCCCGCCGCCCAGTTCGTCGCCTGGAATGGCGACGCCGGCCGCGTGCGCGTCTTCTTCGACGGTGTCGAGCTGGACGCCATCAACCGGCGCGACGGCGAGGTGCTCGACCTCGCGCTGATTCCCCTCTGGCAGCTCGAAGCCGTGAGCGTCGAGCGCGGCCCGGGCGAGTTGCGAGTGCACCTGCGGTCGTGGCGCGTCGATCACGTCATGCCGATGACGCGCACCGACATCACGTCGGGAAGCGAGAACACCAATCTCTACCGCGGTTTCTTCGGCCGTCGGCTGCAGAATGGGGCCGCCATACAGCTTGGCGCACAGCAGTACAGCACCACCTCGCCGCGCACCGGCGGCGACGGTACCTCGCTGCAGGCCTTCGGGCGGCTCGGCTGGGCGTGGAAGCGGTGGAGCGTCGACGGCGTGTGGAATCGTACCAGCGCCGATCGTGCCGCCACGATCAGCTTTCCGTTGGCGACGACGCTGACCAACGAGCATGGTTCGCCCGCGTTCAAGGGCGCGCTGGCGTCTGCCTATGCGCGCGTCGCTTGGGGTGATCCGGACGCGGTCGGTCAGCCGTGGATGCAGTTCATTGCGGCCACGCAACTAGCGTCAAACGACGCTGACACGGTGCGGACGTGGACTGACAGCACGACGAGGAAAACACCACGCGGCACCGATACCACCGTGTACATTCCGCGCGTCGAGACGTTCGCCGCGTCCCGCTCGCAGTACGTCCTCGCCGGCGGCGCCTCGCGCTGGGGCGTTACCGCCAGCGCCACGGCCCGACTGCGGGCGATGCAGGGGCGCACCGAGATCTCCCCGTCCGTGCGGCTCGGCTACGATTGGCGGTTCGTCTCGCTCGGGGCGTTCGCCGAGTCGCGCGGCGCCGACTCCACCCGCCGCATTGACCTGTCGGCGCGCGCAGCGCCTTGGCGGTGGCTCGACGTGTCGGGTGGCTTCAGCAGCTTCGATCCCAGGTCTGCCGCGTCGCGGGGGCCGGCCTTCACCGCATCTCGGCTCGAGGTGTCGACGACGTGGTTTGGCGTCACACTGTCGGGCGGGATGATGAGTCGCGGCGTGACCACGCTGGCGGCCCCGGTTGCGCTCGACAGCAGCCTCGTGCGGGTGGGGACCGGTGAAGCCAAGGGTGTGCTCTTTGGGGCGCGCGGCCCGCTGTACAAGAGCATTAGGTTCGATGTCAGCGGCATCAGCTGGGACGGGTCCGGCGCGTACCGGCCTCAAATGGACGTGCACGGCATGTTATACGTGAGTACCAGTTGGTTGAGTCGTTTTCCGCGCGACAACTTCCACGTCTTCGCGTCGGGCACGTACGACCATCGGACGCCGATGTTCTTTCCAACCACGGAGGGGCAGGTGGGCAACTCCACCGGACCAACCGACATCATCGGCGCTCGCCTGGAGATCCGGATCGAGAGCGGTACGGTCTTCTTTCAGGCCGAAAACACGGTGGGCAAACTGTACGAGACCGCGCCGGGCTATCTGATGCCGCGGCGGCTCCAGTACTACGGACTTCGCTGGAACTTCTGGAACTAGACGAACGGCGGGCTGACTTGCCAAAGCCCTGCAGTTTCAATAACTTATCAGGTTCCATATGATACGTTCCATGACCGGGTTCGGTGCGGCCGACGGCTTGGTGGGCTCTGCCCACGTGAGCGTCGAGCTTCGCACCGTCAACCACCGCTTCTTCAGCCCCAGCCTGAAGCTCCCCACGGCGTTGAGCCGGTGGGAGAGCGACGTGCGCGAGGCGCTGCGCAAGCGGATCGCCCGCGGGCACGTCACCGTCTCGGCGCGACTTGAGCGGACGGTCACGGCCGGAGCGGTCATCGACGAGGCGCGGTTCGCCGAGTACGCCCGTCAGCTCACGGCCCTGCGCGACGCCAACGGACTGCAGGGCGACGTTGACGTGGCCACGGTGCTGCGCCTCCCCGACGTTCTGCGCGTCGGGGCCGAAGACGAACTCCCGGAGGACGCGGCGGAGGCCTTGCTGCGCATCGTCGACTCGGCGGTCACGGCACTGACCGATATGCGGGAGCGCGAAGGGGCTCGGCTTGCCGCGGTCGTGCTTGAGCGGCTCTCGGTCGTCAATGCCGCCGTGGAGCGCATCGCCGCCCGTGCCCCTGAGCGGGTGATCGCCCAGCGCGACCGTCTCCTCGAGAACGTGTCGAAGCTCGCCAACGGGGTCGCGCTCGACGACCAGCGGCTGGCGCAGGAGATCGCGATTCTCGCCGACCGGCTCGACGTCGGCGAGGAGATCGACCGGTTCCGCACGCACATCGCCGCGTTCACCGACGCGCTGCGCGACGGCGCCGGCGAGGCCGTGGGCAAGCGGCTGGGGTTCCTCCTGCAGGAAATGCTGCGCGAGGCCAATACGACGGGGAGCAAGGCCAACGACGCCGAGATTCAGCGCGACGTCATTGCCATCAAGGAAGAACTGGAGCGCATTCGCGAGCAGGTGGAGAACATCGAATGATCACGTTCCCCATCGTGCTCTCCGCCCCGTCGGGGGCCGGCAAGACGACCATCTACAAGCGGCTGATGGCCGAGCGTTCCGACGTCGGCTACTCGGTGTCGTGCACCACGCGCTCGCCGCGCCCGGGCGAGGTGGACGGCCGCGACTATCACTTCCTGTCGCCCGACGAGTTCGAGCGGCGGCGCGCGGCCGGTGAGTTTGCGGAGAGCGCCACGGTGCACGACCGGTCGTATGGCACCCTTCGCACCGAGGTGCAGAAGGTGCTGGCCGGCGGCCAGCACGTGATGATGGACATTGACGTGCAGGGGGCGGCGCAGTTTGCCCGCGCCTTTCCGCAGTCAGTGCTTATCTTCATCATACCGCCATCCATTGACGTGCTGGTGGAGCGCCTGACCCGGCGCGGCAGCGGGGAGGACCGCCACGAGCTGCTGACCCGGCTGCGGAGCGCGCAGCACGAGTTGCACGAGATTGGCCGCTACCACTACGTGGTGGAAAACGATGATCTGGACCACGCGGTGGCGCGCGTGTCGGCTATCGTGGACGCCGAAATGACGCGGCGTGAACGGGCGCCGAAGCTGGACGAGCAGGTGGCCGGGCTCATTGCCCGGCTCGAGCGCGAAATCGCGAATTACGTCTAACCTGGAAGGCGAACATGCGAGTCTTCACCCCCCTCGAAGTCACGGCCCACGCGACCAACAAGTACCTCTCGGTGCTGGTGGCCGCCAAGTACGCGCGCGTCCTCAATGAGTTCCCGCGCATGGGCTCAAAGGCGGGCGAGAAGAAGCTGACCACCCGCGCGCTCGAAGAGCTGACCGACGGGCAGATCGAGTATCGCGTGGTGCCGCGTCGGCGCGCCGAAGGCTAAGGCACTTCGGAGCGGCTGATGCGCCCCTTCGACGGGCGGCGCGTCCTCCTCGGCGTCACCGGAGGCATCGCGGCCTACAAGTCGGCGGCACTGGCGCGGGAACTCACCCTCGCCGGCGCGCGCGTCGATGTCGTGCTCACGCGCTCGGCGCGCGAGTTCGTGGGGGCCATCACTTTCGAGGCGCTCACCGGACGCCCCGTACATGATCAGCTCGTCGCGGAAGGCCACGCGCTCGATCACATTCGCCTGCCGCGCGAGGCCGACGTCATTGTCGTTGCGCCGGCGACCGCCGATTTCATCGCGCGCGCGGCGGCCGGTCGCGCCGATGACCTGCTCGCCGCGTCGCTGCTCGCCGCCGGCGCCACGCCGGTACTCATTGTCCCGGCGATGAATGACCGGATGTGGGCGCACCCGCAGGTGCGGCAGAACACCGCGCGGCTGCGCGAGTTCGGGTACCACGTGCTTGAGCCCGATACGGGGCTTTTGGCCAGCCGCGAAGAAGGGAGCGGTCCGGGACGCATGCCCGAACCCCCCGCCATTCGCGCGCACATCGCCCGACTTCTCGAGGCGCCCTCGACGCTTACCGGCAAGCACGTCGTCGTGTCGGCGGGCCCGACGCGCGAGCCGCTCGATCCCGTGCGCTACCTCACCAATCATTCGTCGGGCAAGATGGGCGTGGCCATCGCGTCGGCCGCCTGGCGGCGCGGCGCCGACGTGACGCTCGTCGCCGGACCATTGAGCGTGGCTTCGCCGGTCGGACCCCGCGTGGTGCCGGTGGAAACCACTGAGCAGATGGCCGCCGCCGTGCGCGACGCGATGGCACCGCCGATGCCCTCGTGATGGCCGCGGCGCCCGCCGATTTCCGGCCGCGCCAGGTCGCTGGGCAGAAGCTCAAGAAGGGCGACACCGCGCCGTCGTTGGACCTCGAGTTCACCTCCGACATCCTCAAGTCGACGCGCGAGGCGCGCCGCCCTGGGTGCGTGATCGTCGGCTTCGCGCTCGAGACCACGGACCTCGAGGCCGGCGCCCGCGCCAAGCTGGCGTCCAAGGATCTCGATCTTATCGTGGCCAATCAGGTGGAAGACGGCTCCGCCTTTGGCGCCGACACCAACCGCGTGACGCTGCTCAGCCGCGACGGCGGTCGCGTGGAGCTCCCGCTGCAGTCCAAGGACGACGTCGCCGACGCCATTCTCGACCGGGTGTCGGGGCTCCTCGATGGACGCTAGGGAACGCCTGCGCGCCTATCTCGAGCAGCGCCGCGAGATGGGAGAATCGGAGTTTGTGCTCGACGCGCTCTCGGTCGACGACGTGCTGCGCGTGCTGGGCGACAAGCATCCGGCGCCGTCTGCGCGCGCCGGGTCCGACGCTCGCCCGACGCCATCGGTGCGCGACACGGCGCCACCAACGTCCGGCAACTGGCGCGAGGCGCTGTCATCCATTGGCGCGGAGGCCCCGGCGCCCAAAGGCACGCCGCGTCCATCCGCCCCGGCGGTGAAGACCGCCCCAGATGACGCACCGGGTGTCGCGTCGACTGACGCAAGCGCTCCGCTCCCGGGCACCGGGCTCATCGTCGGCAGCGCCATGGGCGACCTGCCGCCGGGGCCGCTGGCGCATCTTGCCACGCTCGATGACGTAGCGGCGCACATTGCCTCCTGCCATGGCTGCACGCTGTACCAGACGGCCAAGAACCACGTGCCGGGGGAAGGAAACCCCACGGCAGGCTTTGTTTGCGTGGGCGAGGCGCCGGGCCAGACCGAAGATGAGCTGGGACGCCCGTTTGTTGGGCGGGCCGGCGAACTGCTGACGAAGATCCTCGAGGCTATCGCCTTCAAGCGTGAGGACGTCTTCATCTGCAACGTCCTCAAGCACCGCCCGCCCGGGAATCGCAATCCGGCGCCCGACGAGATCAAGGCCTGCAGTCCGTACCTGATGCGGCAGCTCGAGTTGCTGCGCCCGCGGGTCATTTTGGCCCTCGGCACGTTCGCCGCGCAGACGCTCCTGCAGACCACCACGCCGATCGGTAAGTTACGGGGCCAAGTGCACCGGTTTCACGGGATCCCCCTGATCGTCACCTATCATCCAGCTGCGCTTCTGCGGAATCCCGCGTGGAAGCGCCCCACGTGGGAAGATGTCCAGCTCGCCCGCCGAATTTTCGATTCCGCAGCCCAAAGCTGATCCGTTCCGCGACCGGCGTCCTCCGTATTCGGAGGAGGCGGAGCAGGCCGTGCTGTCGGCCATGCTCCTCGACGCCGAAGCCGTGTCGCGCGCCTCGGAGCTGGTGGACGAGACGATGTTCTACCGCGAGCCGCATCGCCGGATCTTCAAGGCGATGGTCGCGCTGCATCGCGAGAACTCGGTGGTCGATCCGCTCACGCTGTCCAACGAACTCGATCGCATGGGTTCGCTCGAGGCGGTGGGCGGCAAGGACTACCTCGCCACGCTCATCGACATCGTGCCGACCACGGCCAATGTCGAGCACCACGCCAAGATCGTTCGCGAGAAGGCGCTCCGTCGCCGCCTCATCGAAGTGGCCACCGGCATCGTCACCGAGGCGTACGAAGGGCAGCAGCTGGCGCATGACCTTGTGGACCTGGCCGAGCACAAGATCATGGAGGTCGGCAAGGAGCGGGGCGCCGAAGGGTTCGTGCGCATCAAGAACCTGCTCTGGACGGCGATGGAGCGCATCGACGCCCTGCGCGCGAGCGGCGGCGACATCACCGGGGTCCCCAGCGGATTCACCGACCTCGACAAGATGACGCTGGGCTTCCAGCGCTCCGACCTGGTGGTCGTCGCCGCCCGTCCGTCGATGGGCAAGACGGCGCTGGTGCTCAACATTGCGCAAAACGCGGCCATCGACCGCAATGTTCCGGTTGCGGTCTTCTCCCTCGAAATGAGTAGAGAGCAGCTGTTGCTCCGTATGCTCGCTTCGGAGGGTCGCGTGGACGCACAGCGGATTCGTAGTGGCAAACTCACCCAGGACGACGACGCCCAGCTTGCGCGCGCCGCCGGCTTCCTGGGCAATGCACCCATCTGGGTGGATGACTCGCCCGGCCTCAGCATCTACGACATTCGGTCGCGTGCGCGGCGCCTCAAGGCGACGGCCGACATCGGCATGGTGGTGGTCGACTACCTGCAGCTCATCCAGCCGCCGCCGGGCACCGAGAACCGCACGCAGGAGATCTCGCAGATCTCGCGCGCGCTCAAGATGCTCGCCAAGGAACTCGACGTCCCCGTGCTCGCGCTGTCGCAGCTTTCGCGTTCGGTGGAACAGCGCACCGACAAGCGGCCGCTGCTCTCTGACCTGCGCGAATCGGGCTCCATTGAGCAGGACGCCGACGTGGTGATGTTCATCTACCGCCCTGAGTACTACGAGGGCGCGTACGACGAAATGGGCGTCGCCAAGGTGATGAAGGACACGAACATCCCGCTCGACGGGCTGGCCGAGGTCATCATCTCCAAGCACCGCAATGGTCCCACGGGCATGGCGCGGCTGAACTTCCGCAAGCAGTTCACGCGGTTCGAGAACTACACCGCGCGCACGGCGGGCTGATGGCCGCCAAGGCCAAGACCGCGTATCGCTGCACCGAGTGCGGCGCCGATCACGCCAAGTGGCAGGGCAAGTGCGACGCCTGCGGCGCATGGAACACGCTCGTCGAGGAGATCATCGCCGCGGCGTCGCCCACCAAGAACGCGCGCCGCGCGCACGGCTCCAAGGGGCTCGCCCACGGCGGCGCGGTGCTCGATACGCCGCGCCTGCGCGACGTCGCCGGCACGGAGAGCCATCGTCTGCGCACCGGACTCGCGGAGTTCGACTTTGTGCTCGGCGGCGGCGTCGTGCCTGGTTCCATGGTGTTGGTCGGCGGCGAGCCTGGAATCGGCAAGTCGACGATTCTCCTGCAGGTCGCCGCGCGCCTGGAATCGGCTGGGCACCCAGCGCTGTACGTGAGCGGCGAAGAGTCGCCGCTGCAGGTGAAGCTGCGCGCCGACCGGCTTGGCGGCGGGTCGCTCGATGTCTCGCTCCTCGGCGAGACCAACCTCGAGACGATACTCGCCACGGCGCACGAGCGGCGCCCGTCGGTGATGATGGTCGACTCGATCCAGACCGTGTTCACCGGCGACCTCGAAGGGGCGCCGGGCAACGTGGGGCAGGTGCGCGAATGCGCCGCCCGGCTGATGCGCTTTGCCAAGGAGAGCGGCACGGCGGTGTTCGTGGTCGGCCACGTGACGAAAGGCGGCGGCATTGCCGGCCCCAAGACGCTCGAGCACATCGTCGACACGGTGCTCTACTTCGAGGGCGAGAACGCGCTCGATCACCGGCTTCTGCGCGCCACCAAGAACCGGTTTGGTTCGGTGGATGAGATCGGCGTCTTCCGCATGACGTCCGAGGGCCTGCTCCCCGTGGACAACCCGAGCGCGCTCTTCCTCGGCGATCGCGCCGATGCGGCGACGTCGGGGAGCGCCGTTACTGCGCTCATCGAAGGCTCGCGGCCGGTGCTCCTCGAGATTCAGGGGCTGGCGGCGAAGGCAGGATACGGCACCCCCCAGCGGGTGTGCACGGGCTTCGACGCGCGGCGGCTCGCGCTGCTGCTCGCCGTGCTCGACAAACGCGCGGGGCTGTCCTTTGCGCAGCTCGACGTCTTTCTCAATGTTGTGGGCGGCGTGCAGGCCGGTGAACCGGCGGCCGATCTGGCGGTCGCCGCCGCGCTGGCCAGTTCGGTGTACGACCGCGCCCTGCCGCGCGACGCGATCTTCGTCGGCGAACTTGGGCTGGGCGGGGAAGTGCGTCCGGTGTCGCAGGTCGACCGACGCCTCGCCGAAGCCGACAAGATGGGGATGCGCACGGCGTACGTGTCGGATCGCGGACTGCCGCGACGCGCGCCGAAGTCGCTCAAGGTGGTGGGGGTCGCCGACCTCGCGGCGCTCGTCAAGGAGCTGGTGCGATGAGCGCTGCTGACGTTGGCGTTGTCATCGTCGCCGCTGGTTCGTCGACCCGCACGGGTGGCGGCGAACTCAAGCAGTTCACGTGGGTCGCCGGTAAGCCGATGCTGCTGCACTCGCTGCAGCTCTTCCAGTCGCGCGCCGACGTCGCGATGGTCGTCTGCGTGGTGCCGCGCGAGTACGCCGGCGATCCACCGCCGTGGATCTTCCAGAGCGATGGCGAACGCATGCTGCTTTCCGTAGGCGGCCGCACGCGCGCGGAGAGCGTCCGCAATGGCATCGCCGACCTGCCGGCTTCCTGTCGCATTGTGCTCGTGCACGACGCGGCTCGGCCGCTGGTCCCCATGGAAGTCATCGATCGCGTCGTCGACGCCGTGCGTGCCGGCACGTCGGCTATTGCCGCGCTGCCGGTCGTCGACACGCTGAAGGCGGTGGATGCCGATGGGCGGATTTCGCAGACGGTGCGCCGCGACGGCCTGTGGCGCGCGCAAACCCCACAGGGCTTCTCACGCGACGTGCTGCTGCGGGCGCATCGCGCGGCGCAGGACGGCGACTACGACGCCACCGACGACGCGGCGCTCGTGGAACTGATCGGTG
The DNA here is from genome assembly GCA_016182795.1 of Gemmatimonadota bacterium. Classification (GTDB taxonomy): domain Bacteria; phylum Gemmatimonadota; class Gemmatimonadetes; order Gemmatimonadales; family Gemmatimonadaceae; genus PNKL01. The sequence continues at coordinate 9,456 of JACPFW010000002.1, forward strand.
AACCGGTCGTCGTCGTGCGCGGCAGCGAGCGCGCGATGAAGGTGACCGACGCCAGCGATTTCGCCCGCGCGGAGGCCATGTATGGGCTCTCCGACTGACCTGCGCCCCGTCCCGTTCTGGTCGCCCGCGGAAATTGACGCGGCGATCCC
>JACPFW010000003.1 GCA_016182795.1 Gemmatimonadota bacterium
CTTCCTCGTCTTCCCGTCGCTGCGCCCCTTCTCGCGCGCAGGCCTCGCCCAGCCGGCCGGCAATCCGACCAGCGAAGCGATCTACACGACGCCGGGCGAGTACCTCTACTCCACCCAGCACCCGCAGTCCACGTACCGCATTCGCCTGCGGTACAACGCCGAGGGGGGCGGGGAAGCGGGCAGTTTGATGCTTGGCGCCACGCAGGTGCGCCCCAACTCCGAGCGCCTCACACTCGAGGGGCGCGTGCTGCAGCGCGATGTGGACTATCGCGTCGACTACGATCTCGGTCGGGTGACCTTCCTCCGCCCCGATACGCTCTTTCCCAGCGCCCGGCAGGTCTCCGTGCGCTTCGAGGAGAATCCGCTTTTCGCCTCGGCGCCCAAGAGCATCCTCGGCTTCGCGTCGCAGTTCCCGCTCGACGTCGGCGAAATCAACGTGATGGCGATCGCGCAGAACCAGCGCACCACGTTTACGCGGCCGCCGCTGGGATACGAGCCGCAGTCATCGCTCATTGCCGGCGTCAGCGGCACGTTCGACTTCAACGCCGCGCCGCTCACGCGCGCGCTGCAGCGCCTGCCGTTTGCCAAATCCAATGCCCCGTCGCGCGTGCACCTCGACGCCGAGGTGGCCACCAGCCGTCCGCAGGCGAACAGCGCCGGGCAGGCGTATCTCGAGAGCTTCGAGGGCGACGGGAGCACGCTCGTCTCGCTGGCCGATCCGGCCTGGTTGAACAGCAGCCAGCCGGCTCTGGGCAAGGTGCTGTCCGCCAAGGTCGGCGGCGCGTCGTCGCTCGATCTCTCGCGCGCCGCGACCATGGCCTGGCAGAACAACGGACTCAGCGTCACCGGGCAGACCATCACCTACACCCTGCCGCAGATCGACCCGCTGGTGAACATCATCGGGGCCGGGCTTCAGCAGCCCGAGCAGATGCTGTGGCTCACGCTCTATCCGCTCAGTGTCGGCGGCGCGTACAACGACGCCACCAAGCGCTACCAGTGGGAAATTGGCGGCACCCCGCAGGGGCGGCGCTGGCGCTCGGTGCGCACGGTGCTCAACGCGTCGGGCACCGACCTGTCGCGCGTGGAGAACATCCAGTTCTGGACGCTCATCGACACCACCGCGGCGCATCGCGCGCGCAATCCCACGCTGGTGTTTGACTTCGGCGACATCTCTGAGAACGCTGTCGCCATCGCCCCCACGCGGCTCGTGGTGTCGCGCAGCGCGGCGGGCACCGACTCGTTGTACAGCGGCCGCGCCGTGGTCGGCCTCGACTCGCTCCGGTCGGAGCGCGACGCCTTTTCGCGCGCCTTCAACCAGGAGCGTAACGACACGGGCCTGCCCGGCGATGTCGTCCCCGCGCTGCCGTTCACGTCCCCTGACTCGTCGGGCGTGCTGCGCAACTACCCGATGTGCCAGCGCGGCGACGTGAAGCTCAACCGCCTCGGCGACGCCAAGACCAATTGCACGGTGCGCAACGGACGGCTCGACGAACAGGACATTGACCTCGACAACACGCTCAACTTCGTGTCGTCGCAGCGCGAGAGTGAACGCGTGCTGCGCTATGTCGTCGACATGTCCGACGCCAAGGCGTACACGCGCGTCGGCAAGTGCGAGGCCACGCAGACCGATACCTCCAGCGGCGCGACGGAAGTCAACACGCTCTGCTGGGTCTTCTTCCGGCTGCCGTTCAACGCGCCGGTCGACACCATCGCCGGTGGGCCGTCCATTCGCCGCATTCGCGCGCTGCGCGTCACGATGGTCAGCGGCGTCGGCGCGCGCGACAATGCGTTCACCCAACTCCCCATCGCGCAGTTCCGCCTCACCGGCGCTTCGTGGCTCAAGCGCGCCGACCGCTCCCTCACCGGCATCGCCGGCGAGCGCGCGGGGCTGGGCAACGTGCAGGCGTCGACCATCGGCACGATGGACCGCGACTCGACCAGCGGCCTCATCTACGACTCGCCGCCGGGCGTCAGCGACGAACCCGATCAGATTGTCACCGGGCTCGAGAATCAGCGCGTGCAGATCAATGAGCGGTCGATGCGCCTCACCGCCCAGCAGCTCGCCCCGTTCCAGCGCGCCGAGGCGTACCAGCGCTTCGCCGAGGGCAGCCGGAACTTCATGCAGTATCGGGAACTCCGAGTCTGGGCGCGCGGACGTGGCAACGGCTGGGGGCAGGACGGCGAGATGAACTTCTTTGTTCGCCTTGGCCGTGACGCCGACAACTTCTACCTCTACCGCACCCCGGTGGGCGCCGGGAGCGGGCAGGCCGCCTGGCTCCCCGAGGTGCGCGTCGACTTCGACCGGTTCTTTGCGCTGCGCGCCCAGCTGCAGAACGCCTTCCTGCAGAACAGCCCCGATTCGCTCGCCTGCCACGGCGCCGACTCGGTGCTCATTGCCCGCAGCGGCCTGCCGAGCGGCGTCAACATTCGCCGCTACGCCGCCTGCAACGGCGGCTACATGGTGTACACCGTCGATCCGAACATCAGTCCACCGAACTTAGCGGCGGTGCAGGACCTCGCCGTCGGCATGGTGCGCGTTGACTCCGGCGGAATCGGCGCCTCGCGCGTGCTGCCGGGTGACACGCTCGAGCTGTGGGTCGACGACATGCGGCTCACGAGCGTCGACAACACGCCGGGGTACGCGGCGCAGGTCGGGCTCAGCGTCACGGCCGGAGACGTCGCCACGTTCCGCGCCGGCTTTAGCCATCGCGACGCCAACTTCCGCCAGCTCAACGAGACACCGTCGTTCGTCTCTGACAACCAGTTCGACATCGGCACCTCGGTGCGGCTCGACAAGCTGCTGCCGGCTGGGCTGGGCTATGCCATCCCGGTCACCGTCAATCACTCGAGCGGCGTCAACAATCCGCTCTTCGTCTCGCGTTCCGATCTGCGCGGCGACGGCATCAGCGGCCTGCGCACACCGCGCAATGACGCCACCAATGTGGCGGTCTCGCTGCGGCGCACTACACCGCTCGCCGACGGTTGGCTGGGCACCATTGTCAACAACCTGGGCGCGACCGCCAACTTCGGCACCGCCAGCACGCGCAGCGAATATCAGGACGGCACCAGCAAGAACTACAACGCCGGCATCGACTACCTGCTCGCGTCAGAATCGCGTGCCTGTCCAATGCCACAGTGGGTGGACCACGCCATTGGCGCCCTGCCGGGCTGGCTGCAGAACGCCGAATGGGTGCGCGCGCTGCGCGCGGCGCAGGTGCGCCTCAACCCGTCGAGCGTGCGGTTCAGTAGTTCCATGGCCCGCGCCGAGGACCGCCGACTGGCCTTCCTCAAGCCGGCCGACGCGCTCTCCGACACCGGCCGCCTCGTTACCGGACTCACGCATGTCTGGCGCAATGTCGCGGGGGTCGAGTTCCGTCCGTTCGACTCAATGAACGCCCGCTGGGATTTCACGTCGCTTCGCGACCTGCGGCAGTACGGCGATTCGACGCCGGAGGCCGTTATCGCCACGGGCGAGCGCAGCCGTCTCGCTGGCCTCGACATCGGTCTCGAACGGGAGCGCCAGATGAACGCCGCGTTCGGCTTCCAACCGACCCTCGCGTTCTGGATGCGTCCGCGCCTCGACTTCACGAGCGCGTACACGATGCAGCGCGACCCGAACACGCGCACGCTGGTACGCGACGCCGACAGCACCGGCGGCTACCATCTGCCGCGGCGCGTCAACAACACGCAGACGCTCGCGCTCGGCGCCACCGTCGACCTACCGGCGATGCTGCGCGCCTACCTCCACGACTCGGTCGTGACGCCGGTGCTGGTGCGAATCCTCCAGCCCGTGGATGTGCAGGCCAGCCGGTCGCTCGTGTCAGCCTTCGACGGCGCTCCGTTCACTCCGGGCCTCGGCTATCAGCTTGGATGGGGTGGCATCGACCACTTCCGCGCGCAGAACGGCCTCAACGCCACCAGCGCGGGAACCAATGCGCAGGTCACGCTCAGCACCGGCCTGCGCTTGCCGCTCGGCCTGGCGCTGACCTCGCGCATGCAGCGCGTCAACTCGCGCAACTGGACGCGCCGCTTCGACAACACGCAGACCGTCATCGACGGCGAACAGCTCACGCTCCCCGATCTCGCCCTGCGCCTCAACGCGCGGCCGCGCTTCGCCAGCCGCATCATCACCAACCTCGGCGCCAGCGTGCGCTGGCTGAACACGCGGCAATCGAGCGTCATCCCAAGTGAGATTGCCGGCGCGGCCGCCGATGTTCGCGTCAGCCGCGTGACAAGCTACCCGATCAATGGCAGCGTCACGTGGAACGTCGGCACCGGGCTGATGACGTCGTTTGGGCTCTCGCGCACCCACCGGCTCGATTCGCTCCCCGGCGCCGTCGCCGAGTCGGACGCGCGCGATCTCAATGCCGACATCTCGCGCTCGCTGAAGATGCCGGCGAGCTGGAAGCTCAAGAACGACCTGCGCACGCGCCTCAGCTATCAGCAGACCAGCGCACAGTCGTGGGTGCAGAACCTCGGGGCGACCGCCAAGCGCAGCCGCCTGGCCGATAACGGCCGCCAGGCATTCAACGTGAACGCCGACGCCGACGTCGCCGAGAATCTTACGTTTTCGCTTACCGGCGCGCGCATCGTTACGTTCGACAATAACTTGAACCGGCGATTCTCACAGTTGGTCTTTACGGCGGTGCTGCAGATCTCCTTCTTCGCGGGGGAGATTAAGTGAGAGATGGCGGATGGCTGATGACGGAGGATGGATGATTCACCGGTGGATGACTTCCCATTTCAATGGCGCGCCGCGGGTGGCGGCGGCGCTCGCGCTCGGCGTGCTGCTCGCGGCCTGTTCGTCCAAGCCCGACGCGCCGCCGACACCGCCGGTGGTGACCACCGAGTTTGACGGTGAGGCGGCGCTCAAGTACGCGGCGGCGCAGGTGGCGTTTGGACCGCGCGTGCCGGGCAGCGAAGGGCACCGCAAGGCCGGCGACTGGATTGCGGCGCAAATGAAGGCCCGCGGCGCGATCGTCATAGAACAGACCTGGACCCACACCGCGAAGGACGGCAAGAAGCTCCCCCTGCGCAACATCCTCGCGCGCTTCAATCCACAGGCAGCAGAACGCGTGCTGTATCTCACGCACTGGGATACCCGCCCCGTCGCTGACAGCGATCCCGAGCCCGCCAATCAACTGCTGCCCATCGACGGCGCCAACGACGCGGCGTCGGGCGTCGGACTCTTCGTCGCCCTCGCCGACGCCCTGCAGAAGAAGCCGAGCGCGTTCGGCGTGGACCTCCTGTTCGTGGATGGCGAAGACTACGGCGACTTTGGTCCGCCGCTTGTCGATGTGTCTGCGCATCGCCATGGAAGACAACTCGGCGGAGCGCGCTCCAGACGTTGTCCAGCGTGTCTGGTCGAAGGCCGAATCGATGGGACGCGGGGATGCCTTTGTCCGTCGCTCGGCCAGCGCCATCACCGACGACCACATCCCGCTGCTCGACGTGGGGCTCAAGGTCATCGATGTCATTGACCTCGACTACGGTCCGGGCAACTCGTATCACCACACCCTGCGGGACACGATGGACAAGATCTCGGCCAAGTCGCTCAAGATCGTGGGCGACGTGGCGCTCGCGCTGCTGCGGTAGCGTCGCACCGGGCGCCCCGTTGGGGCGACCTCAACAAACCGCGCGATTCCGGCTTCGGCTGCGATGCCGCGATGACGCGCCGTCGCCGACTCGGAGCGATCGTGGGCCATGCCCACTCCCGCTGAACGTCAGGCGCTGCTCTTCTTCGCGGCCGTCGCCGCGCTCGGCGTTGGCGTCAACGCGTGGCGTGCCGCGGGCCGAGGCGAGCGGCTGATCGCCGGCTCGCCCAGCGACCTCGCCGCGCAAATCGCCCGCGTCGACTCCGCCGTCGCCTCCTCGCCGAGCCGCGAGTCCGGTCGCGCCGCCCTCCGCAAACGCAACGCCGACCGGGCGGCGAAGAAGCGCGCGACGGAGCCTGCCGCGACGACCGCGGTCCCGTCCACCGTCTACCGTCCACCGTCTACCGTCAGTCGCGTTGACCTCGATCTCGCGTCGGCGGCGAGCATAGAATCCCTCCCCCGAATCGGCCCCGCCCTCGCCGCCCGGATCGTGGCCAACCGCGACTCGTTTGGCGCGTTCGGCTCGCTGGAGGGACTGCAGCGGGTGAGGGGAATCGGCCCCGCCTTCGCCAAGGCGCTCAAGGACCGCGTGGCCTTTTCGGGCGTGCCCCGACCCGACGCCCCGTCGGGCAAGGACAAGGGGCGCCGGCGTCGCGCCGCGCCTTGACACCCCTTCGTCCGCGGACGACCTTCACTCATTAGAGGGAGACTAGGCCCAAGCCGGCCACATCTGCCATCTACCGTCTACCAACTACCACCTGTCGTTCATGGCCAACCCCGCCGCCACTGGATCTGAACGCCTTGGCGACCTCCTCCTCCGCGAGGGGCTCATCACCAAGGAGCAGTTGGAGAAGGCGCTCGCCGAGCAGAAGACGAGCGGCACGCGGGTCGGCTATAACCTCGTCAAGCTGGGCTTCGTCCCCGAGCTCGAAGTCACCAAGGTGTTGGCACGGCAGTACAAGATGCCCGCCGTCGACCTGTCGAAGTTCGAGGTCGACCCCAAGATCGTGAAGCTCGTCCCCTCCGACCTGGCGGTGAAGCACCTCGTGCTCCCGCTCAAGCGCGACGGTCGCACGCTCACGGTGGCGATGGCCGACCCCACGAACATGGGGGTCGTGGACGACCTCAAGTTCATCACGCGCTACGACATCTTCCCGGTCATCGCCGGCGAGTTCACGCTCAAGAACGCGATCGAGAAGCACTACGAGTCGTCGGACATCCAGATGGGCGCGCTCCTCGACGAGATCGAGGGGCTCGACGCCGAAGCCGATGTCGAAGTGGTGGAGACGGCCGACGACGATGCGGCGGCCGGCCAGGCGCAGCTCGTCGACGACGCCCCGGTCGTCAAGCTCCTCAACGCCATCCTCACCGACGCGGTCAACCGCGGCGCCTCGGACATCCATTTCGAGTGCTTCGAGCATGAGCTGCGGGTGCGCTATCGCATCGACGGCGCGCTGATGGAAATCATGAAGCCGCCCAAGAAGATGCAGGCGGCGCTCATCTCCCGTTTCAAGATCATGTCGGCGCTCAACATCGCCGAGCGGCGCGTCCCGCAGGACGGGCGCATCAAGCTGAAGATGGGCAAGAAGGTCATCGACTACCGCGTGTCGACGCTGCCGACGATCTTCGGCGAAAAGGTCGTGCTCCGAATCCTCGACAAGGGCAACCTGACGCTCGACCTCGAGAAGTTCGGCATCGAGCCGCGCGCGGAACGCGAGCTGATGGAGGCCGTGAGCAATCCGTACGGCATGGTGCTCGTCACCGGCCCCACGGGATCGGGCAAGACGACCACGCTGTACTCGGCGCTGTCGAAGGTGAACAGCATCGACACGAATATCATGACGGCAGAAGATCCGGTGGAGTACAACATCTTCGGCATCAACCAGGTGCTCGTGCGCAACGAGATCGGGATGACCTTCGCCGCGGCGCTCAAGGCGTTCCTGCGGCAGGACCCGAACATCATCATGGTGGGCGAGATCCGCGACCTCGAGACCGGCGGCATCGCCATCAAGGCCGCGCTCACCGGCCACCTGGTGCTCTCCACCCTGCACACCAACTCGGCGCCGGAAACGGTCACCCGTCTGCTCGACATGGGACTCGAACCGTTCAATGTCAGCTCCGCGCTCAACCTCGTGCTCGCCCAGCGCCTTGTGCGCCGCATCTGCGGCAGCTGCAAGGAGAAGTACATGATTACGGACGAGGAGCTGCAGACGGCGAAAATCACGCGCGAGACGACGTATCGCGATCTCCGCTTCACCGAGGAGGCCCTGCGCGACGCGATCCGCAACGCCTCCAAGGAGGCGGCGCCGTACCTGACCAACGTCACGCTCGACACCAAGATCGCTGACGTGCCGCTGTGGAAGGGCAGGGGCTGCGACGCGTGCGGCGGCAACGGCCTCAAGGGTCGTCAGGGACTGTACGAGGTGATGTTCATGACGCCGCGCCTGCGGCGCCTGATTTTGCAGAACGTCGGTGCCGCCGAGATCAAGGAAGGCGGCATCGAGGACGGCATGCTGACACTGCGCATGGACGGCTGGCTCAAGACGCTCAAGGGCGTCGTGCCGCTCGAACAGGTGCTTCGCGAGACCAGCGCCTGACGCGCGGTGCGCGGCGCCGAACCTCAATGACCCGGATCTCCCCATGACTGGTGCACCCCCCACCGCCGCTCCCGGCGCCGCCCCGCAGCAGCAGGGCGTCAACCTTCGCGTGCTGCTCGAGGAGATGATCGAGCGCGGCGCATCCGACCTGCACATCACCGCCGGCGAGCGGGCCAAGATGCGCATCGACGGCGAGATCACGAACTCGCGCAACGAGTACGTGCTCAACCCCAAGGACACGCTGCAACTGGCCTACTCGGTGCTCACCGAGAACCAGAAGAAGCGCTTCGAGATGGAGGACGAACTCGACTTCTCGTTCGGCATCCAGAACCTCGCGCGCTTCCGCGGCAACGTCTTCAAGCAGCGCGGCTGCGTGTCGATCGTGATGCGCCAGATTCCGTTCTCCATCAAGACGTTCGACGACCTGCACCTCCCGCCGGTGATCGCCCGCATGGCCGAGAAGCCCCGCGGCCTCGTCCTGGTGACGGGCCCGACGGGCTCGGGCAAGTCCACGACCCTCGCGGCGATGATCGACAAGATTAACCGCGAGCGGCGCGGCCACATCATCACGGTCGAAGACCCCATCGAGTTCATCCACCGGCACCAGGGGTGCATCGTCAACCAGCGCGAGGTCGGCACCGACACCAAGTCGTTCCAGAACTCGCTCAAGTACGCCCTGCGCCAGGACCCCGACGTCATCCTCATCGGCGAAATGCGCGACCTGGAGACCATCCAGGCGGCGCTCACCATCGCCGAAACGGGCCACTTGGCCTTCGCCACGCTGCACACCAACTCGGCGGCCGAGGCGATCAACCGCATCATCGACGTCTTCCCCAGTCACCAGCAGTCGCAGGTGCGCGCCCAGCTCGCCTTCGTGCTCGAGGGGATCATCACGCAAACCCTGCTGCCGAAGAAGAGCGGCAAGGGGCGGGCGATGGCGGCCGAGATCCTCGTGGTGACGGCGGCCATCCGCGCGCTGATCCGCGATGACAAGATCCACCAGATCTACTCGTCGATGCAGTCCGGCAAGAAGTACGGCATGCAGACCATGAACGACGCGCTCTACCAGCTCTATATGGCGCGCGACGTGTCGGAGGAGGAGTGCCTGCGCGTCTCGAGCGACCCCAACGAGTTCCTGCGTCTCATTGGCAAGAGCGCGATGGAGGGCGAAACCGACCCGAAGTCCCCTCCCGGCAAGCCCGGACAGGCCGGTGGGTTGCGTCGGTGACCCCTTGGCCGTCCTTCAGTAGGGCCAATTCACGCCGCACCTAGTCCCGAGCGCCGATGCCGAGTTTCCAGTATACCGCACGCGATGCCAAGGGTGACCTGAAGACAGGGACCCTCGAAGCCGCGACCAAAGACGATGTGATGACGCAATTGCGCCAAAGGCGCATGAACGTCGTAAAGGTCGAAGAGCAGGGCAAGGCGAAGCAGAAGACCGGCGGCGCGATCGGGATGCGCGACATCGTGATCTTCACGCGCCAGTTCTCGACGATGATCAACTCCGGCCTGCCGCTGGTGCAGGCCCTCGACATCCTCAGCAAGCAGAGCGAGAACAAGAATCTTGCCGCGGTCACGCGGCAGGTCGTGTTTGACGTCGAGTCCGGCCACACCGTGGCCGACGCGCTCGCCAAGCACCCCAACGCGTTCAGCGACCTGTACGTCAACATGGTCGCCGCCGGCGAGGCCGGCGGTATTCTCGACACGATTCTGATGCGACTGGCGACGTTCATGGAAAAGAACGACGCCCTCGTGCGCAAGGTGAAGGGCGCCATGATCTACCCTGGCGTCATCATGAGCGTCGCGGCCATCGCCGTGGTGGTGTTGCTCATCTTCGTGATCCCCGTCTTCCAGAATATGTTCGCCAGCGTCGGCCTCGCGCTGCCGCTGCCGACGCGCATCGTGATCGGGCTGTCCAACCTTTTGCAGTCGTACTGGTGGGCGATGGGCGGCGCCAGCTACGGGCTGTACGTGGCCATTCAGCGGTACTACGCTACGCCCGGCGGCAAGCTGACGATCGACAAGATCATGCTCCAGATGCCGGTGCTCGGCGACGTGCTGCGCAAGTCGGCCGTGTCGCGCTTCACCCGCACGCTCGGCACGCTCATCAGCTCGGGCGTCAGCATCCTCGACGGGCTCGAGATCACGGCCAAGACGGCCGGCAACCGCGTGATTCAGGACGCCATCATGGCGTCGCGCGCGTCGATCGCCGGCGGCGACACCATCTCGGCGCCGCTCGCCAAGAGCAATGTCTTCCCGCCGATGGTGATCTCGATGATCGCCGTCGGCGAGCAGACCGGCGGTCTCGACGAAATGCTCAGCAAGATCGCCGACTTCTATGATGAAGAAGTGGACGCGGCGGTCAGCGCGCTGCTCGCGGCGATGGAGCCGATCATGATCGTCTTCCTCGGCGTCGTCGTCGGCGGCATGGTCGTGGCCTGCTACCTGCCGATTTTCGACATGATCAACGCGGTGCAGTAAAGAGACAGTTGTTGGGCGCGGCTGATTTCGGACATAGCGCGCATTGCTAACGCAGTGGCCAGGGTAGCGCGACATCGATGGTCTCGCGACGGGCGGCAACGATCAGTTGCCGCCCCTCGTCGTCTGCAGGCACGGCGTACGCACGAAGGCACGCGACGGCGGACACGTGGCGTGGTGTAATGACGCGATCTTGCGCGCCACGGCGTGACGTGGCATGATACGCAACGGTTGTGCTCTTAACACCGGGCGCAAGCAGGCCGGTGCGTGGGCAGGCACTGCCGTCATTCCCTCTGTGCAGGCCGCCCTTGCGACTCTACTCACCCATGTCACGCGGCGGTCCCCGGATCGCCCGTCGCCTCGTGGCCTACCTCGTGGCCACCGCCGCGCTGGGCTCCTGTGCGCGCGAGCCCGTGGCGCCAGCGAGCGATCCGATCCGTGCGCCGAGCCACACGGTGCGTTCTGCAGCGGCCCCGCCGGTGTCGGTCGCCACCCTGCTCGACTCCTTCGCCATCGGCGGCGTCTACACGGTCCTCCCGCGCGGCGGGTTCACGGGGCGGTACGCCCGGTCCCCGGAGAAAGAACACTACGCCGGCACCGTGTTCACGCATCCGACGGGGATTGAGCTCCCCGTGGGGCTGCCGGTGCGCATCCTCGCGGAGGGGAGTTACACGGCCCGCGCAACCGCGGCCTTCCTGAGCGAGTATTGTGCTTCCTACGGCGCCAAGGATCCAAGATGCCCGTTCGGCGCATTTTCCTACTCAGTCCATGGTCTCGCGCCGGGCCCCGGCGTGCTCCATGAGTATGAATCGGGGACTGGGCTGCAGGTCGCCTGGTCCCAGACCGCGGGTTTCTCTGAGCGGTTCTGGGCCACGCATCCATCGGCCGAGTTCTTCCGCGGCGTCGTGCCCGCATCGGATACGGCGGCGTCGCGCGAACTGCACTTTCGGCGCGCGGGCTGCTGCTACTACATCCCGTTGGGCAGTGCGGCGTGGGAGACGTATGAAGGGAGCTGGCGATTCGGCGCCGTGCCGGACGATGGCGGTCGCGCCGAGCTGGGCGAGGCGGCCGTGTTGCGACTGCTGGGGCCGCGCACGGACTCGGCGATGGTGGCGCCCGCCATGTTCAGGGTCACCACGACCGGCGGCGATGCGCTCACGGCGACACGGTGGTGGTTTGTGCGGGCGGCCAACAACACCTTCGATGGCGAGCCGGTGCCGATGATCACACTCGTCATGCCGTGGGGGACGATCGAGGTCCCACGGTATCCCGACGGGCAGCAAACGGCGTTCGAGGAGCTGCCGGCGTGCGCGGGGCAGACCACGTGTCCGTATCAGGCCGACGACCGCCGGCGCCGTGGTGGTGCAGGCCACGCTCGCTGATGGGCGCGTGTTTGCGGCGCGGAACACCGGCACGTCGGCGATCACAATTGACCTAACGATGATCGGGGGAGACTCCATCGTCCCGTCGGGGACTCGCGTCTCGAACATCCGGCCAGTCACGAGGATGGTCGAAGTGCGCGCTCGCACGGCCTCCGGGGCGCCCGTATCCGACCGAGAGGTCACGCTCCGTGTAGTCACAGACTCGCTGCAATCTGGCGGGCATAGCCACAGACAACAGCTAGGCCTGCTGTCGCTGCGACCGACCGGGCGATTCGCGATCGGCACGGACACGACAGTGACCACGACCGTCGTCACCGGAGCGGACGGGCGCGCTCGCGCGACATACATCGCACCGGTCGTCGGCGGCACAGAGGTCCTCTGGGCGACCTCGACGGGGTCGGATTCTGTGCACCGCCGGCTGGTGCTTGCCGTACCAGGAATTGTTGCGGCGGCAGACACATCGGTCCACTACTTCATGGAGCCCACGCGCAATCACTCGCCCGGGCACAACTACGCACACGTGGGCGTGATGGAGAAGGTGGATTCGTTGCTGGGGCGATACAAAGCGCTCCACCAGGGAAATCCGGCACGCTTCCCCTTCGACGGAGCAAATGGTGCGCGATTCAGGGTTAGCGCAGTTGGTTTACCGCGTGGGGGCTTGTACGACGTGAACGGACAGTGGACGCCAGTACCGGACGGTCATCAGTGGCATCGGGAGGGACTCGAGGTGGATGTCAATGATCGAGGTAATGGGCAGGGGGCAGAGTCAGCCAGAGGTCAAGACGCGATGTTCGCACTCTGCCGGACTGACGTCGCGGCGGCGCAATATCGTCCGCGGAAGTGCATCTACCACTTGGGGCACTACCATATCACGTACCCGGGGGTGTTTCGATGACGAACCTGATGCTCCTTCTGCGGCTCAGCGTACTCAGCTTCGCCGTGGGCAACGTGGGTATGGCGGCGGCACAGGTGGGCTCCGTACGGCAGGACGCGGCGACGGGCGACTACCTTGTGCGAATTCGCACGACGGATGGCTCGCTGGGCGACGTACGCGTGCCCGCGCGAAACCGTGTACGTGGGGAGGTCGTCGTTTCGACATCACTCAGCGCCGAAGGGCGAGCCCGGTACGGGTACTCGTTTCGCGTTCAGTCGGCAAGCCCGCAGGCGCTGCTCACTTTCGTCGTACCGTGTTCAAGCGCGGCGGACATCCGGAATCTCGCCGGAGTTGAGTACACGGCGGAATCGGGTCAGCGGCCGCTGTTGGTGGGCAAGGGCGAGGTTGAGTGCGAAGCGCTCACACGGCTGGCCGCCGAGGACTCCGCAGTGATGTCGTTCGCCAGCGCATGGTTGCCCAGTCTCACTCGCGCGCAGTTGATCGGATCAGCGGACATGCCCCAATGGCCCTGCGAATGCTGGGGCGATCCGGCGAACGAACCCGCGATGGCTGCCATCGACACGCTCGACGGAACGCACGGCGGCGGGGCCACCGCCCTCATCCTCGCGCCGCTGCGTCCCCAGGTGCTCGTGGCAACCCCCTCGGCCACCGTGCTCCACCTCCAGTCGGATCTTTGGTTGTTGTGCACGCCGCTGGGCATCCTGACGGCGCCAGGAATCTGCAGGAGTCTGGAGGCCAAGCTCTCGGCTGTGGGCGATGCTGTCGCACATGGGAACGCGAGCGCCGCCCGCGGCGCGGTCGGCGCCTTGGCGCACGAGCTGGACGCGCAGCGGGGCAAGGAGGTGCCGGAGCTGGCCTTCTCGCTCCTCTCGTTCTACGTGCAACGGCTTGCGCAGCAACTGGGTCCCTAGCGTTCCCGTCATGCGGGGAGCTTACCGGTTGACTTTCATCGACGCGCCTCGTCAGGCACCGTTCGCCGCTTGCTGGCCTCTCGTGAACAAGGTGGCTTCAATCGATCGCGCTTCGCGACGTTTCTCTCCCCGCTGTGGATGGCGCGGCCGAGATCCACGAGTCTGGATCTGAGGGTCGACATGCTCGGCGAGGCGTGTAGGACAGCTACCAATGTCGCCGAAGGACGCTGTGCGGCGGCGACTGCCCAGTGGGAGAGCGCGAAACGGCATCAGGCGTCGGGAAACCGCACGGCGTGGCTTGCTGCTCTCGCCTCGTATCGCCGAAGTGTTCGGACGATTCTCTCAGATGCCGGAATCTCCGAGGCGTCAGCGATACTGCTTCTCGCCTACGCGGATCGAGTGGAGCAGCTGTCATGACATTCTGCCTGCCTCTCCCAGGTGCGCAAGTAGCAAGACGAGAAACCGGTGGGAGCCGGATGCTCTGTGAAATCGGACCACGAACGCGGCTTGCACGTGCCGGGTGCGTTCGTGTACGCACAGTCGGTGCAATAGTCCTTGCTGGACTGCTCCTCGCAAGCTGTGAAGCTGCGACGAAGGAACCTGCGGAGGATACCAAGGCGGATACTACGCCTGCAGCCCCGAATGTGCCGCCGGCTTCAGCGTCGCTGCCAAGCGCGGCGGACACCACACCGCTTCGTATTGAAGCCTTGCCGCTCGGGGCGGTGGAAGCGCTCCGACGATATGCCCCGACTTTCGTTCCGTTCGCCGACACGCAGTACCCACGGGAAGTCCTTGACGAGGCGCGTCAGTTCGCGTTTCACGGTCTCATGGTTGTCCGCGGAGACCTACGGGGGGTCGGTCGGGTTGACTATGCAATCGCTGGGATGGACGGTGACAAGGCGCGCGTTATTGCACTCTTGAACGACGTGGACGGCCGGTTTCACGCAGTTCCTTTAACAGCCTTTGACTCTGAGGAGTTGGGTTCCAAGCCACCGCGCGTGCTGCAACTCCTACACGAGTTGTGTTATGGCTCATGCGGACCCCTCGAGGTCAGCATCATTCCGCTCGGCGGCGTGCGAACGCGCGGGAACGAAGTGTGGATCTGGAGTCCCGAGCAGCGGCGCTTCGTGATGCAGGAGTCTCGGGACTAGTCGGCAAGGACGCCATCTCCGACCAGCGAGGTCAGCCGGAGTCACCCGGAGGCACATTGAGACGTCTGATGACCGCGGGGCCGGACGCCCCGCACGGAGGCTGCTTCCTGCGCGCGTCGTCCACCGGTCGGTGCATGTTTATGCGACCGGATTTCGCGGATCTGCGAGGGATGTTGCGAACTCAGTTTCGCGGCTAGCGCACGTGCCGTCGCGCCCTACAACAGTTGCTTGCTGCAGGGTCGATCACCGCGTCCCGTGCAGGGGCGTTCGGTCGGTACGTCCTATCGACCGTCATTCAACCTGAACTCGCCACGCTGCGAGATCGACAGTCAAGGCAATCCGACTTCGAGCTCATCGGCGCCACTCAGCGGCTACACGCGGCTATGTGCGACGGTGCCGCAGAGAGGCGCAGGGGGCTGTGCAGGTCGACTAGTAACGAATTGGACGTGGGTGCGCGGCACCTGCGAGAAGGGCGTCTGGGACCGGCTCGAGAGGTGCTTGAGAGTGTAGTGGACGCATGCCGACGGGCCCTAGCCCAAGGTGCCATTTCTGACGTGGAATATGCACTGCTGACCGGTAGCGTTAGCACGCTATTGGCCCGATCGTGGTAAGATTGAGAGTCCTTTGTCGAGTCACCATGCGAACTCTCCTGTCGCACGTTCTGATTGTCAGCGCGTTGATATCCGTATGCGGTTGCGACCGTACCGAGCGAAATCAGCTTGATACGCGGTACAGGGGTTCCAACGTCGTTGCCAGCGCGCTCAGGGGAGACTCCTCCGGTGCGACACGGTGGCGCACCCTCGGAATTGACGACGTGCCGGAGGCTGCCCTCGTTGTCGCGCGGACTCATTGGCCGGGATTCGTTGCGTTCTCGCCCGCCAAGTACGCGACCGCGGACACCTCTGGCGCCAGCGTCTCTGCAGATGAGGGGCTGGTAGTCGTTCGGGGGAACTTCGAGGGGAAGGGCAACGAGGACTTCATCATCGCTGGTTCTGACGGCTCTCGAGGGCTGTTGATTGCGCTCTTTGTTCGTTCGAGTGGTGAGGTCGACGCGCACCTTGTGGCCTATCTCGCGAATCACGGGCCGGCGGGAGCGGGCACTCCAAGCGTCACGCTCGCGCGCACGATGTGCGAGTTTTCGTGCACCAATCGCGCTCAGTTCGCCGTGAGAGTCACAACGCTCGATGTCCAGGGGCATTCCGTGGGAAACCTCTACTGGGATGCAACGCGCCGGGAATTCCGCCCAGACGAACCGGGTGGCGACTAGATCGAAGCGGGACGCCATGCGGCATTGCGTTGAAGGTGCTTCGCGTGTCGCCGCCCAGTAAAGGTGGCGGCCCGCTTTGGATCGCGGTTGAGCCGTATCCCGCGAGTCGTGAAGCACTCCCGAGCTCTGCGGAGATGGATGGTCGGCATTCGTCTCGCGAGCAGCGCGATAGCACTGTAGCATGACCGCCGTACCGTACGCATGTTCATGCAAGCAATTGCGCACAGTAGCGCCGTCTGTTGCGTATGCGGCTTCGTAGCCGCTGCGAGAGTGACCGCGCCCTACAACAGTTGTAGGGCGCGGCTGATTTCGGACATAGCGCGCATTGCATAACGCAGTGGCCAGGGTAGCGCGACATCGATGGTCTCGCGACGGGCGGCAACGATCAGTTGCCGCCCCTCGTCGTCGGCAGGCACGGCGTACGCACGAAGGCACGCGACGGCGGACACGTGGCGTGGTGTAATGACGCGATCTTGCGCGCCACGGCGTGACGTGGCATGATAAGCAACGGTGGTGCCCGTCCCGCCGCGCGCAAGGAGGCCGGCGCGTGGGCACGCACTGCCGCCACTCCCTATTGCGACGCCCAACTGTCGGAGGCAGTAGCATGAGTGGGACATTGTTGGGCTTGCGCGTCCCGATGAGTGCCGTCGTGCGAAGGGACGCTTCTCGGGTCTTACTTGGGATGTGCCTCGTGACGTTGCCCACGCCGCGGGCCGCCATTCTGTTCGCACAGACATCTCGTGTCGAGGACGCTGCCAGATGCACGCAAGCGGCGACGCTCGTGCGTGCGTTCGACGAATCGGTCGTGCGGAGTGGGAGTCTCGCGAACCAAGGGACCGGGAAGCTGGAAGAGCGCGGCGAGGCGGTGGCGACGCTGCTGCGATGCGGCGCCACAGGTGGACGGGCTGCCGCAGCCACCATCCGCCTGACGAGGCATATGATGGACCGCGAGGTGATTCTCACGCTGACCTCTTCATATCGAACCTTCCGCGACACGGCGGTGATCGCCGCCGCAACAGAGGTCGCGTCGGATGCGGCCGCCAGTACTGTCGCACGCGTGGTCGCGCTCCGAACGATATGGCTGGTGCAGACCGGCAAGTTCTGGTTCGGCATCGAAGAGATGTATCCTCCGAAAGTCGGCGCAGCGGATGAGATACGCATGGCGCGATGCGGCGAAGGAGTACAAGTCGCCGAGAAACGACCATCGTGGGAGGTCGGTGTCGAACCGCCGCCCGGGTTTGCGACGACTCTGCAAGCGGTGGCGAATCGGTTGCGAGACGATGCCTCGCAACCCGTCGAGGTCCGCGTGGCAGCGCTCTGCGTGCTTGTTCCGTAGGCAACGACATAATGGCTCGCACATGCGCGAGGCGCTGCTCGCCGCGCATCGCCAATGGTAAGCTCCCGCGCCAGCAGGACCATCTGAAAGGGACTTCTTATATCACGTGATACCGGCCTCCGGATAAGCTTGAGATGCGGAATGGGGAGCGCCTAAACCGTGTTCCAGTAGGCAGAGTGCGCCTGTCGCCGCATGTTCATGCAGCCGGAGTCCGCGGATGTGCAAGGAAGTGACGAAATCGGTTTCGCGGCCAGTGCAGATGCCGCTGCGCCCCACAGATCGATGACTTGGACCTAGGATTGCGAGTGACGATGCACGAAGGCCGCCCGCTTGGGCGGCCTTTGTGTTGCGCCGGACGGATTCGCGCTCCCGCTAACGCGTCCAGATCACGATCGACCCACAGCCGGTGGTAGCGGAGCGATCGTACTGCGCCGGCGTTTCACCCGGCGAATCGTAGATCTCCACGCCCTTCACCAGATGCGAGGGCGCCATGGCGTTGAGTTCGCTGAACGCCATGCCGAGCGCCACAAATGCGGCGTCCCGCTGCCCGACCATTCGCGGGTAGTGCCGCGGATCGAACTCCATGTTGTCCACGAAAAACGTCGGCGCGCAGTAGGTGCCACTCGTCCCACGCACGTAGACGACTGGCCGCCCGCCCGTGCCGTACTCGACCTTCACGGCGGGCGAACTGTGTAGCAACTCGACGAGCGATGAGAACGGGTTCTTCGCCAGGAACTCCGGCGTCAGGAACGTGCCGAGTCCCATGCGCCGACGATCCTCGTAGCCGTAGATCGCCATCGGCGACATGGAGCGCGCCTTCTCGCTCACGACGACGGTGCTCAGGGGTTGCGCTCGACTGCGGGCGCCGGTCGCCGGGTCGCTCGCCTCACGCGTGTCGAACGCTCGGACCTCTGCACGCCGGAGCAATCCCGCGCAGGCCGCGCGGACCTTGAGATAGGCCACTACATCCGACTGGCTGGACGCCGACGCGAGCCGAAGCGCGCACCCCGCATCAAATGCGGTTTGCGCGCTCGGCGTTGCGAGCTCAACGGAAACGATGCTGTCCTGGCCCACCGTGACGGCAACTGCCGGCATCGCCAAGTCGAACGAATCGAGCACCGTATGCAGCAGGCTCAGCCTGTATCGGCCGGCTGCCACGGTGTCGAAGCGAAATCGACCGTGCACGTCGGTGGTTGCGTACCGCGACCGTTCGACCAGTACGACCGTCGCGCCGGCAAGCGGCCCGCCCGCGCCGAGCGAGTCGTAGACGGTGCCAACGATACGCGACTGGCCGGCCGCCGGCGCAGCGCAGGCCAGCAGAAGGCCGAGGTCGGTCAGAAACAGGGCACGTCGCAGCATACCGCGTCAACGCTCACGAGCCCGAGGCGTCATGTCAAGCAGAGAAGGCCGCACCAGCGTGCGGCCTTCCCGGCACCACCGTGCTGCGCGCGCGCTTACCGCCCCAACCAGTAGTTCATCTTCACCAGGAATACGTTCTCCGCCGGGTCGCGCCACATCGCGGCCTGGTCGCGCGAGAAGTCGATCGTGCCGTCGTCGGTGAACCCGGAGCGCTTCTGCGTCCACGCAAAGAAGATCGTCGAGCCGGGGCGGTACTCCCAGCGCAGCACCGCCGTGCCGCGCAGCGACCGCGCGGTGAAGTTGGGATTGCCAATCGTGAACGCCGCCGCCGGTCCCGCGCCGTCGGGGTCAATCGTGTACGCGCCGGTTGAGGCATTGCGCGCCAGCGTCCCGGCGTCGCGCCCGTAGTCGCGCATCGTTGGCGAGCGTGGCGCGGCAAACTCGCGCAGGCGCAGATAGTCGCCGCTGGCGATGAACGGCTGGGCGTAGAGCTGCAACGTGAGGTTCGGAGAGAAGGTCCAGTTCACTCGCTCCGCAACCGTCGTCACATACTGCGCGGCGCTCTCCGACAGGCTGTACGAAGGCGCGAGCTGCAGGTACACACTCGGCAGGGGCTTGATGGCCATGCCGGGCTGCCACTGCTGCATCCGCGTGCCGTCGGTCAACCCGCGCGCCGTGCGGCTCGCGAAATCGAGCACCACGCGCTGGCGGGGATCGGTGGAAACCTGCAGGTGCACGAAGTTGCCGCCGTCAACTTTCACCACCGGCCCGCCGCGCGTGAGCCGGTCGTCGTCCACCGGGGCGTTGTGAATCACGAACGACCGCAGGCGCCAGTAGTTGGGGAACTCGATGCCGAGATACGACGTGAGGTCCTGGAACGTGCGCAGCCCGTCCCAGTTGAACTCCTGGTTCATCCCCGCCGACATCCACACGTTGCGGTACCAGTTGGTGGGCTTCACCCACTGCCGCACGATGTTGCCATTCATCCACCGGAAGCCGGTGCGGCTGTTGAAGGACGCGTCGTTGACCTCGAACCCGGGCGACCGCCAGTTCTGCGCCAGCTCCCACAGCCAGTTGCCGTCTTCCTTGGCCACCCGCGTGTAGAACCCCCAGCCGCGCATCGCCGTCGCCGTGGTGTCGTACCGCGCGCCGAAGAACCCGCCGTCAATTACCTCGCGATCCGGACGCTGATAGTAGTGCACGCTCGAGCGCTGCGTCGCCGCGATCGCCGCCGGCGTGCCACCGACATCCGACGCGATGATCGTCCCCATCCACCGGTACTGCCGCTTGTGCCACGTGTGGCGGAAATCGACGCCAAGCGCCGAGGCGCGGTCGCGCAGCCGGCTGGCCGCGGCGGTGTCGTCGCCGATGCGGCGAAGCGTCGACGTGAAGATGCCGCCAATCGACGATGCGCCGCCGCGCAGATCCTTCTTGACCCGCCCGACAAAGTAGTTGGCCATCGGCTCCACCAGCTGGCGCCCCTCGGCGCCCGCCCCCGCATTACGAAAGCGCGCGGTCTCACGGTCCGTTAGCGCGTTGAGAATGCCAATGGAGTAGCCGTTGCGCGTGCGCCCGGTCACCTTGGCCGCGCCGAGAATCGTGGTGTTGTCCGGCACGTCAGAAAAGTCGCCGCGCCCGCTGGCGTACCCGCCGAGCTGCGGCGGCCGTCCGATGCGGCGCGAGTAGAACGCCGATAGGCCGGAACTGTTGTCGCAGAAGTAGCAGCTCATGCCGCCAAAGGAGAACGCGCTGCTCCCCGCCACGAAGAACGGACGCTTCTCGTCGTAGTACGTCTCCGACGCCGAGAGGTTGAGCACCGACGGATCGACTTCCACCTGTCCGAAGTCGGGGTTGACCGTGGCGTCGAGCGTCAGCGTTGTCGTCAGCAGGTACTTGAGGTCGCCGCCGATGCTCGCGCGCCGATCCGACCCGGAATGGTACGGGTCACCGGGCACCGCCGGCATCGATGCGGCGCGCGCCACCACATACGGCATCACCTCCATATGCTTGGGCTGCGCGCCGGGGACGATGCTGTCGAGGTGGCCGTAGAACATGGGACTGTTGTTCTCGTTCTGGCGACGGAACGACCACATGTCGCGCTCGTTCAGCCGGTCCGCGTACCGCCAGATTTGCATCCCCCAGCGCTGCACCGAATCGCGCGAAAACCGGAGTTGCGAGTACGGGATGCGCATCTCGGCGGTCCATCCGCTCTCGTCGACGTGCGTGGCCACATCCCACACCGGATCCCACGACGCGTCGCCGTTGAACTGCTCGCCGCGCACTCCCGCCGGATTCACCTCGAACAGTGCGTCATCCGTGTGGTTGTGGTACGGGTCGAGCTCAATCACGAGCTTGTCGGACGTCAGCGAGTTGAACGCGCCGTTGTCGCCGTTACCGTCGAGCAGTTGGTCGCGGCGCGCGCGCGGCGCGCGAAGCCCCGCGTGCCCCTGCGGATCGCTCAGCCGCGCACCGATGTACAGCGCGCGGTCGTCAAACAGTATTCGAATCTCCGTCGGCAACGTCGCCGGCGCCCCTTCGATCGGCTGGTATTGACGGAACGCCGTTATAGGTGTGGCGGCGTTCCACGCAGCGTCGTCGAGCCGGCCGTCAATCGTCACGGGCGACGCGCGATGCGCGGCCACGGCGGCGGGGAGCGCAGCAGTCGCGGCGCTGCTCGCCGGTGCCTGGGCACCGAGCGATGGACTGGCGACAACAGTCGCCGCCGCGGTGACGCACGCGGCACGAAACACTCGGCGAACGCCAAGCAGGAGGGCGGGGGTAATCACAGTTTCGGGGCGGCGGACAAGGTGAACGATCGGCGCCAACACGGGCTCTCCCTTCTTCGACATACTCAGGCCTACGGAGGGTTTGCACGATTGGTTACGATCGCGCAGTCGCCGCGGTGCGCTTCCCTGCGCGAGTTCCTCGTGCAAGATTGCGAAATGGCCGAGTCTCTTATCGATGTGCGCCATCTGCCAAAGCGCGAGGCGTATCGCGTGCTCAGCGAGCAGCTGGAAAGTGTCTGCGCCGACGAGCGAGATCCGGTGGCGTTGATGGCGACCATCGCCTGCCTGCTGCATCACGGCTTTGGACATCTCTGGACGGGGTTCTACCGCGCCGACGGCGATCGTCGACTCGTCGTTGGCCCGTATCAGGGCTCACTTGGCTGCATGGACATTGCCATCGGGCGCGGCGTCTGCGGCACGGCCGCAGCCGAGCGGCGCACCATGGTGGTGCCCGATGTCAGGGAGTTCCCCGGCCACATCGCCTGCGACGCGCGCTCGCTCTCCGAGATCGTCGTCCCCGTGATCGCGCCCAATGGCCGGGTGATTGCCGTGCTCGACATCGACTCCGAGGCGCTGGCGACGTTCGACGATGACGACGCGCGCGCGCTGGAGTCGATGATGTCCCGATATGCCCCGCGCCTGGCGGGAATGGGATAACCGAAACGATGTCAACATCTGCCCCCCGCTTTCGCATCAAGCGCGCCTACGAGCCGCCCGATCCCGGCGACGGTGTGCGCGTGCTGGTCGATCGTCTCTGGCCGCGCGGACTGTCCCGCGCCGGCGCGGACCTCGACCATTGGATGAAGGACGTGGCCCCCAGCCCCTCGCTGCGCATCTGGTTCGGCCACGACCCAGCTCGCTTTGCCGACTTCGCTGCCCGCTATCGCGACGAACTGGCGCACAGCCCCGACGCGCTGGCCCCGTTGCTCGCGCTCGCCCGGGAAGGGCCGGTAACCCTCGTGTATGCTGCCCGCGACGAGCGGCACAACCATGCCCTCGTTCTGCGCGACTTCCTGGCAAAGCAGCGCCGCCGCCCCCGCGCCGCCCGGACAAAATAGTTATCAAGGAAAACACCTTGATTATTTGAAGCCGTTGCCGCATACTGCTTGGTGCAGGGCCGGGACGTAGTCCCGGGCTCACACCAAACGCGGGGGCAACGGTGGCTCCACAAGGCATTCCGGTCATGAAGGAGCGGCTTCGGTCGCTCCTCGACGCGCTCAAGTACCGCGGGCGTGCCACGGTGCCCGAGCTGGCCAGCGACCTCGACCTCAACGTCGAGAC
Source organism: Gemmatimonadota bacterium (assembly GCA_016182795.1). GTDB lineage: Bacteria > Gemmatimonadota > Gemmatimonadetes > Gemmatimonadales > Gemmatimonadaceae > PNKL01. The sequence goes on from JACPFW010000003.1 coordinate 23,038, forward strand.
CGTGCGCGACCACCTCCGCACGCTCGAAGGGCGCGAACTGGTGCGCCGGGACGGCACGCTCCAGCAGGGGCCGGGGCGCCCGGAGATTGTCTTCGTGCTCACCGCCGCCGCCGAGGCGCTCTTCCCGCGCCGCGAAGCGGAGATCCTGCGCGAGCTGGCGCAGTTCATGGTGGCCCACCGGCAGGCGCCGCTGCTGCGCGACTTCTTTCGCGAGTACGTATCCGAGCGGCGCGAGCAGGGACTGGCCCGCGTCGAGGGGCTCACCGGCCGCAAGCGCGTGCGCGAAGTGGCGCGCATCATGGACGAAATGGGCTTCATGCCCGTGCTCGAGGATCACGGCGACACGCTGCGCCTCTGCCACTGCCCGATGCGCGGCCTGGTGGAAGCCACCGACTTGCCGTGCCGCGAGGAGATCGGCCTGCTGCGCGAACTGCTCGACGGATCGCTGACCCGCGTCTCGCATATGCCGCATGGCGATCTCGCCTGCGCCTACAAGGTGGACATCGAGTCGTGATCGAAGAGGGCGACGTTCGCGCGGCGCTCGCCGAGGTCGCGTATCCGGGGCTCAAGCGCGATATCGTGTCGCTGGGGATGCTCCGGTCCGTCGCGGTGCGCGACGGGCGTGTCCACGTGTCGCTCACCGTGTCCACGGAGCGCGACGACGTGCCGGATCTGCTGCGCGCGGCCGTGGTGGAGCGACTCGCCCGCGCGGGGGCGGTGCGCACCGAAGTGCAGCTCCTCACGCCCGAGCGCCACGCCGCCGATCGCGACCCGTGGCGCAATCAGGGGCGCCTGTCCAATGCGCGTCGCGTGATTGCCGTCGGGGCGGGCAAGGGCGGCGTCGGCAAGAGCACCGTCGCCGTGAATCTGGCGCTCGCCCTGCGCGCGTCGGGGGCGCGCGTCGGCATTCTCGACGCCGATATCTACGGCCCCTCGGTGCCCGTCCTGCTCGGACTCGAAGACGGCGCGGCCCGCACGCGCATGACGACCGACAAGCAGATCGTGCCGCTCGAGGCGCACGGACTTTCGGTCATCTCCTTTGGCTTCTTCCTCGGCGCCGATTCGCCGGCGGTCTGGCGCGGTCCGATGGTCAGCAAGGCCGTCACGCAGTTTGCGCGCGGCGTCGTCTGGCCCGACCTCGACTATCTCGTCATCGACCTCCCGCCTGGTACGGGTGACGTGCCGCTCGCCCTCGCGCAGGCCGTGGTGATCGACGGCGCCGTGGTCGTGACGACCCCCCAACGCCTCGCCACGCTCGAAGCGGCCAAAGCGGTGGACATGTTCCGCACGCTCGACGTGCGGGTGCTCGGCGTGGTGGAGAACATGAGCCGCGCCGTCTGCTCCTGCGGTCGCGAGTCGCACCCGTTTGGGCGCGGCGGCGGCGACCGCCTGGCCGCGGCGGCCGACCTGCCATTGCTCGGCGAACTGCCCTTTGCCGACGGCGTGGTTGACGGCGGAGATCGCGGAGCGCCGGCGCTCATTGAGGCGCCCGACGCGCCGTTCGCGCAGGCGATGCATCGTGTGGCGGCCTCAGTGCGCGCAGCGGTCGAGCCGATGCCGGCGTTGCAGGAGACGGCATGAGCGCTCCCCCGCTCCGACTTCCCGGCGAGCACTTCGCCGCGTCGCTCGGCTTTCTCCTCGCCGGGGCGCTGGGCCTGTGGCGCATTGCGCCCGAGCTGGCGATGGGCGCGTACCCCGCCGCGCCGGTCGTCGCCGTGACGCACCTGTTCACGCTCGGCTGGCTGACCACGTCGATCATGGGCGCGCTCTACCAGTTTCTTCCCGTCGCGCTCAACCAGGCCATTGCCTCTGAGCGAGTGGCGCACCTCACGTTCACCCTCCAGGTCGTCGGCGTGGCGCTGATGGTGACGGGCATTGCGCTCCACCATGCAACTGTGCTCACCATCGGGCTCGCGGTGCTGAGCGCGGGCATCACGCTGTTTGTCGGCAATCTGACCGTCACCCTGCGCCGCTCCAAACAGCGCGAACTCACGTGGTGGGCGCTGTGCGCGGCCGCGACCTTTCTTTCGATTGCCCTCATCCTCGGCGTGGCGCTCGCGATCAATCGCTTCACGGGGATGCTTGGAACAGCGCACGATCTCGCCCTGCGCGTGCACCTGCACACGGCGCTGTACGGGTGGGTGCTGCTCGTGATCGTGGGCGTCTCACACCGCCTGCTCCCCATGTTCCTGCTCAGCCACGGCGGCGTCGAGCGCTACGGCTGGTGGGCGGCTGGTCTTATCGCCACTGGTGCGGCGTTCCTCACGCTCTTTCACCACGTGCCGATTCTTGGACGTGAGCTGCCGCTGGCACTCTTGGCCGCCGGGCTCCTCGTCTGGGTCGTGCAGGCGCGCGTGTTCTATCGCCACCGGCATCGGCCGCAACTCGATGCCGGCCTGCGTCTGAGCGCCGTCGCCATTGGCCTGTTCGCGCTGGCTCCCTTGGCGCTGGGGCGGCTTCTGCTGCCGGGCGTCACGGCGACGGCGCTCACGACCTACGCCGGCATTCTGGTGCTCGGCGCGGTGCTCTTTGTCGCGGCGCAGTACTACAAGATCGTGCCGTTCCTCATTTGGAACCGGTACTACGGGCCGCTTGCCGGCACGCGTCCACTGCCGCGCGTCGCGGACTTGTATGCACCCCGTGAAGCGATGATCGCTATCACGCTGCTGGCCAGCGGGGCCGCGGTGGTGCTCGCGGGGATCGTCGTTGCCTCAGTCGCATTTATCAAAGCCGGCGCGGTGCTGCTCACCGCCGGCGCGGTGGTGGAAGCCCGTCAACTGTGGGGCGTGTCGCGGAGCCGACCATGAACGAAACGCAATCGCAACCATCCGACGCCGTGCTGCGCGATGCCCTGCGCACGGTCATCGACCCCGAAATCGGACTCGACATCGTGACTGTCGGCCTGATCTACGACGTCGAACTCAACGCCGACGTGGCGCGCGTGACGTTCACGCTCACCACGCGCGGCTGCCCAATGGAACAGCACATCTCGCAGGGCATTGTCCGCGCGCTGTCGAGCGTGCCCGGCATCGCATCCGTTGACCTCAACCTCGTCTGGGATCCCCATTGGCATCCCGGCATGATCCAGGAGCACCGATGATCAACCCTCAGGTCGAGTCGTTTCCGCTGGCACTGCAGGTCGTCGATCCCGCGACCATCATCGAGGCCGACGTGCGTGAGGACCTGCGCAACGGCCGCGAGCCGTTTCAGCGCATCATGGCCGCCCGCGATGAAGTGCCCGAGTTCGGGGCGCTGGTCGTGCGCGCCATCTTCGAGCCGGCGCCGCTGTACAAGGTGCTCGGCAAGGCGGGGTGGGCGCATCACACCGAAGAGCTGGCCGCCGATGACTGGCGCATCTGGTTCTATCGCGAGATTCCGGTCCTCGATGTGCGCGCCATGGAGCCCCCCGAGCCGCTGGCGCACACCATGAATGCCGCGGCCGCGCTGCCGCCGGGCGGCGCGCTGGTCCAGCTCAACTCGCGCATCCCGCATTTCCTGCTCCCGAAGCTCACGGAGCAGGGCTTCACCTACCATGTGCACGAAGCCTCGGCAGAGCGCGTGCACGTGCTCATCCGGCGCCCTCCTGCGGCGTCCGCGTCACCCAATCCCACTGAGGAGCATCACGCTAATGTCTGAACCCCGCACCCTCGACGTGCGCGTCATCCCGCCGCGCGAAAAGCACCCGACCATTTTCCAGACCTTCGGCGCGCTGGCGCCGGGCGAGTCGTTCGTCCTGCTCAATGACCACGATCCGCGCCCCCTGCGCTATCAGTTCGAAGCCGAGCACGCCGGGCAGTTCGGCTGGCAGTACCTCGAGCAGGGGCCGGCCGTCTGGCGCGTCGAGATTTCCAAGGCCTCGGCCTGATGCGCACCGCGCTGAGTTCGGCCGCGGCGCCGCGCGCGTCGCTCGACGACCTGCTGGCCGGACTCACGCGTCACGGGCTGGAGGCGGTGGAGCTTCGCGTCAGTGATGGGCACGCGATCAACGCGGCCGCGTCGTTGGATACGCTGCACGCAGCGGCCCACGCATTGCGTGAGGCGCGGGTGCGCGTGGCTTCTCTGTTGGACGACGACGGCGTTCCCACGGAGTTCGCGCTGCGTGCCGTACGTGCGCTCGATACACAGCTGGTCGTCGGCGCCGCCGTGTCGCTCTACGAACGGTTGCAGCGTGCAGACGCGGCCCGTGCGGCAACGATGCCAGTGGCCGTTCTCGTCGGCGGCCGTCAGGCCGACACCGACGCGCGCGCCGTGCGTGCGGCGGGACATCGTGTCGTGTGGGAGGCCCATCCAGACGACGCGCCGTTGGCGGAGGTCTGCGACCGCGTGATCGCGGCGTCCGCCGATGCGCTGGTCGGTGTGCGTGTCTGCGGCGGAGGGCCCGAAGGTTCACTGCATGAAGGGCGGGGCATTGGCGCGCTGATGGCGCGCCTAGCCGTCGCCGGATTTGACGGCGCGCTGATTCTGGCGCCGAGTGATCGCAAGTACCACCTGCTCTGGGAGTCGTGGCTGCGGCGCCACGGCGGCTGGGGGTGCGGCGGTGGCGCTGCCGACCCGGCAGAGCGGGTGCGTCGAACTGTCCCGATGGTGGAGGAAATCGCGTGACCGATATTGTGACCCTGGACGTACGACCCGTCGAGCCGAAGGATCGGTTCGAACGCATCATGACGGCGTATGAGGGGCTGAGCGTGGACTCGACGCTGGAACTCACCGTCGACCACGACCCCAAGTGCATGTACTACACGCTGCGCGCCACGCGCGGCGAAGATGCCTTCCGCTTCACGTACCTGGAAGAAGGGCCGGAGGTGTGGCGTGTGCACGTCTGCCGCCTTTCCGACGCGCCAGCGAGCGAGATGGCGTAGCGGTCGTCGCGGCCGTGAGGTCGCGACGGTCAGGTCGCGGGCGCGACCTCAAAGCGGCAGCGCGGGCGGCTCCCATGCTCGCACGCCGACTTGATACGCTCTCCTGACACATCGGCGAGCAGCGCTTCGACGGCGCGGCAGACACCGGGATGCTCCGCGACGGCGTCGCCCAACGGGCAGGCGCCGCACCCGGCGATGCTGTCCTGGCCGCGGTGGCGCTCATGCCGCACGTCGCCGCCGAGCGCGGTGAGCACGGCGACGGAGCGGGCGATCCCCTCCGCGCGGTTGGCGGGAGCGGGGAGACCCAGCCGATGCGCCATGCGTCGCCCCACGCGGCGCAGCGCGTCGGCGGTCATGGCATCGGACTGCCGGTGGTCGAGTTCATCGAGCAGGGCGAGGAGCAGCGGCGCATAGGCCCGCGAAAACGCCGCCTCGGCTGCCGGATCGACAACGTAGAGATTGGCCGGCTTGCCCGCGCCGGCGCCGCGCCGAGTGCCCGACACCTGCACCAGACCGTCGCGCTCCAGCGTGGCGAGGTGCGAGCGGATGGCGTTGGGCGACAGTCCCAACGCGGTCGCCAGTTCGTCCACCGACTGCGGTCCGCGCCGGAGGGCGGCCACAATCCGCCCGCGGCTCGTGGACAGGAACTTCTCGCTCAGTGTCGACCCGGCCATCGGCTCCTCCGAGAAGGGCGGTACACGGATTCTAATGTCAGAACCTTGATTGCGCTATTTACACCAAATATACTTGATATATTAGAAATATCCACCTAACGTATGGAAGTGTCCCCCCGTTGTCCCCCCTATTGCACGGAGCACACCATGCGCACGGTCCCCCTCTTCGCCGCCATCGCGGCCCTCTCCCTGATCCCGTTTGCCGGTCCGGCGGCCGCGCAGGCGCCCGGCCGCCTCGACGATCCCACGATCGTGGCCATCTTCGACGCGGCCAACACGGACGACATCGAGACCGGCAAGCTGGCCGCCACCAAGGCGTCTTCCAAGGAAGTGCGCGACTTCGGCGCGATGCTTGCCCGCGACCACCAGATGGTGCGCCAGTTGGGGCGTGATCTCGCCGCCAAGCTTCACGTCACCCCCACGCCGCCGGCCGACGCGAGCTCCAAGAAGGCCCACGAGGCGACCATGAAGCAGCTGCGCAGCGCGTCCGGCGCCGAGTTTGATCTGGCCTTTGCGCGCTACGAGGTGAAGTTCCACGCCGACGTGATCGCCGCCATCAACTCGACGCTGCTGCCGGCCATCCAGAACGCCGAGCTGCGCGCGCTGGTCGTGAAGGTTGCACCGGCGTTCGAGGGGCATCGCCTGGCGGCCGAGCAGCTGGCGAAGAAGCTGGCCGCGGCGCAGTAAGTCGCTGTCGATTGGCGACGCTGCGGCGTCAGCCGCGCGAGGGCGGTGCGTCGATCCATTCGGCGAGCAGCGCCCGCAGCGTCGCCAACGGCACGGGCTTCGTCACATAGCCGTCCATCCCCGCGTCTCTCGCCCGCTCCGCCTCGCTCGAGAGTGCGTTGGCGGTTAGGGCGATGATCGGCAGACGCGTGCCGGGCGCCTCTTCGCTCCGTATGGCCGCGGCAAGTGCGTAGCCGTCCATCGTGGGCATGTTCAGGTCGCTGAGCAGCATGGCGTACGCTCCCGCGCGCCAGCGGTCCAATGCGTCCGCGCCGTCGGCAACCACGTGGATCGCGTACCCCAGCAGGTGAAGCTGCCGTACGATGACCTTCTGGTTCATGCTGTCATCCTCGGCGACCAAGATCAGGCACGCTCCCATCCGCGCCTCCTTGGCGCCGAGTTCCGTGGATTGCAGGCGGCAGGAATCTTGGAGGGGGGTCGAGTCCCGTCAAGGATGCCGCGCACTTGCGCGATTCATGCATGTCACAACAGGTTACGTCTGGAGTGGCGCCCTCGAGCGCTGCGCTGGCGGCATCCGGTCCGACGCGAGGTCCGGAGCCGGACATTGGCTTCACGATGTGGCGTCAATGGAGGTCCCCCACGGTGGATACGATCCTTGTGATCGACGACGTCGACGTCAATCGCGAACTGCTCCGGGCGCACCTGGGGGACCAGTATCGGATCGTGGAGGCGGCCAACGGTGAAGAGGCCCTGCGCCTGACGGCCCAGGAGCCGGTGGATCTCGTGCTGCTGGACGTGATGATGCCTGGACTCGACGGGTATGAGGTGACTCGTCGAATACGCCAGCTTCGCGGCAACGATCTGCTTCCCATTCTGCTCCTCACGTCCCTCTCGTCCAGCGAGGAGCGGCTGCGCGGCTTCGAAGCCGGAGCCGATGACTTCATCACGAAGCCGGTCGAGATGCATGAGTTGCGCATGCGCGTGCGCGCGTTCCTGCGTACGCGGCGCCTGTATCGGGACCGCGAGGCACTGCTCGTAGAGGCCCAGCAGTTGCATCTGATGAAGGATGATTTCGTGGCCTTGCTCGTGCACGACCTGCGCAACCCGCTTGCCGCTCTCCAGTCGTGGCTCGAACTCGTCGACTTTGCCGGCGTGAGCGGAGAAGCGCACGAAGCGCTCGAGGGCGCGACCGTCGCCGCGCAGCGTCTTCGCGAGCTGGTCGACGATCTGCTGCAGGCAAGGCTTCTCGAGGATGGCGCCGTGCAGGCCGCGCTCACGTCAGGGCCGATTGAGCCGGTTGCCCGGGCGGCGGCCGCCACCGTCCAGGGCCTGGCCGCCGGCCGCCAAGTGGCGGTGCGCCTCGATGTGCCCGCCGAACCGCTCCTCGTCCACCACGATCGCCCGCTGCTACAACGCGCGCTCGAGAACGTGCTGATCAACGCCATCCGCCACACGCCGGCCAACGCCGCCGTGACGCTGCGGGTCTACCGCGACCGCGACAGCGTGCACCTCGAAGTCTCCGATGAAGGGCCCGGCATACCCGCCGAGGAGCGTCCACTCCTCTTCTCGAAGTACGGCTCGCTCTCCCTGCGCCGTACCGGCGACCGCCGGGGCCATGGACTGGGCCTTTTCCTGGTTGGACTCGTGATGCAGGCCCATCACGGTTTCGTTCACGCGGCGGTCGCACCGACCGGCGGCACCTGCATGGTGATGTCACTCCCCGTCCAATGACGAACCTTCCTCTCAACGGTCGCTTGCTCTTCGAGTCGGCACCCGACATGTACCTCGCGCTGACGCCTGACCTGATCATCGCCGAGGTCAGCAATCGGTACCTCGCGGCGACCAAGACGACGCGCGACGGAATCGTTGGCCGGCACATCTTTGAGGTCTTCCCCGACAACCCGGATGATCCCAATGCGGACGCCACGCGCAATCTGCGCGCGTCATTGGAACGGGTTCGCGACCTGCGCATCCAGGACTCGATGGCGGTCCAGAAGTACGATATTCCTCGAGCCGCCGCCGAAGGTGGCGGCTTCGAAGCGCGGTTCTGGAGTCCCGTCAATACGCCGGTCCTCGCGGACGATGGTGCGTTGCTGGGCATCATTCATCGCGTGGAGGATGTTACCGAGTTCGTGCGCCTGAAGCAGGAACAGGACGCGGAGCGTGAGTCGACCGCCCAGCTGCGATCGCACACCGAGGCGGTGGAGGCGGAGGTTTATCGCCGCACGCTCGAAGTGGCGGCGGCCAGCCGGCAGATCAAGGATGGCGAGCGCAGCCTCCGCGAGGCCAAGGATGCGGCCGAGCGCGCCAATCGCGCCAAGTCCGACTTCCTCGCCAAGATGAGCCACGAACTCCGCACGCCGCTGAACTCGATCATCGGCTTCTCCGATGTGCTGCTCGAGGAGACCGCCGGCCCGCTGACCGCCAAGCAGCGGCGGTTCGTGGACAACGTGCTCACCAGCGGACGCCAGTTGCTGTCGCTCATCAACGACATCCTCGATCTCTCAAAGGTCGAGGCCGGGCGCATGGAGCTCTCCATGGTGCGCGTCAGCCCCGCCGGCGCGGTGGACGAGGTCCTGGCGAGCCTGCAGCCACTGGCCACGCGCAAGCGGCATGCGCTGCACAGCGAGTTGCCCGCCGACCTGCCGCTCGTGGACGCCGATCCGGTGCGGTTGAAGCAGATTCTGATGAACCTCGTCAGCAATGCCATCAAGTACACGCCCGACGGCGGGACGATCGCGGTGCGCGCCGCCGCCGTCACGGTGGACGGACGCACCATGGTGCGCACCGAGGTCAGCGACACGGGCATCGGTATCGCCGACGCCGATCTCGATCGCGTCTTTGATGAGTTCGAGCAGGTTGGCGGCGAGTACGGCCGGGCGCAGGAGGGCACGGGCCTGGGTCTGGCGCTGGCGCGCCGCCTCGTCATGCTCCACGGCGGCACCATCGGCGTGCAGAGCGTGGCGGGCAAGGGAAGCACGTTCCATTTCACCCTGCCGTGCGCCGTCAGTGCCGCACCGTTTGCGAAGCCCGGCATCGCAACACCCGGCACGCAGGCCGCGGACGGATCGAAACATGATGGCGCCGCACCGCAACCTCCCGTCGCCCTGGTGGTGGACGACGACGCGAAAGCGAGCGCACTGCTCTCGGACTACCTCGAAGGCGCGGGCTTCCGCGTGGTTACGTCCACGTCCGGCGCCGACGCCCTGCAGCAGGTGCGCACGCTCCGTCCGACGCTGGTGACGCTCGATATGATTTTGCCGGACCGTCCCGGCGGCGTGGACGTGCTGACCGTGATCAAGCGGCAGTCCGACACGCGGGATATCCCGGTGATTGTCGTGTCGATCACCGATGACCGCTCCGTGGCCCTCGCGCTCGGCGCCGCCGCGTGGCTGGTCAAGCCGGTTGGCCGCCACGAGTTTCTGCGGGCCGTCGAAACGGCGCTCCGTGGCGCGCCCAGCGCGCGGCCCGCGGCGCGATGAGCCTTCGCGTGCTGGTGGTTGAAGACACCCCGCTGAGCCTCGAGCTCATCACGGAGGTGCTCGAGCACGCCGGGCACACCGTTCTCGCCGCGACCACGGCCGCCGACGGGCTGCTGCTGGCGAAGACGGCGCTGCCCGATGTCGTGTTGATGGACATCCGCCTGCCCGGCATGGACGGGCTCGAGGCGACGCGGCAGCTCCGGCAAGATCCAGCGCTGCAGCACATGCCGGTGATTGCCATCACCGCCCAGGCGATGCGCGGCGACGACACGGCGGCGATTGCCGCCGGCTGCGACGCCTACATCAGCAAGCCGATCAACGTGGCAACCATTGCCGCCGACGTCGTGCGCGTCGTCGAGCAGAAGCGGGCGAGCCGCGCTACGCGCTCTCCTTAATGAAGGTGCCGTTCCGCAGGTCGGTGATCGCCTGCGTGAGTTCGGCCTTGGTGTTCATCACGATCGGGCCGTACCACGCCACCGGTTCCTGGAACGGCTGCCCCGAGACGAGCAGAAAGCGGATCCCCTCGTCGCCGGCCTGCACGACGATCTCGTCGCCGTTGCCGAACACGACGAGCGAGCGGTTGCCCACCGTCTCACGGACGATGGAATCGTCGACCTTCTCGGTGAGCACGCCAAACGGCGCCGACGCGTCCTTGAACGTTCCGCTTCCCGCGAAGATGTAGGCAAAGGCGTTGCGGCGCGTGTCGATCTTGATGCGCTTCTTCTGCCCAGGCATCACCGACACGTCCACATACGCCGGGTCGGCGGCGATGCCCTCGACTGGGCCGCGTCGTCCCCAGAACTCGCCGGTGATCACGCGCGCGATCGTGCCGTCGTCATCGGTGATCTCGGGGATATCCTTGCCCAGAATGTCCTGATACCGCGGCTTCGTCATCTTGAGATGCGAGGGTAGGTTCGCCCACAGCTGGAAGCCGTGCATCTTGCCGGTCGGATCGCCGGTCGGCATCTCGTGGTGCATGATCCCCGAGCCGGCCGTCATCCACTGCACGTCGCCGGCGCCAAGGAGACCCTTGTTGCCGAGGGAGTCGGCGTGTTCGACGGTGCCGGCCAGCACGTAGGTGATGGTCTCGATGCCGCGGTGCGGATGCCAGGGAAAGCCGGCCTCGTAGTCCGAGGGCCGGTCGCCGCGGAAATCATCGAACAGGAGGAACGGGTCGAAGGTCTCGGTGTCGCCGAACCCAAAGGCACGGTGCAGCCGAACGCCGGCCCCTTCCATGGTGGGGCGGGCGGTGATGATGCGATCAACGGGACGAAGTGACATAGGGAGGCTCCTTGGTGCTGCGAGTGCCGCGTAGTGCCGTCGCGGGCAGGGACGCCGCGCGATATCTTAGTACTAAGATAATAAACCCTGCCGACAATGCAAGGGTGCCCGCCGCCCGCCGCCGAGGGAATACGCCCCCGTGCGCCCCCTGTCTTCTGCTATCTACCTTCTACTATCGCCATAGTTGACAAGCCGGACCATCCTTCTTATCATCTACTATCCACATAGTAGAAGAGGAGTCGCGATGGATGACCTCACACTTGGCGAACGCGAACTCGATGTGATGGCCGTGCTCTGGGAAATTGGCGACGGCACAGTCGGCGACGTCCGCCAACGCCTGCCTGCCGCGCTGGCGTACACCACCGTGCTCACGATCCTGCGCAACCTCGAGGCCAAGGGGTATGTGAGCCACACCGTGAGCGGTCGCGCCCACCGCTACCGCGCGCGCGTCGCTCAGCGCGCCGCGCAGAAGGGGGCGCTCAACCGCGTCCTCTCCCGCTTCTTCTCGGGCTCGCCGGAAGTCCTGCTCGCCCGGCTCGTCGACGATGCGGGTGTCGACGCCGCCGACTTGCGCGAGATGGCCGAACGCATCGCCGGCCGCGCGACGAAAGGAGGGAAGCGATGATCCTCGCATGGATGCTCGGCGCCACGGCGCTCACCGCGCTCCTCGGCGTTGCGGCGTGGACGCTCGAACTCGCCCTCCGCGCCGTGGGGCGGCAGGGACGCGGACCGTGGGGCGTCGCGGTCGTGGCGTCGCTGGCGTGGCCCGTGGTCGCATCGCTCGCCGCCGGTGCCCCAACACAGACCGTGGCCGTGCGGGCGCTCACCGCCACCGGGCACGCGCTCGGCGCGCCTCCCGACGCGCCCGTCGACCTGGTGTCGGAGCTGCTCGCGCGACTCGCGCTACTCGACCGCCCGTTGCTGACACTCTGGCTGGCGGCCTCGCTGTTGCTCGCCGGGCGCGTGCTGTGGGCGGTTGCGGCGCTGCGCCGCGCCGCCAAGCGCGCGCCGCGCACACGTCTCGACGGCTTTGACGTGCACATCACCCCGGCGCTGGGCCCCGCCGTCTTCGCGCTCTGGCGTGCGCACGTCCTGCTGCCGTCGTGGATGCTCGAGCTCGATGCGCCGCTGCGCGCGCTCGTGCTGACCCACGAACGCGAGCACGTGCGGGCCCGCGATGCGCAGTTCATCATCGCCAGCCACATCGCCACCGCGCTGATGCCATGGAATGTCCCACTCTGGTGGGTGGCTAAGCGGCTGCGTATTGCCGCCGAACTCGACTGCGACGCGCGGGTGCTCCGCCGTGGCGTCGATGCCGGTGCCTATAGTCACCTCCTTCTTCTCATTGCCCAACGGCAGGGGCACGCGCGGTTCCTGCCCATGATGGCGGGCGCTCCTTCCACGCTGCGCGCGAGGATCATTGCTATGTCTACCCCACGTCCCGCGCGTCCCGCCCTGCGTGCCGCGTTGTTCACGATCGCCGCGTCGGCGCTCGTGGCCATCAGCGCAAGCCCTGTGCTTGCGCGTCCGCTGGCGAGCGCAAGTCTCTCCGAGTCGGTGATGGCGCTGCTGCCAGAGCCGCAACAGCCGACGCCGGCGCCCCAGCAGCCGGCTGCGAAGCGCCCGGCGCCTCAGCAGCCGGCGGCGGCCAAGACCGCGCCGAAGGAGTTCAAGGAGTTCAAGCTGGATGAGCAGGCGAAGCTCCTCTCCAACTCAAAGGCACCGCGCTATCCGGAGATCCTGCTGCGTGCGGGCATCACGGGTAGTACGCTCGCGATGTTCGTGGTGGACACCGCAGGCTTCCCGGAGCTCTCGACGTTCAAGATCGTGCGCAGCGCGCATCCGCTCTTCGTCGAGGCGGTGAAGGCTTCGCTTCCCGATACCCGATTTGCACCGGCACGCGTGCAGGGACGCACCGTGCGGCAGCTTGTGCAGATTCTCTATCACTTCAAAACGGCGAAGCATGCGGCCAGTGACACGGTGCAGACAATCAAGGATGTGTTGGCGTTCGAGGTGACGATCACCGACAATGACGAACGCCTGCTCGACGTTGGGACACTCAACTTTCCCTCCGAGCCCGTCTACTTCATCGACGGCAAGCGCGCCTCGGCTGACGAGGTAAAGAAGCTCGAGAAGGAACGCATCCAATCCGTCGACGTCCTCAAGGGCGAAGCCGCCCGCGCCAAGTACGGCGACGATGGCAAGAACGGGATCGTGCTCATCACGCTCAAGAAGTAGTACTGTCGCACTTGGACGGCCCCGACCCCGCCTTGGCGGAGTCGGGGCCGTCGGCGCACCGGGACCTCGGCGGCGGTTCGGGAACTTCCGGACCGCGTTTCGCTTACTATTGATACGCAGCCCCCACGCCCCGCCAGGCCATGCCCACGCCCCCATCTCCGAACCTCCGCGACTTCGCCGCCGACCTCAAGGCGCGACGCGATTCCGCGACGTTCGGTCTCCAACTCAAGCAGAGTGCGCAGCAGTTCACCGACGATCTCATGGCGGTGCTGTTTCCGCATTTCTGCCAGGAACCGTACTTCACCGCCGGCGAGATCGAGGCCAAGCTCGCCCTGCTCGAGCGCGACCTGAAACAGATGATCGGGCCGCTGCTGAAGCCCGACTCCGCTTCGGTGTACGAGATCGGACGCGCGTTCACGGCGTCGCTCCCCAGCATCCACGCCGAGCTCCTGCTCGACGCCGAGGCGATCAACGCCGGCGATCCCGCGGCGGAAAGCCTTGATGAGGTGATTCTCGCCTATCCGGGCTTCATGGCCATTGCCATTCATCGACTCGCGCACGCGCTGTATCGCCTGTACGTGCCGATCTTCCCGCGCCTCCTCAGCGAGTACGCGCACCAGCTCACGGGCATCGACATTCATCCGGGGGCGACGATCGGCTCGTCGTTCGCCATTGATCACGGCACGGGCATCGTGATCGGCGAGTCCTCCGTGATTGGCAACAACGTCAAGCTGTATCAGGGCGTCACGCTCGGCGCGCTCAGCGTCAAGAAGAGTCTCGCCCGCTCCAAGCGGCATCCGACCATCGAGGACAACGTCGTCATCTACGCCCAGGCGGTCATCCTCGGCGGCGACACGGTGGTTGGCCACCACAGCGTCATCGGCGGCAACGTCTGGCTCACGCACAGCGTGCCCGCGCACTCGGTGGTGCAGCACGAAGCCGAGTCGAGTGTGCGCCCCAAGGACGCCGACGGCGGCGACGATATCTACTTCATCTAGTTTCGCGTAGTGCCCCCCAGGCAGGAGAAATCACGATGAAAGCGCAGTCCATTCTCGATACCATCGGCAACACGCCGCTCGTGCGGATCAATCGAATCTTCGGCAAGTCGGAAGTCTGGATGAAGCTCGAGCGCGCCAATCCCGGCGCGAGCATCAAGGACCGTATTGCGCTGGCGATGATCGAGGAGGCCGAGGCGCTTGGCGTCCTGAAGCCCGGCAGTGTGATCATTGAACCCACGTCGGGAAACACGGGCATCGGGCTCGCGTTGGTGGCGGCGGTCAAGGGATACCGGCTGATCCTCGTGATGCCCGACTCCATGAGCATCGAGCGCCGGCGCATTCTCGCCGCCTATGGCGCCGAACTCGATCTCACGCCGCGCGAGAAGGGGATGCGCGGCGCGGTCGACCGCGCCAATGCACTCGCCGCGACGATGGCCGGCGCCTGGGTGCCGCAGCAGTTCGAGAACGCGGCGAATGTCGAGGTGCACCGGCGCACGACGGCGGCCGAGATTGTGCGCGACCATCCCGAGGGCTTCGACGCGCTGATCACCGGTGTTGGCACCGGCGGACACATTACGGGCGTGGGCGAGGCGCTCAAGAAGCAGTGGCCTCAGCTCAAGGTCTTTGCCGTCGAGCCGGCGGCGTCGCCCATTCTCAGTGGCGGACAGCCGGGGCCGCATCCGCTGCAGGGGCTCGGCGCGAACTTCATCCCCGCGATCCTGAACCGCGACCTGCTCGACGGTGTCATCACCGTCACGAAGGAAGAGGCGTTTGCGTACGCGCAGCGCAGCGCGCGCGAAGAAGGGATCTTCGTCGGCATCTCATCGGGCGCGTCGCTGGCCGCCGTGGCGCGCAAGCTCCAGGAGCTGCCGCCCAAGTCGCGCGTGTTGACGTTCTGCTACGATACCGGCGAGCGCTATCTGTCGATCGAGGGGTTGTTCTAGGCCTGCAGCCAGCTTTCGACCTTGTCCTTGGCCGGCACGCCGCCGGCGTGCACCACGGTGCCGTCGATGACGACGCCCGGCGTGCGCATCACGCCAAAGCTGGCGATCTGCTGCATGTCCTCGACCTTCTCGAGCGTGATGGCGACGCCCAGCTCCGCCGCCGCTAGCTCAATGAGCGCGGCGGTTCGCTTGCAGTTGGCGCATCCCGACCCGAGTACCTGGACCTTCTTCATATAGACTCCCCCGTGCGCGGCTACAGCACGGCATTGAAAACATAACCGACCAGCAGAATGCCGGCCGACACGACGCCCACGAATGCGGCGATGAGCCGCGGCGTGAGCACCTTGCGAAGAATCACGATTTCGGGCAGCGACAGCGCAATCACGCTCATCATGAACGCGAGCACGGTGCCCAGTGCGGCGCCCTTGGAAAGCAGCGCCTGCACCACGGGGATCACGCCGGCGGCGTTGGAGTACAGCGGCACGCCAATCAGCACCGCGATCGGCACGCTCCACCACGCCTCCTTGCCCATCACACCCGCCAGATAGTCCTGCGGGACGAAGCCGTGGATTGTCGCGCCCACCGCGATGCCGACCACAACATAGGGCCAGACCTTGCCGACGATCTCACGCACGGCGGCACCGCCCGCGATGACGCGGTCAGCAAAGGTGAGCGAGTCGCCGTCGAACGCCGCCGCGGTGCGCGGCATATTGCGCACCCACGACTCGAGATAGCGCTCGAGTCGCATGCGGCCGAGCACCCATCCCGCCGTGATCGCGACGAAGAGCCCAAGCGACAGATAGAGCAGGGCGATACGCCAGCCGAAGAGCCCGAACAGTAGGGTGAGCGCCACTTCATTCACCATCGGTGCCGCGACGAGGAACGAGAACGTGACGCCCAGCGGCACTCCCGCCTGCACGAAGCCGAGAAACAACGGCACGGCCGAGCATGAGCAGAACGGCGTGACGACGCCGAGGCTGGCGGCTAGGACGTTGGCCACGCCTTCGACCCGGCCGGCAAGCAGTGCGCGCGTGCGCTCGGGGGTGAAATACGAGTTGACGATGCCCATGGCGAACACGATGCCGCTGAGGAGCAGCAGCACCTTGGGCGTGTCGTAGAGAAAGAACTGCATAGCGGTTCCGAGATGGCTCGCGCGATCCACGGGCAGCAGTCTGACGAGCGACTCGGAAACCGGGACGAGCAGGCGGTACACACCCAGCCATCCGAGTGCACCGACGGCGACGAGCAGCTGCGCATGCGCCCGCCAGCCGGTTTGCGATGCCGGGGGCAGCGACAATCCGGTCATACGGTTCCTCCAGGGCTCCGCGGCGGCGTCGCAGGCGCGGCGATCCCGCCCGTGCGCAGCTGGCCGGCGAACTCGTCCGGCAGGGTGCTGGCGAGAATCGCGCGCGCCGCCGCCTCCACGTCGTACGACACGCGCACGATCTCCATCCGCACTGGTTGTCCGTCGGCGACGTCGAGCAGCACGTATCCGGCGCGCGGATCGCCGTCCTTGGGGCGGCCGACGCTGCCGGTGTTCACGAAGTGCACGCCGTCCACCTGCCGATGCCACGGCACATGCGTGTGCCCAAAGCAGACGATGTCGCCACCGCGCGCGCCCACGCTCTCGCCCATCTTGCCGAGGAACTCATCGGGGCGCTGGGCGTGGACATACACGGTATTGAGCACTTGGTTGCCATGAATCAGCGTCACCGTTGGGCCGCTGACGTGGCCGCCAAGTGGGCGCACGTCGATGCGGAAGGGCAGACCCGCGAGATATGCCTTGGTCTGGGGTGACGTGTGCGCCAGCGTCCACGCGTACGACTGATGCGACAACGCTTCCTGCTTCGGATCTTCGTAACGGCACCCGCAGTGCGGTGCCCTGGTCGCGACGGTCGAGTCATAGTTGCCAGCGACGCCGTGAATCCTCTCCGAGCGCAGGCGCGCGACGGTTTCGTCGGGCCACGGCGCATATCCGACGAGATCGCCAAGATGATATGTCGCATCCACCCCTGAGCGCGCCGCGATGTCGGCGAGCACCGCGTCGAGCGCCGGCAGGTTGGCGTGGATGTCGGAGATGAGAGCGAAGCGCACGGAGGTGGAATCCGGAATGTGAGATGCGGGACGGCTAGACTGACGCGTTGGCGTAGAACCGACTCCGGAAGCGGAGCGCGACATTCACCAGGCCAATGAGCACCGGCACCTCGACAAGCGGTCCGATGACCGTGGCAAACGCCTGATCAGAGCCGATGCCAAACACGGCGACGGCCACGGCGATGGCAAGTTCAAAGTCGTTGCTCGCCGCCGTCAGTGACACCGTCACGTTCTGTTCATACGATGCGTCCACGCCGCGCGCGCGCGCCGAGAAGAACGTGATGAGGAACATCGCAAGGAAATAGAGCGTGAGCGGGATGGCGATGCGCAGCACGTCGAACGGCAGCTGCACGATGAGCCCGCCCTTGAGCGAGAACATCACGATGATCGTGAATAGCAGCGCCACCAGCGTCATCGGGCTGACCCGCGGGATGAAGACGCGGTCGTACCAGGCTTCTCCCTTCGCGCGGATCAGCACGAGTCGGCTGATGAGGCCGGCGACGAGCGGAATGCCGAGGTAGATGCCCACCGTCTTGGCGATCTCGCTCACGGCCACGTCGACCGTGACGCTCTTCATGCCGAAGAGCGGAGGCAGGAACGTCAGGAAGACCCACGCGTACACGCCGTAGAAAAGGACCTGGAAGATGGCGTTCAGCGCCACGAGACCGGCCACGAGGTCCTTGTCCCCCTTGGCGAGGTCGTTCCAGACGAGCACCATCGCGATGCAGCGGGCGAGGCCGACGAGGATGAGGCCCTGCGCATAGCCGGGGAGGTCGGCGAGGAGCAGCACCGCGAGGGCGAACATGACCACCGGGCCGATGACCCAGTTCTGGAACAGCGAGAGCGCCAGCACGCGTCCGTTGCGGAAGGCGGCGCCGAGCTTCTCGTACCGCACCTTGGCCAGCGGCGGGTACATCATCAGCACGAGGCCGATGGCGATGGGAATGTTGGTCGTGCCCACCTGCACGCGCTCGATCCACTGTTCCACATTGGGCGCGGCGTAGCCGATGGCGACGCCGACCGCCATGGCGAGGAAGATCCAGAGCGTCAGGAAGCGGTCGAGCGTCGACAGCTTGTGGCTGATGGAATCGTGCGCGTGCGCGGCAGTTGATGGCATGATGTGATTCCCGGGATTCTACGAGGCGCCGGGCCGGGCTCTGGAGAGCGCCCGGCGCATGATCGTCGCCGAGGCCGGGCACGCGCCCTGAAACTCGCTGGTGGACTGGACGTCGGCCGGAACCTCGTCGCGAGCGATCTTCTCAAACCCAAACGATGGAAAGTACGACTCGGCGGTGTTGGTCAGAAGGTACAGCGCGCGGATGCCCCGCGACTCGGCGCCGGCAATGACCCGCGTGATGAGCTCACGGCCGAGACCTCTTGAGCGCCACGCGGGGGCAACGGCGACCGAGCGGAGCAGGGCGTGCTCGCAGCAGACTTCGAGGCCGGCGACGCCGACCAGTTGTCCGGCGCTCTCCGCGAGCAGGAACGACGGCAACGCCTCGCGCACCCCATCGAGCGGCAGTTCGCTGTCGGTCAGGAGCTGCGCCACGGCGTCGTAGTCGGCGGCGGTGGCGCCGCGAATCAGCGCGCGCGCCGCGGCGCCCGTGGATTGCGATGTAGTCAGCATTGAAACACGTCCTCCGCGATCAGCAGCAATCGGTCGACCCGCACCCACAGCCGCTCGCCTTCACGGACTGGCCGAGGGTCATCAGGTCGCGCTTGGGTTTGGCGGCGCGGGCAGCGGCCGCTGCCACCGCGTCGGGCGTGCCGCCGGGCTTGGTCGCGCGCACGAACGCGCTCATCACCTTTCCTTCCACGTGATCGGCCAGCGACAGGTCGAGTCCGGTGCCCTGAATCAGGGCAAGCGCGTCGTCGCGCGTGTACAGGCGAGTGGGTTCGATGCTCGCGTCCTCGAATCCCGCCTCGTGCAGCAGCGCAATGAACTCTTGCTCCTCGAGCGCGCCGGCCACGCAGCCGGTCCACAGCGCCATGTTCTCCTTGACCGCCTCGGGCAGCCCCTCGCGGACCACGATATCGCTCACCGCAAATCGGCCGCCCGGCCTGAGCACGCGGAACGCGTCCTTGAGCACCGCTCGCTTGTCGCCCGACAGGTTGATGACGCAGTTGGAGATGATCACGTCCACCGTGTTGGCGGGCAGCGGAATGCTCTCGATGTGTCCCTTGAGAAACTCAACATTCGTGGCGCCGGCCTTCGCCTTGTTCTCGAGCGCGAGTGCCAGCATCTCATCGGTCATGTCGAGTCCGTACGCCTTGCCCGTGAGTCCAACGCGCTTGGCGGAGAGCAGCACGTCGATGCCGCCGCCGGCGCCGAGGTCGAGGACCACTTCGCCTTCGGCGAGCTCGGCGAGCGCCGTCGGGTTGCCGCAGCCCAGCGAGGCCAGCAGCGCCTCGGCGGGGAGTCCGGCCGTTTCGCCCGCTTCGTAGAGATCGGAGGTGATGGGGTCCCACGATTCGCTGGTGGAGCCACAGCAGCCCGATGATCCGTCGGCCGGTCCGCAGCAGCTCGCGCCGGCAGTGGCGCCGTCGGCGACCTTCTGCGCCGTAGCGCCGTAACGCGCCCGCACCGTGGCGCGAATCTCGTCAAGCGTGGTGGGTACTTTGGTGGCGTCAGCAGTCATCGGTGAGTCCTCTGGAGATGATGATCAACAAATATTGATGGATGAAATACTAGAAAGATTCTAGAGGCAGCACGCACCGGTTCTCCGGATGGGGAGCGCGCCGCGCCGCGGCTGCATGGCGACGGCGAGGTCGTGCACCTCGGCCAGCGCTCCGGGGACGATGCTGTAGTGAGCCCAGCGCCCCTCTCGGCGATCGGTCACGAGACCGGCTTCCTTGAGCACCCGCAAGTGGAAGGACAACCGCGACTGCGCGGCGTCGAGCTCGTCCTGCAGGTCGCACACGCACCGTTCGCCGTCGCGGAGCATCTCCAGGATGGAAAGCCGCGTCGCGTCCGACAGCGCGTGGAACAACGCTTCGGCGCGGGCGAGGTTGGGAACGGCGGGGCGTGCGGCGGTGGCCATGGGCGTATTATATCAAGAAATCTTGTTGTGTCAAGACTGCCCCCTAAGCACCTGGCTCAGAACTCCACCGTGATGCCGGCGCTCGGCAGCCAGCCGAGCAGCAATTCTGGAGTGCGGCGAACAATGACCTCGTTGTTGGCCGATGATGTCTTGTAGCGAATCGCCGACGGATTCTGCACATCGAAGACATTGAAGACGTCCACGAAGTACGAGAACTGCCAGCGGCGCGTGGTCACGTCGCGCGTGATGCGCGCATCGACGCGGTGATGCCATGGCAGTCGCGCGTTGCCGAGCGATTCTACAGGGCCGTACACCGTGAGCACAGTCGTGGACTTTGCGCCCCTGGAGGTCCTGACGGTGTCGAGCACGAAATGCACGGGCGATTCCGGCCAGCCGCTGTGCGCCTGCGCGGCCACGCTGAAGTGCCACTGACCGTCGCGGGGACGCCAGGTGACATCGCCGTAGAGCGCATGCGGTTGGTCCCACGTGCGGGCGGCCTCGACGCCATTCACCGATCCGTCACGCGCGAGTATGTGTAGCCGGCGGCCCAGTCAACGCCGCCGCGGCCGAGCCCGCGCACACTCAACTCGACGCCGTGCGCCCGGCCGCTCGTGGACGAGAGCAGCACGCGGTCCGGCTCGAGTTCCGGGAAGACGCGCAGGTCGCCGCGCAGGTTGATGTAGCGCGGTTCCTGCCTGATGATGCGCCGCTCGTACGCTTCCACCCGGACCATCGCGATGAGGCCGACGCGCTGCTCAATGCCGACGACGCGATGTTCGGCGACGTCCTCACGGCCGAACGCGGTGACGCCGTCCTGTACCTGCAGCGCGAACACTTCCTGCGACTGGGCATACCGTCCAACCGCGAGCCGCAGCGTGGTGGCTGGCGTGAGGGTGAGCATCACGTTGGCGCGCGGGCTGAGGGAGGCATCGCCCGTCCACGACGTCCGGTCGTAACGCGCGCCGAGCTCGGCCACGAGCCATCGATACGGCCGCAGTCGCGGCGCGACATACAGCGCGGTTTGGCTGCCGCGCACCGATCGCGCTGCGCTCACCTGATCGAGCAGCCGTGCGATCGTGTCGGCCACCACCATCCGGGCGAGATATGTGGATGCCAGGGCGATCCTCGACGTCGAAGCTCGTACGCGAACTCGGAACATAGGGGATGGACACGCCAAATGATCCAGAAGCCCGGCTAAGGCGCGGTGAGCGCGGCGGCCGACGGGGCCGAAGCGCTGCGCATCGTGCGCGATGGCGCGGCGGATCTCGTCGCTATGGAGGTGCAGATGCTGGAACTGAACGGCCTCGAAGCCACCCAGCGCATTCGCTCGTCGACATCGCTCGGCCACTGGCGAGAGCGCACCACCCCTGCCTAGTCGGGCGGGGCCAGCGGCACGGCGCGCGTGTGCGTAATTAGAGATGGTCCCCGCGCGCCGCCGTTCGTTCCTGCCTTTTGAACCCGCAACCCATTTCCCATGCGTCGTTCTCTACTTCTGGTCGCGCTGTTAGCCGGCGCGTCCTCCCTGCGCGCCCAGGGCGCGCCCGCCACTGACGCCGCCATCCAGCGCATCTGGACGCTCGGCATGGACAGTTCGCAGACTCCGCGTCTTGCGCAGCAACTCCTCGACTCGCTCGGGCCGCGCCTGCTGGGGAGCCCCGACATGAAGCGCGCCCAGGACTGGGCCATCAAGACACTGGGCGGATGGGGCATCGACGCCAAGCACGAACAGTTCGGCACGTGGCGCGGCTGGCGCCGCGGCTATTCGCACATTGACCTCATTGCCCCGCGCGTTCGCACCCTTGAAGGGATGATGCTCGGTTTCTCGCCGGGCACGAACAAGAAGGACAAGGTCGCCGAGACGCTCGTCCTGCCGCATTTCGCCGACAGCACCGAGTTCGTGAAGTGGCTGCCGGCGGTGAAGGGCAAGCTGGTGCTCGTGTCGGCGCCGATGCAGTCGTGCCGGCCGACGGAGGACATCGTGAAGAACGGCACACCGGCGACGATCTCGCGCGACAGCGCCTGGCGCGCCGAGAACGCGCGGGAGTGGGGCGGCCGCAATGTTCGCGGCACCGGCCTGAGCCTCGCCCTCGGCGGCGGCGAACTCGCGGTGCGCCTCGAGGAAGCCGGCGCGGCCGGCGTCATCAGCTCGCGCCCGACCAACTCGCGCGGTGGACTCGCGCTGTTCGAGACGTACACGACCAAGGTGCCGACCGTGGCGCTGTCGTGTGAGGACTACGGACTCGTCTTCCGCCTGACGGACAACAACCAGCATCCCAAGATTCGCCTGAACCTCGACGCCGAACTGCTGGGCGAACAGCCTATCTCAAACGTCGTTGGCCGCATTCCCGGCACGACGAAGCCCAACGAGTACGTGCTGCTCTCCGCGCACTTCGATTCGTGGGACGGCGGCAGCGGCGCCACCGACAACGCCACGGGCTCAGTGATGATGCTCGAGGCGATGCGCATCCTGAAGCAGGTGCTGCCCAACCCGCAGCGCACCATCCTGATTGGCCTCTGGGCCGGCGAAGAAGAAGGGTTGGTGGGCTCCGGCGCGTTCGCCGAGGATCATCCCGAGGTGCTGAAGGGGCTTCAGGCGATGTTCAATCAGGACAACGGCACGGGGCGCGTGATGCGCGTCGGCGCCGGCGGCCTGCCGAACGGGGCGGTGCACCTGTCGTCGTGGCTCAAGCAGCTGCCGACGGCCTTCCAGACGGCGGTGCCGTTTGACGGCTCGCCGGGACGTCCGTCGTCAGGCGGCACCGACGACGCGTCGTTTGCCTGCCACGGTGTGCCCGTGTTCGGCATGGGCGGCGCCTCGTGGGACTACGGTGTGGTCACCTGGCACACGACGCGCGACACGTTCGACAAGGTCGTGTTCGACGACCTCAAGCATAATGCGACGCTCGTGGCGAGCCTCGCGTATCTCGCGTCGGAGGATCCGTCGTTTATCACGCGCGAACGTGTCGACCTGAGCACGCTTCCGGCTGGTGGTCGGCCGGGGGTGCCGGCGCGGGCCGGCGGTCCGCCGCCGATGCGCGCCTGGCCGACCTGCACGCCGGTTCCGCGCGTCACCAAGCCGCGACTGAAGTAGCATCGGTTCTCACGGAAACAACAAGCGCAGGGGCGTCGGTGATCGCGCCCCTGCGCTTCTTGTTGTCTTCGAGTGTTAGTCGTCCACCAGCGCGCGCATCCCCGTGGGGTAACGGTCACCAGCGGCGGCGGGGATCGCCGCGTCGAGTTGCGCCACGTCCGCGGCGCTGAGCCCCACAAAGCAGGCACCGAGGTTTTCGTCGATCCGCGTCGCCTTGGTGGTGCCCGGAATCGGCACGACGTCATCGCCGCGCGAGAGCACCCATGCCAGCGCGATCTGCGCCGGTGTGCACCGCTTCTGCTCGGCGAGCGCGCGCACCGCGTCGACGATGCGCAGGTTGGCGGCCCGGTTCTCGCCGGTGAAGCGGGCGCTTGTGTGCCGATAGTCGCCCTCGGGGAACGTCGTGCCGGCGGTGATGGCGCCGGTGAGAAATCCGCGCCCCAGCGGGCTGTACGGCACCACCCCCACGCCGAGTGCGCGTGCGGTGGCGAACGTCGAGCGTTCCCAGTCGCGCGTCCACAGCGACCACTCGCTCTGCACCGCCGAGATCGGATGCGCGGCGTGCGCCCGCCGCAGCGTCTCGCTCGACACCTCGGAGAGGCCGATGAACCGGATCTTCCCCTCCTGCACGAGCTGGGCGAGGGCGCCAATGGTCTCTTCGATGGGAATGGTCTTGTCGCGTCGATGCTGGTAGTAGAGATCGATGGTGTCGACGCCGAGGCGGCGCAGCGAACCCTCGCACGAGGCGCGCACGTACTCAGGGCGTCCGTTGACGCCGCGTCTGGATGGATCGGCGGCGTCGCGCACGATGCCGAACTTGGTCGCGATGACAACGGCGTCGCGGCGTCCCTTTACGGCGCGGCCGACCAGCTCCTCGTTGCGGTGCGGGCCGTACATGTCGGCCGTGTCGAGCAGCGTGATGCCGTGGTCGAGGGCGTGGTGAATGACGGCGACGCCGTCGACCGCCGCCCGCGAGGCGGCATCGCCGTAGAACTCGCTGAAGCCCATGCAGCCGAGGCCGATCGCCGAGACGCGAAGTCCTTGCGAGCCCAGCGCGCGAATGGGAATGGATGGAGAAGTCATGGGGGAAAAGTTACCGCGCGCCATCGACGCAGGTTGGATCTTGACATAGGGGAGGGGGGTATATACAATCCAGTGAAGAGGAAGAGGCAGAGTGTGGTCAGGGTGCGGGGGAGCACGCCGACACCCCAGCACTCCGCACCACCCCCGCCTCCTCCTCTGGACCACACCCTGCCTCTTCCTCTGCACCACACTCTGCCTCTTCCCCTGCACCCAACAGAGTTCTCCATGACCACACTCAATCTTGCTATCGACGGTATGTCCTGCGGCCACTGCGTCATGTCCGTGCAGAAGGCCCTCCGCGCGCTCGACGGCGTCGACGTGCAGCAAGTCCTGATCGGCTCCGCCGCCCTGCGGTACGATCCGGCCAAGCGCACCGTCGACGACATTCTCAACGCCGTGCGCGACCAGGGCTTTGAGCCGCGCGCCGCGGCCAACGCGTAGGCCTTCATTATGACGACGGCCGCTCCTCCGGCGCCGGGCACTTCACGCGGTGCCGCCTCTCACATCACGATTCCGGTGGGCGGGATGACGTGCGCCGCCTGCCAGTCGCGCGTGCAGCGCGCGCTCGGCAAGGTGGACGGCGTGCAGGACGCGACCGTCAACTTGATGCTCAACAACGCCACGGTCCTGTTTGATCCCACCGTGGTGTCGCCGCAGGCGCTCGTCGACAAAATTCGCGACACGGGATACGAAGCTGAGATCCCGAAGGGCGAGAAGACGTCGCTCGAGGCGCAGGACGAAAACGAGCGAAAGCAGGACGCCGAGTTCCGCGCGCTCCGCCTGCGCGCCATCGTCGCCGGCCTCGCCGGCGCCGTGGCGATGTTCTTCTCGATGCCGCTGATGATGTACACGTCGCACATCGCCGGCGCGCCGGGCAACGACCCGCTGATGCTCTGGCAGGAGCGGGCGTTCACGGGATGGTTTGTAAAGTACGTGCCGTGGACGTACGCGATTCCGCCCTGGGTGCTGCTGTACGGCGGCCTCGTGCTCACCGCCGCGGTGATGGCGTGGGCGGGACGGCACTTCTACACGCGGGCGTGGGCCGCGGCCCGCCATGGCGCCGCCGACATGAACACGCTCATCGCCGTCGGCACGGGCGTCGCCTTCATCTACTCTGTTGTTGCCACCGTGGCGCCGGGCTTCTTTGCCTCGCGCGGGGTCGCGCCCGACGTGTACTACGAAGCGGTCATTCTCATTACCGCCTTCATCCTGATGGGCAATGCCTTCGAGGCGCGCGCCAAGCGCAGCACGGCCTCGGCGCTCCGCGCGCTGGCCCGCCTGCGCCCGAAGACGGCGCGCGTGGTGCGCGGCGGCGTGGAGACGGACCTCGACATCGATGACGTGCTCCCCGGCGACGATGTGGTTGTGCGCCCCGGCGAACGCATTCCGGTGGACGGCGTGATCGTGAGCGGTGCGAGCGATGTGGACGAGTCGATGCTTACGGGCGAGTCGATGCCCGTCGCCAAGCAGCTCAACGACGTGGTCGTTGGCGGCACCATCAACGGCCGCGGCGCGTTCCAGATGCGCGCGACCACCGTGGGTGCCGACAGCGTGCTGGCGCGCATCGTGCAGCTGATGCGCGACGCGCAGGGCTCGCGGGCGCCGATCCAGGCGATGGCCGACCGCGTCAGCGCGGTCTTCGTGCCCACCGTGATGGTGCTGGCCGTCGTCACGTTTGGCATTTGGTATCTGGCGCTCACCGCCAATGGCGCGTCGGCAAGCGTCGCGGCGGTGCGGGGGCTGGTCTCCGCGCTGGCCGTGCTGATCATCGCCTGCCCGTGCGCCATGGGGCTCGCCGTGCCGACGGCCGTCATGGTCGCCACCGGCCGCGGCGCCGAGTTTGGGGTGCTCATCAAGGGCGGTGAGGCGCTGCAACGGGCCGGCGATATCACCACCGTGGTCCTCGACAAGACCGGTACGGTCACCGAAGGCAAGCCCGGCGTCACCGACGTCGTGCGCGCGGGCAGCACGGTGTCGGACGACGAACTGTTGCGACTCCTGGGCTCCCTCGAGCGCAGCTCCGAGCATCCGCTGGGCGATGCGATTGTCCGGCACGCCGAGTCGCGCAACCTCACGCTGTCGCGCGCCGAGTCGTTTGCGGCGGTGCCCGGTCGAGGAGCGACCGGCGTGGTGGAGGGCCACGGGATGGCCGCCGGCAACGCCGCGCTCCTCGCGGACTGGGGCGTCGATGTCGCGCCGCTCGCTGCCGACGCCGAGCGCGTGACGGCCGAAGCCAAGACACCGGTCTTCATTGCCATCGACGGCGAACTGGCAGGACTTGTGGCCATCGCCGATCCGATACGCCGCACGTCGCGTGATGCGGTGGAACGCCTCAAGGCCATGGGGCTCGACGTCGTGATGCTCACCGGCGATCACCGGCGCACGGCCGAGGCGATTGCCCGGCAGGCCGGCATTCCCCGCGTGGTCGCCGAGGTGCTGCCCGACGGCAAGGTGGCCGAGGTGCAGCGCCTGCAGGGCGAGGGTCGTGTGGTTGCGATGGTCGGCGACGGGATCAACGACGCGCCGGCGCTCGCGCAGTCCGATGTCGGCGTGGCCATTGGGACAGGCACGGACGTCGCGGTCGAGGCCGCCGACATCGCGCTGGTACGCGGTGACCTGCATGGGCTGGCCGACGCGATTGCCTTGTCGCGCCGCACGATGCGCGTAATGAAGCAGAATCTCTTTTGGGCGTTCATTTACAACGTCATCAGCATTCCGGTGGCGGCCGGCGCGCTCTATCCGTCGTTTGCGCTCCAGTTGAGCCCCATCCTCGCCAGCGCGGCGATGGCGTTCAGCTCCGTGTCGGTGGTCACCAACTCGCTGCGCCTGCGGACCTGGCGTCCGCGGCGCGCGGCGCATTTGAGAGAGGCGGGCATCTGATGGCCAAGAAACTCCCCGTTCAGCCGGCCGGCTGCGGCTGCGCCACACACGACGCGCCGGAGCGCCACGCGGTCGGCGTGGATGCCAGCATCAAGTCGCGCAACATCACCCGTCTGCGTCGCATCGAGGGGCAGGTGCGCGGCCTGCAGAAGATGGTCGAGGACGACCGCTACTGCGCCGACATCCTGATGCAGGTGTCGTCGGTGCAGGAGGCGCTGCGCGCTGTCTCGCGCGAGTTGATGCGCAATCACCTCAAGCACTGCGCGGCGTCGGCCATTCGCAAGGGCGACGCCGAGGCCGAGGCGATGTATGACGAGCTGGTGGAGCTGATGCACAAGCACGCGCGATAACCGGCGCGCCTCGCGTTAGCATTCAGGATGTCCCTTCGGCGATTCCTCCTCCCGCTGGCGCTCGCGTCCGGCGCGCCGCTCGGCGCCCAGCAGCCGTCCGGCGCGCCCGTCATCGACTCCGCCTCGATGTGGCAGTCGTTCACCGCGCTCGCCGCCGACTCCATGGAGGGGCGGCGGATGGGGACGGCCGGCAATGCGCGAGCGCGAGGCTTCCTCGTGCGGCGGCTCACCGCTGCCAACGTTGAGCCGCTCGTGCCCGGCTACGTCCAGCATTTCGACGTGGTGTGGCGCGACACATCGGCGCGCGACGGGGTGAACGTGCTGAGCGTTGCGCGCGGCGCCGACACGAGCCGCATCATCGTGGTCAGCGCGCATTTCGATCACGTCGGCGTGCGCCGCGGCGAGGTCTACAACGGCGCCGATGACAACGCCTCCGGCACCGCGGCCGTGCTTGCCCTCGCCCAATGGTATGCGGCGCATCCGCCGCGCCATACGATCATCTTCGCGCTCTTCGATGGTGAAGAGGCCGGTCTGCGCGGGTCCCGGGCGTTCCTCGAGTCGCCGCCGGTGCCGCTGCGGCGCATCGCCGCCAACGTGAACCTCGACATGGTCGCCCGGCTCGACAAGAATGAGCTGTTCGCGGCCGGCGCCACGCCGTATCCGTTCTTCCGGCCGCTGCTGCGCGAAACCGCCCGCGGCGCGCCAGTCACGCTCCGGCTCGGGCACGACTTCAAGCAGTCCGATGGCCTCGAGGACTGGATCAGCCAGTCCGACCAGGCGTCGTTCCACGACAAGGGCATTCCGTTCGTCTACTTCGGCGTCGAGGATCATCCCGACTATCACCGAAGCACCGACGATGCGGAGCGGGTCGACGCCGGTCGCTATGTCGCCGCCGTGCGGACCATCGCCGATTTCATCCATCGGCTCGACGAGTCGCTCGACAAGGTCGTGCCGCGCCATCGGTGACAACGCCAGACGGCCCGCACTCGGCGCGATGCCGAATGCGGGCCGTCGGTACTTCGGGCGTCGACGATTGCCAGGAGGCCGTCCGCCCGATGATTGCGCCGCAAGGGGTCGGCGCAGTCGACCCTACTAGAAGCTCGAGCGCACGGCGACGACGACGTTGCGCCCCGGTTCCGGACGGAAGAAGCCGGCGTTGGCCGCTTCCGCGTACAGCTTGTTGGTCAGGTTGTTGACCTGCAGATCGAGGTCCTGCCGCACGCCGCCGATGGTGAACAGATGCGCCCCACCGCGCAGGTTGTGCACCACGAACGCCGGCAGCACGTCTCCAACCGGGCTCGAGCCGGCGATGATGTCCTTCTGCTCGCCGTTGCGGCGCACCGCGTACTCCACCCAGCCGCGTCCGCTCGCCGCGCGCCAGCCGACCGTCCCCACCAGCTTCGTGGCGTAGGTGTCGCCGATCGGAATGGTGCGGTCGAGCAGATTGACGCTCTTGACCTGCGAGTAGTTCGCCGACGCCGTGAGGCCGTGCGCGAAGAGCATCGTGCCGGTCGCTTCGTAGCCCGAGGCGCGGAGCTTGCCGACGTTCACGTTCCGGTATTCCGGCAGGTTGCTGACCTTGGCGCCGGTCGCCGAAATGCGCACCGCGTTGCGAATGTCGTTGCGATATACGAAGGTCTCGAACGCCACGCGGTCATTGCGGAACTTGAGGCCGAGGTCGGTGTTGAGGCTCTGCTCCGGCTTCAGGTCCGGCGTCGCCGACTGATACGCCGATCCTTCTGGCGTCGGGCCGTTGAAATAGCGCTCCACCAGGTTCGGGGCGCGGAATCCGCGGCCCACCGACGCCACGAGGTTCAGCTGCGACGTCAGCTTGAACAGCGCGTTCGTCGCGAAGACGCCCGTCGCCTGCTGGTCGCCCGGCGGGATCGTCGCCAGCCCGGCCGTCGGCAGGGCCTCCGAACTCACGCGCTGCCAGCGGCCGCCGACGATGAGCGACAGCCGGTCGTGCAGGCGCAGGTCGTTCTGCAGGAAGATGCCCGTGCTGGACAGCGTCGCCGACGGCAGCGACGGGGTCGTCTTCGACTTCGGCTTCGGCGGACCGAAGCCATACATGGTCGTCTGGCTCGAATCGCGGCCGACCGCGTTGTCGTGGAAGTAATCCACGCCGTACACGATGATGTCGCGCGAGAAGATCTTGGTGGCTTCCGCGCGGAACCCGGTCGTCGTCAGGTCGGTGTGGTTGCGCGTCTGGATGTCGATGCCGGCGCTGGCGGGGTACGGGTCGCCGAACGGCGCAAAGATGCCCTGCGCGAGGTCGCGGCCATTGACCGTCCGATAGGCGATGACATCCGCCTTGTCGAACACCTTCGCGCCGGTGAGCACGCCAGTGCTGAAGCCGGCGCTCCACTTCGTGAAGTGCTGATTGGGATACGTGATCTGGATCTTGGTCTGGTCGCCGCCAATGAGCGCCGGATCGATGTAGCCGAAGCCGGAGTTCCTGGCGTCATACGTCTCGGCCCGCACGAAGGCGCCGGTGCCCGACTTGTACCGCCACCCGAGATAGACCGAGGCGTTCTTGTCGTTCACACCCGCGTTCTGCAGGGTGACGTTGTCAGAGAAGGACACGTTGCCATAATGCCCCTTGGGCGCGTCGTAGTTGCCCGCGTCGCGCTTGGCTCCCGTCGCCAGCAGCACGAAGTTGCCGGCCCGGGCGCTGAACGACGCCTCTCCGCGCGTCAACTCACCGGCGCTGCCGTAGCGGTAGCCCAGCGAGCCGGCCGTATTGGGCGCGTTCTTCGAGAAGCTCGGCACCTTCGTGATGATGTTCATCACGCCGCCAATCGCGTCCGTGCCGTACAGCACTGACGCCGGGCCGCGGACGACCTCGACACGCTGAATCGTGGCCACGTCGACGATGCCGGGGATCTCGCCGAAATCCTGCTGGCGGCGCGCGTTGTTGAGACGCAGGCCGTCCTGCAGGAGCAGGATGCGCTGGCCGCGCTGGCCGCGAATCGACGGACGGGCCTGGTTCGTGCCCGTGCCAATGACGTCCACGCCGGGCAGTTCACGCAGCAAGTCGGCGGCGGTGTTCGGCTGCCGCTCACGCAGCACCGTGGAGTCGAGCACGCTCACCGGCGACGGCACAGCCTGCACGTCCGTGGCACGCCGCGTGGCGGTCACCGTCACGGCGCCCAGCGCGGTCGACTTGCGAGCGCGCGTCGAATCGGCGGCGTTGGTGGCGTTTTGGGGAGTATTCGCCTGCTGGGCGCCGGCGACGGCGGTCACCAAGACAAGAGCCGCGGCGGCAAGCGTCACGCGAGCGGCTGAATGAGAGATGTAAGGGAGCATGCAAGGAGATTACGGACAGCCCTCCGCCCTCTCCATTGCCACTTGTACGTAAGTAATTACCCTACATCAATTCCATGCTCGAGACAGTAGCGCGTGAGCCCGGCAACCGTGTGGATGCCCAGCTTCTTCATCAACGCCTGCCGATGCGCCTCAACCGTGCGCGTACTGATGCCGAGCTCCGCCCCGATCTCCTTGTTGGCGCGCCCCTGCGCGATAAAGCGCAGTACTTCACGTTCGCGAGGTGACAGCACCTCGGTGCCCGGCGGCGGCGTCGGTGCCACGTCCTTGGCCGACTTGCCCTCGCGCAGCGCCTGCGCCACCCGCTGGGCGACCAGCGCCGAGAAATACGTGTCGCCGTTGAAGACGGTCTTGATGGCCCGCCGCAGTTCATCGGGCGCCGAGTCCTTGCGGCAGTAGCCGTGCGCTCCGGTCCGGACGCTCTCCAGAATGTATTCGGCGTCGTCGTGCACGCTGAGCATGAGCACGCGCGTCTGCGGCGCGCGCTCGAGAATCTCGGGCACGGCGTGCAGTCCTGACCCGCCCGGCATGGAGATGTCGAGCACCAGCACGTCAGGCTTGAGGTCGGCCGCAAGCGCGATCGCCGCGGCGGCCGTGGCTCCCTCGCCGATAATGGTGAAGTCGGGCGCTTCCTCGAGCACATGGCGCAGGCCTTCG
Source organism: Gemmatimonadota bacterium (assembly GCA_016182795.1). Taxonomy (GTDB): domain Bacteria; phylum Gemmatimonadota; class Gemmatimonadetes; order Gemmatimonadales; family Gemmatimonadaceae; genus PNKL01. The sequence goes on from JACPFW010000003.1 coordinate 54,724, forward strand.
CGCACGATCACGTGGTCGTCCACGAGGACGAGGCGAATGGGCGTGGTCATTGCTTGGAATCTTCCGCCAGCGGGACTTCGATGGCAATGGTCACGCCGTGCTGGGGCGCGCTGGTGACCCGCACGTCGCCGCCGACGCTCGCAATGCGTTCGCGCATTCCCGCGAGCCCAAGGTGGCCGGCGGTCTCGAGCCGCTCAAGGTGCTGCGCGTCGAACCCCGGTCCGTTGTCGCTCACGGTCAGCCGCACGACGTCGCGGTCGGTCGACGCCACCACGCGTACCGGGGCGTCGCTGGCGTGGCGACCGATGTTCGACAGGCTCTCCTGCAGCGCGCGGAACAGCGCCACCTCCGCCTCATCACTCACCACGGGCAGGCTCTCGGGCGCGTCGAACGTGGTGACCGCCTCGCGCCGCGACGCGAACTCGCCGACCAGCGAGCGTAGGGCGGGGAGCAGGCCGAGGTCATCGAGCAGCGATGGGCGCAGGTCGTGCGTCACGTCGCGAATCTGCGTGAGCCCGGTGTCCACCAGCGTCACCGCGCGCGCCACACGCTTGCGGAGTGCTTCGTCCACGCGTTCGCCAATCGCGCCGAGCTCGAGCTTGAGCGCGGCGAACACCTGCGCCGTCTCGTCGTGCAGCGCGAGCGACAACCGCCGCCGCTCCTCCTCGTGCTGCCGCACCATGCGCCGCTGCAGGTATTCAAGTTCCTCGGTGCGCAGGCGAAGTCCGTCGGCCAGTTCGTGGTTGACCAACAGGAGAATGCCGGCGCACGCGCCGAGCAGGAACAGGATGTCCAGATAGTAGCCCCACGGCGTCCACACCCCGCGCGCGCGCAGGATGGGGTAGTCGAGGTGGTGCAGGCCCCACAGCAGGAACGTGACCGAGAGCATCGACGCGCCGCTCGACGGATTCGCCAGCCGGTAGCGCAGAAACATTGCGCCCGTGGCAAGCGTGGCGACGCTCAGGAAGAGCACCGCCGGCCCCGCGGCGAGCAGGAAGTTGTCCATCCGGTAGATGGCGAGGTACGCCCACAGCGGCGGGAAGGCAACGGCCAGCAAGTAGATGTTGCGCCATTGCGCCCCGCGGCTGAAGCCGATCGCGGTCCACAGCAGCGCCAGCGCGGTCTCGCCCGTGAACACCTGATGCCAGTACAACCAGTGCGGATCCTGCTGCACCATGAAGGCCAGAATCGCGAAGAGCCGCGCCAGGTACATGGTCCACGCGATGCCAAACCAGGCGAAGTGCGGCCGGCCGTAGCGCGCATACAGCGCAAAGCAGAGCCCGCCGGCGAGCGCGGTGATCGCCGCCTGCAGGATGGCGGCATCGAGTTCAAGGACGGCGGACCTCATGGCACGCTCCCGTGCGGCGCGGCGGCGCGAATGGCCTGCAGCGCGTGAGTGGTACGTTCATCGCCGGCGCCCGCCACCACTTCCACGCGGGCCCCGAGGTCCCGCAGCGTGGTGGTGAACGCCTCATGCATCGCGAGGCGGTCACCGTCGGCGGGGCGGTCGCGCACACCGTCCGGCTCCCACGGCAGGTCGGGCAGACACAACAGATATAAGTCGGCCAGCTGCGCGCGGCATTCGGCCTCGATCCACGCCGGGCAGGCGCCGTAATACGCCCGGGCGTACACCACCGTGCTCACCAGATCGGTGTCGGCAACGAGCACCGCCGGCGCCATCGCCGTGGCGGCGGCCAGCGCGTCACGCGTGGCGATGGCGATCGGCTCCACGTCGGCGGCGCTGAGCGCGCCGTGTCGCGACTCGGCGTAGCGGCGCGCCGCCTCCGCCACCCACGGCGCACGCATCTCCGCGGCCAGGCGCCGGGCCAGCGTCGTCTTCCCCGTGCATTCCGAGCCGGTCACGACCACGCGCCACGTCACGCGCTCACCCCCGCCTGTCCCCGGAGCGACTGGCGCCAGCCGTGCCAGCCGAGCGCGGCCAGCAGCAGGAAGACGGCGTACTGCACCGCGGTCAACGGCAGGCCGCGCTGGATGAAGAGCGGCACATACACGAGGTCGGCGGCGATCCAGATCAGCCAGTTCTCCAGCAGCTTGCGCGTCATCATCCACTGCGCCACGAGACTGGCGCTCGTGAGCAACGCGTCAAAGTAGGGGACCGGCGAGTCGGTGTAGCGGTCGAGCAGTGCGCCCAGCAGGAGACCGCCGAACAGAAAGAGCGGCAGCACGATCAGCCACTGTCGGCGCGACGCGCGGGAGACCTGCAGGCGCGAATGCTGCGCCCCGCCGAACAGCCACTCGTACCAACCGTACACGGAGAGCGCGAGGTACACGAGCTGCAGGGCCGCGTCGGCGTAGAGCTTGGCGCGCCAGAAGAGCACGGCGAAGATCGCCACGTTCACAATCGCCGTCGGCCAGCTCACGATGTGCTCGCGCGCCGACAGATAGACGCTCACCAAGCCGAACACAACGGCGGTGAGTTCCAGCGGGTCGGCGGCGCGGAGCGCCTCTGCGAACGACTGCACGAGTCCGGCGAGGGGCGCCACGCCTTACGGTCTGACGCGCGGCGCGTTCAGGTAATCGACCGCCAGACCGGTCATGACCTGCACGCCGTACGGGAGCGCCGTTTCGTCGGCAAAGAAGCGCGGGCTGTGGTTGGATGCCGCGTCTTCAATGCGCACGCTGTCGGGCGTGACGCCCATGAAGACGAACAGGATCGGCGCCTTCTGCCGATACAGCGCGAAATCCTCCGACGGCGTCCACGCGATGTCGGCGACCGCCTTTTTCGCGTATCGCTCGAGCGTCGGCACCATCCGCGTCGTGAGCGCCGGGTCGTTCACGAGCACGGGCGTTCCCGTGGTGATCGCGACGGTGGCCGTCGCGCCCCACGCGGCGGCCACGTCCTCCGCCGTGCGCTTGATGCGCGCGTGGATGTCGCGCTGCATGTCCGGGTCGAACATCCGCAGCGTGCCGGTCATCACCACGCTGTCGGGGATGATGTTGTGTCGCACGCCGCCGTGGATCGTGGCGATGGTCAGCACCGCGGGAGCCTGGGCAAGGTTCATCTGCCGCGAGACGATGGGCTGCAGCGCGTTGATGACCTGCGCCGAGACGACAATGGGATCAATGCCGCCCCACGGCACGGCGCCATGCGTCTGGCGTCCCTTGACGACGATGTGGAGCTGGTCGCTGCTCGCCATCGCCCCGCCGGCGTGGTAGCCGATCTCCCCCACCGGGCCGGGGCGCACGTGCATCCCGAAGACCGCCTCCACCTTCGGGTTGTCCAGCGCTCCCTCCTCCATCATGACCGCGGCGCCCCCGCGCTCGCCCGCGGGCGCCCCCTCTTCGGCCGGCTGAAAGAGGAACGTCACCGTGCCAGGCAGCTTGTCCTTCATCCCCGCAAGCACGGTGGCCGTGCCGAGCAGCATCGCCACGTGATTGTCGTGCCCGCAGGCGTGCATCACCCCCACCTGCTGCCCGTTGTACTCCGTGCGGACGCGCGACCGGAATGGCAGGTCGACTTCCTCGGTCACGGGGAGGGCGTCCATGTCGGCGCGAAGGGCGATCGCCGGGCCCGGCCTGCCGCCGCGGAGCACCCCGACCACGCCAGTCGTGGCGACGTTGGTGCGGACCTCGAGGCCCAGCTTGCGCAGATGCGCCGCCACGATGCCCGCCGTTCTCGTCTCGCGGTTCCCCAGCTCCGGATGTTCGTGAAGGTCCCGCCGCCAGGCCACGACCTGCGGCAGCACCTCCTGCGTCCGCCGGCGGATTTCGGATTCGAGCGCCGACGGCGCCTGGGCTGACAGCGACGGGGCCGCCGTGGCGGCGAGGAAGGCAAGGGCGAAGAGGCGGCGCATTAGGAAGGGAAGGAGGAAAGTGGACGGTAACAGCGAATGTCGGAGAAGAACAGCGCTCGGCGATACCCCAGCCGGTCGGTGCGATTCTGACCCAGTCTGTCCTATTCTGTGGTATTCTGTCGTATTCCGTGCTTCTCTGTCCTATTCCGCCTCAATCTATTAACATTCATCGTTTCCCCCCGCGGCCGGGGCGTTCACCGAGGCCGCCTCACGACCATCCGGATATATGGCGAAGGAAGAAGCGATCGAACTCGAGGGCACCGTTTCCGAAGTGCTTCCCAGTGCCACGTTTCGCGTGCACCTCACCAACGGGCACGACGTGCTGGCCACGATGGCGGGGAAGATGCGTCGGCATCGTATTCGCGTGCTCGCGGGCGACCGGGTGTCCGTGGAAGTCTCGCCCTACGATTTGAGTCGCGGCCGGATCACCTTCCGGCACAAGACCTGACCGGCGATCGGTCCTGACGACAATGCGGCGGAGGCCACGATGGCCTCCGCCGCATTTGGCATTCGCGCGCGCCCTAGTGTTCGGCGGCCGCGGCCGGCGCGGCGTCGGGCTGCAGGTACGTCGCCTTGTGGATCTGGTACGCCAGCGTGTTCGCCACGATGGCGAGAATCACGATGAAGGCGGCAGCGCCCCATCCCTGCGACGACGGCGACACGTTCTGCGAATTCGGCATGCGATAGGCTCCCGTTCAGTGCGCGAATTGTAGCGGCCCCGCAGGGGTCCGCGCAACGCGTCGCCGTGCGTTTCCGACCTCAGTCCTTTCCGCGAATACGGCGCAGGTCGCGCCGGTCCCGCTTGGAATCGGACCAGCTCGCCTGCGGATTGAACGCGCTCGCCGCCCGGAACTGCTCCGCCAGGCGCGCCCGCGCCGCGACCGAGTCGGCGGTCTCTTCGTACATCGTCTGCGCCTGCGTCGCCGGGCCGCGCCGCACATTGAGCGACCGCACCTGGATCACGTGCTCGTACGGCCCCAGCCGCAGGCGCAGCTCGTCGCCCGCCTTGACCACGTGCGCAGGCTTCGGCCGGTCGCCGTTGTACAGCACCTTGCCGCCAGTGATCGCCTCAACGGCCAGCGCGCGCGTCTTGAAGAAGCGCGCCGCCCACAGCCACTTGTCGAGGCGAACCTGATCGTCGCGTTCGTCGGTGTCGTTCGGCGTGCGTGGTGCCATATTCCAAGATATGCGGAAGCGCACCCTGGCGAACAGCGCCCTCGCAGTCAGCGGCGCACTCCTCCTGATGGCCTGCGGCGACGACCCGCGCGTCGTCCGCGCCGCGAAGGCGCGGCAGGAAGTCGAAGCCGTCGCTCGGCAGGTGAGCACCACGCCCGCGCCGCCGGCCACCGGACGTTGGAATGAAGCGCAGCTCACTCGGCGCCTCGTCAACGCCGGCCTCGCCCCGCGCGCCGACGACTCGCTCCCGTCGCATCCCAAGCTCCCCGTCGCCCCCGTCGGCCTGCGCGTCGGCAAGGCCCACCTGCTGGCGTGGATCTTCGCCGACAGTTCGGCGCGCAGCCGCGTCAGCAGCACCATCGACACCCTGACGGCCATTCCAAAAGGACAGGCCAACCCGTTCGCCGAACCGCCGATGTTCGTCGTGCAGAACAATCTCATCGCCGTTCTCGTGGGCGGCAGCGACCGCCAGCGCGAGCGCGTCCGCCTCGCCATCGAGGCGGGTCTCCCCGCACCGCCTCGGTAAAGCCCCGATAGCGCGCCGACCGGGGAGTCCCCCAGATTTCATCGAGCGACCGGCCACCCACGGCCGGTCCTGTCACTTCCGAGGTCTGACATGAACATCCGTCGCATGCTGGCCGCCGTGGCCGTCGCCAGCCTGGTTCCCGCCCTCGTCTCCGCTCAGGCGCTGCCCGATGGCAAGGAACTGCTCGCCAAGCACGTCGCCGCGATGGGCGGCCGCGAAGCCATGGAGAAGCACTCGTCGCTGCATATCACCGGCACCTTCTCGATGGCCGCGATGGGCATTGAAGGGCCCGTCCATACCTACCGCGCCAAGCCCGCGCTCTTCCTCCAGCAGATCACGCTCGGTTCGTTCGGCGAGATGACGCAGGGCTTCGACGGCACCACCGCGTGGTCCATCAATCCGATGGCCGGCGCGTCGGTGCTGACCGGCGACCAGGCCGCGCAGATCAAGCAGGGCGCCGACTTCCTCTCCGACTTTCCCGATCCCTCCAAGTACACGAGCATCGAGACGGTCAGCGCCGAAGACTTCGAAGGGCGCAAGTGCTACAAGGTGAAGCTCGTCCGCTCCGACGGCACGGGCGAGGCGATGCAGTACTTCGATGTTGAAACCGGGCTCGCCGCCGGCATGTGGCGCACGATGGACAATCCGCAGATGGGCAAGATCGAGATCACCGTCGTGATGAGCGACTACAAGGATCAGGGCGGCGTGAAGATGCCGTCCAAGATCACGCAGCGCACGCCGCAGGGCGACGTCGTGCTCACGTTCACGTCGTACGAGTGGGACAAGGTGGAGCCCAAGCTGTTTGAGCTCCCCGATGCCGTGAAGTCGATGGTGAAGCCGTAAGCGTCCGTCCGTTGCGAGTTGCAGGGGCCGCCGGTTCACTCTGGCGGCCCCTGTTCACGTCCGGCAATGCGTTCGCCAACGCTTGCGGCGCGCGGACACCGTGGCGAGGTTGAGCGCGACCTCTCACCACCGGGCCCTCTCATGATAGCCTCCCGTTCCCTCGCCGCCGTCGCACTGGCCGCGGCGCTGACCGCGACGATCCTGCCGGCGCAGCAGACGCCCTCCGCCAGCATCGCCGGGCGAACCGCCGGACTCGACAAGCGCGACGGGTTCATCCCCGTCTACCTCAACGACCGCACAGGCGCCGTCTGGCTGGAACTCCCGGCCGACTCCACGCGCCTGCTCTTCATGACGACGCTCGCCACCGGGCTGGGCTCCAACGCGCTCGGCCTCGACCGCGGGTCGGGTGGCGGCGTGCGCGTGGCCCGCTTTGACAAGTCGGGTGAGCGTGTGCTCGTCACGTTCGAAAACACCCGCTACCGCTCGAGCGGCGGTGTGGACAACCAGCGCACGGTCGCCGAAGGCTTCGCCAGCAGCACCGTGGCCGCCCTCCCGCTGCTCGCCGAGGAAGGCGGGCGACTGCTGGTTGATGCCACCGACTTCGTGCTGCGTGACTGGAACGACATCGGCGGCACGCTCACCCGCAATCGCCAGGGCAGCTACGCCGTCGCCCGCGACCGGTCGCGACCGTACAAGCCGTACACCAAGAGCTTCGCCGACAACACCGAGATCGACATCGCGCTCACGCTCGCCGCCAACGGTGAGCCCGGCGGGGCGCTCGGGCGCCTCGTCCCTGACGCGCGCGCGCTGAATTTCCGTCAGCACATCACGCTGCTGCGCCTGCCCGACGCCGCGTTCCGTCCGCGCGAGGCCGATCCGCGCGTCGGCTACTTTGGCGTCTCATTTCACGACTACGCCACGCCGCTGCAGGGCCAGCTCGAGAAGACGTGGGCCTCGCGCCACCGCTTGGAGCGCGTGAATCCGAACGATCCGAAGAGTCCGATCAAGAACCCCATCGTGTACTACGTCGATCGGGGCATCCCCGAACCGCTGCGCACCGCCACCCTGCAGGGCGTCGCGTTCTGGACCGAGGCGTTTGACCGTGCCGGCCTCAAGGGCGGTTTCAAGGTTGAGCTGCTCCCCGAGGGCGCGGACCCGATGGACGCGCGCTACAACGTGGTGCAGTGGATCAACCGCAATGAACGTGGCTGGTCCGTGGGCGGCGCGCTCACCGATCCGCGCACCGGTGAGATGCTCAAGGGGATGGCGCGCATGGACTCGCACCGGAACCGCACCGACTACAACATCTACGCCGCGTTCATGGGTGCCGACGCCGCGGCGGCCGACACGGCCTTCGTGCTCGCCCGTATTCGGCAGGTCAGCGCCCACGAGGTGGGACACACGCTTGGCCTTGGCCACAATTACATCGCCAGCACCTACGAACGCGGCTCGGTGATGGACTACCCGGCCCCGCGCATTCGCGTGAAGAACGGCGCCATTGATATCAGCGCCGCGTACGATGACGGGCCGGGGCTGTACGATGTGTGGGCCATTCACTGGGGCTACGGCATCTTCCCCGCGGCCAGCGAGGCCGACTCGCTCAGGGCGATCGTCGCCGACGGCCTCAAGAAGGGCTACCTGTACCTCAGCGACGGCGACGCGCGCCCCGAGAGCGCCGCCGATCCGCGCACGAGCCTGTGGGACGACGCGGCGACCGCCGGGGAGTTCCTCACCCATCAGATGAACGCCCGCCGCATTGCGATGCAGCGCTTCGGCCTGCGCACGATTCGCACCGGCGAGCCGCTGGAGATCCTGCAGGACCGTTTCCCGCTCCTCTATTTCTTCCATCGGTTTGCCATCAATGGCGTCACGAAGACGCTCGGCGGGCTCGAGTACGCCAATCCGCTCAAGGGCGACGGCCAGCAGGCGACGCGCATCATCAGCGCCGCGCGCCAGCGTGAGGCCATGCAGCAGCTGCTGGGCGCGCTCGATCCGCGTGAACTTGCCATCCCCGACACCCTGCTGACGCTGTTCTCGCCGCGCCTTGATGCCGGCGGCAACGTGGAGCTCATCGGCCAGCGCACCGACCCCGCGTTCGACGAGCTTGGCGCCGCCCGATCACTCGCGCAGATGATCGTCGATGGCATCCTGCAGCGCGAGCGCGCGGCGCGCATGGTGCAGTACGCCGCGCGCACGCCCAGCGGTTTCTCCCTGCAGGAGGCGATCGCCACGCTGGTGAAGGGCACCTGGGAGGCCGCGCCGCCGGCGGACGGCAAGCTCGCCGCCATCCAACGGGTGACCCAGCGCGCCGTCGCCGATCGCCTGGTGCTGCTCGCCGCCGACAAGGAGGCCTCGCCTGAAGTGCGGGCCATCGTCGAGTTCGAGCTGGGCCGCCTGCGCGCCGCCGCCGCCGCGCACGCAACTGCCGCCGTTGGCGATGATGCCAAGGCGCACTGGGCGGCGATCGCGCAGCTCATCACGCGCTACCAGGAGCATGGCACGGTACCGGAACTCACGCCGGCCCTGCGGCCGCCTCCGGGCGATCCGTTCGGCGACGACTGGCCCGGCCTGATGCTGCCCTGAAACCGCGAGGGCACGGAGCGTGTAGGGAAAGGCGGGGGCGCTAAGCGTCCCCGCCTTTCTTCCCTCCATGAGGCAGCCGTTGCGCTCGCACCACCCAATGAAAACCGTCGCCGTCCTCTCGCTCTGCACGCTCGCCGCGGCGCCGCTCGCCGCGCAATACCGCAACGACCAATCAGAACCCCTTCCGCGCTCCGTGGCGCTGGGCGGCTCGGTGCACTACGGCGCCCCGCAGGGTGAGTTCGCCAGCAACGTCAACGCCGCCTGGGGCCTCAACGGATTTGTCGGCTGGCGTCTGGGCCAGTCGCCGCTCTATCTGCGCGCCGATCTGGGCTGGGAGAACTACGGCTGGCGCACGCGGCGCGTCCCGCTCGGCGGCGGTCCGCTCGGCCTCATCAACGTCGACGTGAGCACGACCAACAACATCTTTAATGGCGGAATCGGCCTGCAGGCCGGCGCGCCGGGGCCGGGTCTTTCACCGTACGCCGGCGGGTCGATCGGCTTCGCGTCGTTCGTCACGAGTTCGAGCGTCTCGGGCTCCGACCAGTTCTCCGAGTCGTTCGCGTCGTCCACCAACTACAGTGACGGCACGTTTGCCAAGACGCTGTTTGGCGGCGTGTACGTACCGCTCACCGGCAACGGACTGTCGCTCGACCTCGGGCTGCGCTATCACTGGAACGGTGAGGCTCGCTACCTCACCGAACGCGACATCTCGTTCGACAGCAACGACAATCCCGTGCTCTCACCGCGCTTCTCGCGCGCCGACCTGCTCACACTGCAGATCGGCATCGCCTACCGCCGGCGCTAAGCGCCGCGGCTACGCGCCGCCCGGTGCCTTCTGCACCGGGTGGCCGCCCGTGTTGCGCATGGCAATCAGTTCACGGGCGCGCTTCACCGCCGCCTCGAGCGACGGCACCAGATTGTCCTCGTCGATCTCGTCGAGCAGGTCGCTCTTGCCCAGCGCGATCATCGGCTGCGAATGGACGCCGCTCAGGATCAACGCCGTCCGGTCTTTGCGCCCCTGCTTCACCAGGTCGCGAATCACGCCCAGCCCCGTGGCGTCGAGCACGTTGACGCGCGCGACGTGCAGGATCAGCACCTTGGGCGCCCGCTCGATCTCGGCGACGGTGTCGCGGAACTTCTCGGCCGCGCCAAAGAAGAACGGGCCGTCGATCTCATAGATCAGCACGCCGGGCGGCACGTCAAGCGCGCGCAGGGCGCGATCGTCTTCTTCGTCCGTGAAGGAGCGCACGGTCGTCGCCTCGCCCATCTGCCGGATGAACAGGAACGACGCGAGCACCATGCCGACGCCGAGCGCGACGGTAAGGTCCACGAAGACGGTGAGGAAGAACGTCGTGAGCAGCACCGCAATGTCGCCGCGCGGCGCGCTCAGCAGTCCGCGGAACGTGCGCCACTCGCTCATGTTGTACGCCACGACCATCAGAATGCCGGCCAGTGTGGCCATGGGAATCAGCGACGCCCATTGGCCGGCGAACAGCGTGATGAGCAGCAGCGTGACCGCGTGCACGAGTCCAGCCACCGGTGTGCGGCCGCCAGCGCGAATGTTGGTGGCGGTGCGTGCAATGGCGCCCGTCGCCGGAATGCCGCCGAAGAGCGGTGTCACCACGTTGGCGACGCCCTGCGCCACCAACTCCGTGTTCGACCGGTGGCGACTGCCGATCATGCCGTCGGCGACCACCGCCGAGAGCAGCGACTCGATGCCGCCGAGCGCGGCAATCGCGAACGCGGCACCTACCAGCGACAGCATGGTGTGGATCGTCACCGACGGGAACTGCGGGGCGGGGAATGACGCGTCGATCACGCCGAACCGGCTGCCGATCGTCGTGACATCGAGATGCAGGAGATGCGCCGCGCCGGTGGTGAGGATCAGCGCGATGAACGGCGACGGCACCTTGGTGGTGATTCGGTGCGCCGTCTGCACGATGATGACGGTCGAGAGCGCCAGGATCACCGACGCGGTGTCCGCCGTGCCGGCGTGCTCGGCGAGCGCCTCGATCTTGCTCACGAACTCAGCCGGCACCGACTCGAGCGCGAGTCCGAAGAAGTCGCGCAGCTGCCCGCTGGCGATCACCACCGCAATGCCGCTCGTGAAGCCGACCGTCACCGGATGGGGGATGTACTTGATGACGCCGCCCATCTTGGCGAGCCCCAGCGCGATCAGGATCACGCCGGCCATCATCGTGGCGACGGTCAACCCGCCCACGCCGTGCTGCTGCACGATGCCGTAGACGATGACAATGAACGCCCCCGTCGGTCCGCCAATCTGCACGCGCGAACCGCCTAGTGCCGAGATCAGAAAGCCGGCGATGATGGCGGTGTAGAGTCCCGCCTGCGGGCCAACTCCGCTGGCGATGGCGAAGGCAATGGCCAGCGGAAGCGCCACAATGCCGACAATCACGCCGGCGGCGACGTCCCGTGTGAACTGCGTGCGGTCGTAGCCGCGGAGAGTGGTGACAAGCTTGGGGAGAATCATCAACAGTCGCTATGGTGGCGCCGGTCGCGCTTTCGGGCGCCGGCGATCCGCTTCTGCGTCAGCCGGCGTTCCACCGACGCGCGCGTGGGTTTGGTCTTCTTGCGCACCCGGGGCACCACAAGGGCGCGGCGGATGAGGGCCGCGAGCCGGGCTTCTGCGAGTTCGCGGTTCTGCCGTTGGCTGCGCGTGTCGCTGGCTACCACGCGGATCGTTCCGTCCGCATCAAGCCGCGACGCCAGCGCGGCGCGGACGCGTGCCTTCTCGTCGTCCGTCAGGGCGGCGGTCGCCGGCACGTTCCATGTGATTTCGATGCGCGTCGACGAGGTGTTGACGTGCTGTCCGCCGGGGCCGCCTGCACGCGTGGCCCGTACGCCGAGTTCGGCGCGCGGGATCGCGACACGGGCATTCACGTTCAGCGGGTCGTCGGCGGCCACGGGAGAGTTCGCCAGTGAAAAAGGTGGGCAGCGTCGCCCAAACACCCAATCTAATAGTGGTGGCGCCCGGGTTGTCCTTGCATTTTGCGCGGAATTCACCGATGCTCTAGCTCTTGCAACCTGCAAGAGTCCCCGCCGGGAGGGTGATGCGCGCCAGTTTCTTCCAAAGTGCCGACGATCGGTTCCGTGGCCTGCTCGACCCGCGACGCGTGGTACGCTGGCTGTATCTCGCGCGCTTCTCGGTCGCTACTGCCATCTATGTGGCCGCCGTGCTGGTCTGGCAGGACACCTACACGGACAAGGAGAGCACGCTCGTCGCCTCGCTGACGTTCGCCCTCACGATGGTTCTGACGGTGCCGTCGGCCATCTGGACGGAGGTGCAACGTAAGCCTCCCACGCTCGCGTTCATGTATGGGCAGTTCGTCTTCGATCTGCTGGTCGTGACCTCGGTCGTGCATGTGACTGGCGGCGCCGCTTCGGGCTTTGCAGCACTCTACATCCTTATCAACGCCACCGGCGCACTCCTCCTCCCGGCGCGCGGCGCTCTGCTCGTTGCAGGACTGGGGAGCATGTTCTACGTCGCCGACGTAATCCTGGTGGAGAGTGCCCGCGACGACGCGATGGCGCTCACCGCTAATCAGGAAGTGGCGATCCTGCTGCAGCTCCTCGTTTTCGTCGGCGTCGCGCTGGGCACGAGCGCCATCGCCGCCCGGCTTCGCGAACGAGGGCAGGGCACCGAGCGCCTTGAAGCCGAGCTGGCCAGCGCGCGGCTGCGGGCCGCCGACATCCTCGCCAACATTCGCTCCGCCATCGTCACCGTCGACGAGTTTGGACGACTGCAGTACGCCAACCCGATGGCCAGCGAAGTGCTGGGATTGCCGCTCGGCATCGCCATTGGCCACAGCGTGCTCGGCGATCTCAGCCGCATTGCGCCGGTGGTTGGCAACGCGCTCGACCACGCCCTGCGCGATCACGTGCACCTGAGCCGCGCCGAGGGCTTCCTCACGCGCGACGGGCATGTCTTCCCGGTGGGCGTCACGACAACGTCCGACGCCGGCGACGGCGAGCACGTGCCGCGCACCGCTACGGCGATCTTTCAGGACATCAGCGACCAGAAGCGGCTCGAGCAGCTCAATCTCCGCGCCCAACGCCTGGAGGCGGTGGCCGAGCTCTCGGCCTCCCTCGCCCACGAGATTCGCAATCCGCTGGCGTCAATTCAGAGTGCCGTCGAACAGATGTCGCGGCGCCCCGCCGCCACCGACGACGAGCGGACGCTCGGTAACCTGATTGTGCGCGAATCGGGGCGCCTGTCCCGCGTGCTCACGGAGTTCCTCGATTTTGCCCGCGTACGCGTCACCCGCATGGAGTCGGTGGACCTCGGCCAGATCGCGCGCGGGGCCGCGGCCCTGGCGCTCGCCCACCCCAACCGCGCCGAGGGTGTGCGGCTTGATGTCGAGGTTGATGGCGACACCCTGCCGTTCGTTGGCGACGAGGACCTGCTGCACCGCGCGATCTTCAACCTCGTGCTCAACGCGTTGCAAGCCACGCCCACCGGACGCGGCGTGCACGTCACGGCGCGCGCCATCGGGCGCCCCGCGCTGCCGTCCGGCGTCAGCTTCGACGGCGGAGCCTTCGAGATCGTCGTCGCCGACGAAGGGCCCGGCATTCATCCGGAGATTGCCGAACGGCTGTTCGAACCCTTCAGCACGACCAAGCCTGGAGGGACGGGCCTTGGCCTCGCCGTGACCCACCGCGCCATCGAGGCGCACAAGGGCTACGTGCTCGTTGACACCGACCGCGACGGCACCCGCTTTACGGTGCTGCTGCCGCGCGACACCCGACCCACCGGAGATGCCGAGTGAACGACAACGTCCGTCCCACGGTGCTGATCGTCGACGACGAAACGGGGATTCTCGAGACGCTCGAGATTCTCCTGCGCAGCGAGGGCTTCACGCCGCAGGTCGCGCAGGGCGGCCGCGCCGGCCTCGAGGCGCTGGAGAAGAGCGCCCCCGACATCGTGCTCACCGATGTGCGCATGCCGCAGGTCACCGGTGTCGAGGTGCTTGCCGCCGCGCGTCGCAAGGACTCCGACATGCCGGTGATCCTGATGACGGCGCAGGCGACCCTGCAAACGGCCGTGCAGGCCGTCAATGAGGGGGCGTTCTACTACATCCAGAAACCGTTCCGCAACGACGAACTCGTGGCGATCCTCCGGCGCGCCGCCGAGCATCGGCATCTGCGCATGGAGAATACCACGCTCAAGCGCGAGATCCGCCGGCGCGACCGGGCCACCGAGGGGGCACCGATCGGCGCGAGCAAGAAGTGGCTGGAGGTCATGCGGATGGCCGAGGCGGTGGCCGGCACGGAATCGACGGTGCTCATCACCGGCGAGTCGGGCACCGGCAAGGAGGTCGTCGCCCGCTATCTGCACGAACTCTCCACGCGCGCCGACGGACCGTTCCTCTCGATCAACTGCGGCGCCCTGCCCGAGGGCCTGCTGGAGAGCGAACTGTTTGGCCACGTGAAGGGTTCGTTCACGGGCGCGGTGAAGGACAAGTCGGGCCTGTTCACGGCGGCCGGCGGCGGCACGTTCTTTCTCGACGAGATCGGCGAGACGACGCAGGCCACGCAGGTCAAGCTGCTGCGCGTGCTGCAGCAGCGCGAAATCATCCCCGTGGGCGCCACCGACGCGGTGCCGATCGATGTGCGCATCATCGCGGCCACGAACCGCGATCTCGAGGAAGAGATCAAGCGCGGCGCGTTTCGCCGCGACCTCTTCTATCGGCTCAATGTCATCGCCATGCACCTGCCGCCGTTGCGCGACCGGCGCGATGACATTCCGCTGCTTGCCGAAGCCTTTTTGCAGGCGGCGGCGGTCCAGCGTGGCGAGCCGCCCAAGCGGTTGAGCGAGGACGCGCTCGATCTGCTCGGCGACTACGCGTGGCCGGGCAACGTGCGCGAACTTGAGAACGCGCTCGAACGCGCGGTCATCCTGAGCACCGGTCCGGTCATCGGCGTCACCGCGCTCCCCGAGCGGCTCGCCGAGCGTCGGGCCGAACCGCTCGTCGCCGAGCGGCCGACGCCAAATCCGACGCTCGACACGGTGGAACGCGCGTACATCCTGTGGGTACTGCAGAGCGAGCAGGGCAACAAGACGCGCGCCGCCGAGGCTCTGGGCATCGATCCCTCCACGCTGCATCGCAAGCTCGCGCGCTACGGAGTGGACACGTGACGGAACCGGCGGCGCGCACGGACGCGCCGCGGAAGAGTGCGTCACGTTTGGCCCTGCGGCGTCCCGCCTGGCTGGGGGCTGCCGTCGCCGCGGGCGTCGTGCTCGCCTGCGCGATCGCGTCGATCACACCCGACCCAATCGGCGTCTTCGGGGACGACGGCGTCTACCTGCTGACGGCCAAGGCGCTGGCGGCGGGAGACGGGTATCGATACCTGCACCTGCCCGGAGCGCCGCCGGCCATTCACTTTCCGCCCATCTTCCCGCTGCTGCTCGCGCTGCTGCTCAAGCTGACGCCGGCTTTTCCGGCGAACGTTGCAGTGTTGAAGCTGCTCAACCCCGTTTGCCTCGCGATCGGTGTGTTCGGGCTGGTGCGGTTTGCGGAGCGTCGCCTCGATCGGCCGCGTGGTCCCGCGGCTGTCGCGGTGGTCGTTTGCGCGGTCGCCGCCCCGGTGCTGGTGCTCGCCAACGTGCGGCTCAGCGAGACGCTATTCTTGGCGGTGTTCGTTGGCGGCGTGCTGCTGCCGGTGGCGGCACTCGTGCTGTGGGCCCGACAACGCCGCCGTGAGGCCATCGTGCTGGCCGTCTGTACCGTGGCGGGCGGCGGCTCGGCGTTCGCGCTGCGAGCGCGCCCGTGAACGACGTCGCGCGCGCGCTTGACCGTCGAACAGCGCTGGCGACCGTAGTCATCGCCCTCCTGCTCGGTCTCTTCGCCATGAACGAGCTGCCGGTGGGCGTCTTTCAGGATGACGGCCATTACATGATCCTCGCGCGCGCCATCGCCAGCGGCGATGGCTATCGGTACATGAATCTGCCTGGCGCGCCGGCGGCAACGCATTTCCCGCCGGGCTATCCGCTGCTCCTGGCGCCGCTGTGGTGGATCGCGCCGCGCTTTCCCGCCAATGTCGCGTACTTCAAGCTCATTAACGTGGCGCTGCTGCCCATCGTCGCGCTCGCGATCCGCGCCCTCGCGCGTCAGTCGGGCGCCCTCTCCGTGCCCGTGGCCTCCGCCGTCGCGCTGATGAGCGTCGCCACCGTGCCGGTGCTCTTCCTCAATAGCCTGCTTTTCTCTGAGACGGCGTTCATGGCCGCCTTCTTCGCGTTGCTCATCGCTGGCGATCGGTTCCTCACCCGAGACGACGCGGGGTCGGTGCGAACAACTCTCTTGCTCGGCGTGGCAATCGGTGCGCTGGCGCTGCTGCGCACCGTCGGAGTGACGTTGCTGCCGGCGGCCCTCGCCGTGCTGCTGTGGCGTCGCCGCTGGCGCGACGCCGCATTGCTCTGCGGTGGCGCGCTGGTGTTGCTGCTGCCGTGGCAAATCTGGACGTCGCTGCATGCGCAGGCCGTGCCGGCCGCGGTGAGCGGTGGCTACGGCGGCTACGGACCGTGGCTCGCCGCCGCGTGGCGCGATGGCGGCGCCGGGTTTGTGCGCGATGTCGTGGCCGTCAATCTGCGCGGGCTCTTGTTGCCGCTGATGCTCTTCGGACTCAACGACGCGCCGCCGGTGGTGCGCGCCGCCGCAGTGGCCGCGCTCCTCGCCCTCGCCGCCCGCGGCGCGTGGCGGGTCTGGCCGCGCGCGCCGCTCACGATTTTGGTCTTCGTACCCTACGGCGCGCTCATCCTGCTCTGGCCGTTTCCCCCCGATCGGTTCCTCTGGCCGCTGTGGCCCATTGTGCTCATGTTGCTCGTCGCCGGCGGTGCGCCGCTCGCAGTACCAGGCCGCGCGCCGTGGGCGCGCCGTCTCGCGCCCATCACCCTCGCCGTGCTGGCCGCGTCCCTCGTGGTCTGGAATGCGCGCACGTGGCCGACGCGCAGTTGGGAGACAGGACAGCGCGGCAACGCGCATATGGGGCTCGCCGTGGCCGCCGTAGCCGCTACCCTGCCGCGCGACGGTCTGGTGGCCGCCGATCAGGATGCCATGGTGCACCTGTACGCGGGGCGTCCCGCGGTTCCAATTCTCGCGCTCACGGCCATTCAGCATGTGCGCGAGCGCACCGAGCGCGAACTGGTGGCGCAGGTCGACGGCGTCATCTCGGCGTATCATCCGCGCTGGCTGCTCGTCGCTGAGCGTGAGTCGCTGCGCGCGGCGCAGGCGCTGGCCCGCAGTGGCCGCCTCAAACTCGTGGCCGCCGACACCGCGGGCGTACTAGTGTATGATGTAGTGCGGTAGTGACTGGCCGTCCGTCCCCTGTCATCCGACCTCAATGACCGCCACGCCAAACCAAGTCCCCGCCATTCCCCGCATGCGCGGGCGCACGCCCATCGAGCCCGCCGATCTGGTGCTCTCGGTGTTGGTGCCCGTCTACAACGAGCAGGCGACCATCGAGGTTATTCTCGACCAGATCCACGCCGTCGCGGTGCGCAAGCAGGTCATCTGCGTCGACGACTGCTCCACTGACGGCACGTGGGCGCGGCTCGAACAGCTCAAGGCGGCGGGCAAGATCAGCGTCCTCCTGCGTCACGACGTGAACCGCGGCAAGGGGGCGGCCATTCGCACGGCGCTCGCCGCGAGCACCGGCAACGTGGTGATCGTGCAGGACGCCGACCTCGAGTACGATCCGGCGGACTGGCCGGCAATGCTCGAGCCCATCGTTGACGGACGCGCCGATGCGGTGTTCGGTTCGCGCTTCCTCAGCGGGGCCCATCGCGTGCTTTACTATTGGCACTCCGTGGGCAACTGGCTGCTGACGACGCTCAGCAACATGGCCACCAACCTGAACCTCACCGACATGGAGACGTGCTACAAGGCGATCCGCGGTGATCTGGCGCGTTCGCTGCACCTGACGAGCGACCGGTTTGGTTTCGAGCCCGAGGTGACGGCTCGGCTGTCGCGGGCCAACGTCCGCATTTTCGAGGTGCCCATCAGCTACTCGGGCCGCACCTACGCCGAGGGCAAGAAGATCGGCTGGCGCGACGGCGTGGCCGCGTTCTGGCACATCGTGCGCTTCAACTTCTTCTCGTGAGCGCACCGCGGAGCGATCCGCGCTGGAGCGTCCTGGCGCTGCTCGTCGCCCTGCTCGCGGTGGCCGCGGCAGCCACGAGCCTGCGCAACGGTTTCACGTACGATGATCGCTGGATCATCGCCGAGAACGGCCGGGTGCACGCCCTGCGCCCGCTGTGGCGCTACTTCGAGGAGTCGTACTGGCCAATGAAGAACGGCGCGGGGCTGTACCGCCCGCTCGTCATCTTCGCGTACGCCGTGCAGTGGGCGATCGGTAATGGGTCGCCGTTTGTCTTTCATCTGGTCAACGTGCTGCTCGCCGCGGCCGTCGCCGTCGCGGTGTTCTGGGTGCTCTCGCTCCTCGTGCCCACCCGCGTCGCCTGGCCTGCCGCGGCGCTGTTCGCCGTGCATCCGGTGCATGTGGAGGCCGTGGCCAATGTCGTGGGCCAGGCCGAACTCTGGGCCGCGCTCTTCATCCTGGTGGCGGTCGGCCTGTACCTGCGCGATCGTCAGCAGGGTCTGCTCCGGCGCCAAACCGGCGGCGCCATCGTGGCGCTCTTCCTGTGCGGCATCTTCACCAAGGAGCACGTGATCGTGCTGCCGGCGCTGCTGGTCGCCGCCGAGTGGCTGCTGTTCGATGACGCCCCGTTCTTGGCGCGCCTGCGGCGACTGCGCCTGCTGCTCTGGCCGCTCGTCGCCCTCGCTGCCGTATTCATCGCCATTCGCGTTCAGGTGCTGGGTGCGATCGGCGGCGACGTGCCGCACCCCTCGCTGCTGCATCAGGACATGCTGCAGCGCGCGTTCATCATGCTGAACGTGATCCCGGAGTACGGCCGGTTGATGCTCGCGCCGATGCAGCTCTACGCGGACTACTCGCCGCGACAGGTGGAGGTGCACAACGCGGCCGATCCGTCGCACCTGGCCGGCGCGCTTCTGCTGCTCAGCACGGCCGCGCTCTTCGGGCTGACCGTGCGGCGCGCTCCTGTGGTGGCGTTCGGCATCGCCTGGTTCGTGCTCCTCCTGGCGCCGGTGACCAATGTGCTGCTCCCCACCGGCATTCTCCTCGCCGAGCGCACGCTGTATCTGCCGAGCGCCGGCGCGATGCTCGTAGTCGCGTGGGGAGGCGACGCCGCGCGCGCTCGGCTGGCCGCCCTGCGGTCGCCGCTCCGGCCGCTGGTGCCGCTCGTCGTTGGCGCGGCGCTGCTGTTTGGCGTCGTCCGCAGCTCCGCGCGCAATTCGTTCTGGCACGACAGCGATACCGCGTTCAGGCTGATGGCGGCCGAGTCGCCGCTCAACTTCAAGGCCCACTACGCGCTTGGCGGGCAGCTGTTTTCAGAGGGGGACTATCGCGACGGCGAACGCGAGTGGCACATGGCCATCGCGCTGATGCCCGGCTATCACGCGCTGTATATGGATCTCGCGCATCGGTATCGGCAGGCGCATTTATGCGAGGCCGCCATTCCGCTGTACCGCAAGGCGCTCGCGCTCGAGCCCGAACTGGCGCTGGCGACCGTGTCCATAGCCGCCTGTCAGCTTGAGCTGGCGCAATGGCGCAGGGCCCGCACGACGTCGCGGGTGGCCATCGCGGACGGGATGTACAAGAAGGCGTTCCGCTACATTATCGAACGGGCCGACAGCGCCTTAGTTGCCAATGACAGCCTGGATCCGACCATCGGGGCCAAATGGCTCACCCGTCGGCGAGCTGCTCGTTGATTCAGAGTTCGAAGGGTCCTTATGTATAGTATGTCAACAGTTGTAATGTATTCTAACAGTTTGAAGCGAATCTGCTCGTGGCGATCTGCAGAAATTTGACGCAAACCGCCGCGAGAAGTGATGAGATCAGGCTCAGATGTGATACGAAAAGTTATTATGTTGCAACGAGTTAGAAAAATGGGGTTGTTTTGGCAAGGCAATTGCACATGTTACCCGCCGTCATCTAGAACGTCCGTTCGCTGCGCCGTCCGCGGCGCTGATTTTCACCCCTCGCGCTGGAGAGCTCGCGAATGATGTCCAACAAGAAAGGCTTCACCCTGATCGAGCTTCTGATCGTCGTCGTGATTATCGGCATTCTGGCCGCGATCGCGATCCCGAAGTTCGCGAACACGAAGGAAAAGGCCTATGTGGCCTCGATGAAGTCGGATCTGCGCAACCTCGTCACCGCGCAGGAAGCGTACTTCTCGGATAACAACAGCACGTACGCTGCCTCGATCTCGGCCATGGGCACGAACTACAAGGCGTCGAGCGGCGTGACGGTCACGATGGGTACGGTGACGGCGACGGGCTGGTCGGCCACGGCCGGTCATGCGTCGACGACCAAGACCTGCGCGATCTCGGTGGGCGGCACGGCCACGAACGAAGGCGAGCCGGTCTGCAACTGACCTGAGCTGCCGTGGTGTGCGATGGGCCGGGAGCGATCCCGGCCCATCGTGTTTTTCGCCCGCGCTCCTTCGATGGCGCGCGGCACGAAATGGTGATGGCGCGCGGCGCGCGCCCGCCACCTTGCGCCGCATGCCTGCTCGGCGCGGCTTTTCCATCATCGAACTGCTCACAGCCCTGACGCTGCTCGCCGTCGGTCTCGCCGCCTCCACGCGTGCCGCGAGCGCTGTCGCTCGGCTCGACGGTGACGCCCGCCTCCGACAGGCGATGGCCGCCACGCTCACCGCGCGGCTCGACTCCGTACGGGGCCTCGCCTGCGGCGCCGCGCAGGCCGGTGTCGCGACGCACTTTGGCGTCGTGGAACGTTGGGCGGTGAGCCCCGCGCCGCGGCACTACCAGCTGCTCGACTCAATCGACGTGCCGTCGCGGCCCCGGCTCGCGCACGCCGTGCAGGCCGCCGTGCCGTGCCGGCCATGACAAGACGGCGCGGCACGGGGCTCGCCGAACTGGTGCTCTCGATGGCGCTCGGCGGCGTGATCGCGGCGGCGGCCACGCGGGGCCTCGTCCAGCACCTGCGGCTGCAACGAGCGCGCGAGGCAACGGCGCGCGCCGAGGCGATTGTCCGCGACGTGCACGACGTGTTGCGCGCCGAACTCGCGCACGCCGCCCCCAACGTCCAGGTGCTTGGCGATACGGCCCTGCAGGTGGCGTCGGTGCGCGTCTTCACGCGCGCCTGCCAACTGGATGCCTCGCGCCTGGTGATTCCCGCTGCCGAGTCGTGGTGGAGCGCCGCGCGGGCCGGCGACTCCGTGGCGCTGATGGACACGCTGATGCGCGCCGAGTGGCGCGGCGCCGTCGCGACGGTCGGCACGCTTCGGACCGCGCCGGCCTGCCCGGCCGGCGGGACGCGCGTCACCCTTGCCGCGCCGCTGCCGCCCACCGTTCCTGCCAATGCGGTGCCGGTGCGTCTCTGGCGCGTGGTTCGGTACACCGTCTATCGCGCGGCGGACGGCGCGTGGTGGCTGGGCGAACGGATCTGCGCGCCGCTCTGCGGTGCGGCGCAGCCAATCGCCGGGCCGCTGCTCGCGCCGGCGGCATCGGGATTCCGCGTGCTCGCCGTGCGCGACGGCGCCGGCGTGATGTACGCCGTGGATCTTGTCGTCCGGGCGGTGGTCGACGACCGCGAGGTCCGGCGCACGGCTAGAATCGCCGTGGAGGCACCGTGACACCTTTGGGGAAACGCCGTCGTGGCGCGGCGCTGGCGGTCGTGCTAGGCGCCCTGCTCCTGATGGCGATGGTTGTGGCGGTCAGCGCTCAGCGCGCGCTCGTCACCTCGCGACAGGCCGCGCTCGAGCTGGCGCGGGCCGAACTGCTGGCTGCCTCATCAAGCGGGGAGGCGGCCGCGCTCGCGGCCCCGGCCGACAGTTCGTGCTGCGCATTCATTGTCCCTGGTGCGTTGATTGCCTCCGGTGAGGTACGCGCTGGCCGGGCGCGGGCGAACTGGACCCTGACAGGCGCCGCCGCGCCGTTTGTGACCGTCGATGTCGTGGCCGAAGCGGGGGTCGTGGGCGGCCTCGCTCGCGCGTCGCACCGGGCGCTGGCCGTCTGGTGGAGCGACTCCGCGGGGGGCCCGCGGTGGGTGCTCGCCGGGGGGTTGGGATGGACTCGGCGACCCTCGCCGTAACCCCCCGCCTGTTACTTATCTTGACCCCCGCTCGTGATAATGGGGCGGAACCCTTTCGGCACCGGCAACTCGGTCGGAGGACGAGGGGGGCCGCCGCAGATCGCTGAGTTGGCGTAACCGTATGCCAAGCCAGCAATTTGCGCCTGTCATAACTATTGACCGCGTGCGGTTTCCCTCTGCAAGTTTGCGGATCCAGCACGCGAACACGTCCGTCCATTGTCGGGAGGCCGCGCAGTGCGTGGTTGCCTGATCCTTCTCCTCGCCTGAGGGCCGGTTCGCAGATGGCGCTCTTCGGTCGCAAGAAGACCTCAGTTGGGCTCGATGTCGGATCCGGCCTCGTCAAGGTGGCCGTGATTGATCATTCCCGGGGCGAGCCCGAACTGCTGAAGGTGGCCATCACGCCGCTCCTCGCCGACGCGATCGTCGAGGGCGAAGTGATGGACCCGCAGATCGTCGCCGACGCGATCCAGGCCACGATGCAATCGGCCGGGGTCACGTCCAAGGACGTGGTGGCCGCCGTGGGCGGTCGCGACGTCATCATCAAGAAGATCCAGATTGAGCGCGTCAAGGAGCAGCAGGCGCGTGAGCTGATGCGCTGGGAAGCGGAACAGCACGTGCCGTTCGACATGGAATCGGTGGAACTGGACTTTCAGATCCTCGATCCCGATGCCGACGGCCCCGAAATGAGCGTGCTGCTCGTCGCCGCCAAGCGCGAGCTCGTGGAGGCCAAGCTGCGTCTGCTGGCCGACGCCGGGCTCAATCCGGGTGTGGTGGATGTCGACGCGTTTGCGCTGCACAACGCCTTCGAGCTGTCCTATCCCGATGCCATGCAGGGCGTGGTCGGCCTCGTCAACATCGGGCACGAGGTGACGAACATCAACATCCTCGATGAGGGGGTGCCGATTCTCACCCGCGACCTGTCGGTCGGCACGCGCCGGTTCCGTGAGGACCTGCAGCGCGAGCGCGGCCTGGGTGCGGACGAGGCGTCGCAACTGCTCGAAGGGTACGACCGGTCGCCCCACCTCGACGCCGTGCTCGAAGGGCGCGGCGAGGAAATCGCCGTCGGCATCGAGCGCGCCGCCGCGTTCCTCGCGTCATCGTCACGCACGGCCGCGCCCATGCGCGCGGTCTACATGTGCGGCGGCGGTTCCCGCATCCCCGGGCTCTCCGACGTGCTTGCTGCGCGTTTGCGCGTGCAGGTCGAGCACGCCAATCCTCTGGCCAACCTGCGGGTCCGCGACGGGGCGTTCGATCCCCTCGTCACGGACGAAGTGGCGCCCCTGCTGATGCTGCCCATCGGCCTGGCGCTGCGCCAGCCCGCCTGACCGGGGAACCGAGCGCAACATGATTGAAATCAATCTTCTTCCCGGCGCGCGCAAGAAGACGCGGAGCAAGGGACCCCAGTTCAACCTCGGCAACATCGGCGAGGCGTTCCGGGATCTCTCGTCTCGCGTCAGCGATCCGTGGATGATCTCCGCCATCGCCGGCGTCGCGGTCGGACTCGCGGCCATCGGCGCCATGTGGTTCTACCAGTCGCGCCGCGAGACGTCGCTCACCGAGCGGGAGCAGAAGGCGGTGCAGGACTCCACGCGGTACTCGTCCGTCATTGCCGAGCGCTCCAAAGCCGAGGCGCAGCGCGACTCGGTGCAGCGCCAGATCGCCGTCATCTCGGCGATTGACGGCACGCGCCTGGTCTGGCCGCATATCCTCGACGAGATCAGCCGCGCGATGCCGCCGTATGTCTGGCTTCGCTCCGTGGTGCAGACGAGCGCCATTTCCACCGAGCCGCCGGAAGTGCAGGCCGGGGTCTCGAAGCCCGCGCCGAAGAAGGGCACGGGTGGCGGCGGCGCCGGGGCGCCGGACGAGAACCTCCTCGTTCTGCAGGTGGTCGGCAACACGGTGGACATTCAGGCCTTGACCCGCTTCATGAAGGCGCTCGAGGCGTCGCCGTTCCTGATGAACGTGACGCTCGTGCGCAGCGACATGGTAATGCAGCAGGGCAAGGAAGCCACCGAGTTCCGGCTCGACATCCAGTACGAGAAGCCCGATCCCTCGGCGCTGCGCACGGTGCCGTTCACCGTGTCGGTGAGGTAACCCATGGCCGGTCTCCCAACCAATCAGCGCGACCAGCTGCTGTTCTTCCTCGCCTTCCTTGGCGTGATCGGTGCAGGCGCGTACTGGTATTTCGTGTTCGCGCCCAAGCAGGAGTCGCTGGCCACCATTGCGACGCACGTCGACTCGCTGGACGCCGGCAACCAGCGCGCCAAGTCGCAGCTCGCGCGCGGCACGGTGGCCAGCATTCGCACTGAATCGCAGCGTCTGCGCGCGAACCTTGAACTGATGCGCACGCTGGTCCCCGCCGGCAACGAGGTGCCCGCCCTGCTCGAGCAGGTCTCGACGGCGGCGCGCCGCGTGGGCCTCGAGATCGGCTACATCGAGCCCGAGCCGGTGATTCAGGGTGAGCAGTTCGACACCTACCGATACAAGCTGCGGGCCATCGGCGACTATCACGAGATCGGGGCGCTGCTCACCAGCATCGCGTCGATGACGCGCATCGTCGCGCCGCTCGGCCTCACCATGCAGATTTCCGGCGCGGCCGGCGGTGCCGGCGCCAAGCCGCAGACCAACGCCGCGCGCGTGCCGCTGCAGGCCAGCTTCACCATCCAGACGTACGCGGTGAAGACGGCGCTCAGCGAGCAGGGCAGTGACCAGCCGCCGAGCAAGCCGGGGAGGAAGGGCTAATGCGCCGCCTCACCGTGCTCACCCTGATGCTCGCCGGCGCGACGGTCGCCGCGGCGCAGATGCCGCCGTCCATCAAGAAGCCGATTGAGCAGGCCAAGAAGAACGTAGCGGCGACCAACGCCCAGACGGCGACGGCCAGCCCGGACGCCAAGGCGAAGCAGCCGGCGACCAAGCCCGCGGCCAAGCCCGCGGCCAAGCCGGCCGCCGCGGCGACGGCCGCCCCGACGCCGGCCAAGGACACCAACCGCATTACGTTCGAGCGCGAGGTGTTTGCCTATGTCGCCGAGGGACGCCGCGATCCGTTTGCGTCGCCCATCGAGACGGGCGAAATCCGTCCGCTCGTCGCCGACCTCAAGGTGGTTGGCATCATCTACGACCCGGCCGGCCGCAACTCGGTGGTCGTGTTCCGCGACATCAGCACGTCGCAGCAGTACCGTGCCAAGCCCGGCCAGCTGCTGGGCCGTGCGCGGGTGTCGCAGATTCGGCCGCAGGAAGTCGTGTTGACGATCGAAGAGTATGGGTTCAGCCGCCAGGAAGTGCTGAAGCTGAACGTGTCGCAGACCCAGCAGACCAAGGGGAAGCCATGAGGCGAGTCTTCCAGCTGGCCGCGATCGCGGCTGCGCTGACCGTCGGCGCGCGAAGCGCCACCGCCGCGTCGGAGACGCCGCGCGCACCTTCGTCGGTGACGGCGCTGAGCGTCGTGCCCGCCGCGGGGCGGGCCGAGGTGGTGGTGGCCATCGACGGAGCGGTCGACGTCGTCGACTTCACGCTCAGCAACCCGCGGCGCATTGTCGTCGACTTCCGCGGCGCCACGCTGTCCATGCCGCCGCGGTTCTACGACAAGGTGTCGCGTGGCGGCATCACGAACGTACGGGTCGCCCAGACCAAGGCGGATATCGTGCGCCTGGTACTCGACCTCGACGGGCCGCGCGAATACTCGGTCGTTCGCGGCGAACGCGAAGTGCGCATCGCGGTCAGCGGCCCCGATCAGTTCGCCGCCTGGCATCTGGGTGGCAAGTCGCTGCCTGCTGCCGGGGCCCCGCAGCGCGCCGCCGCCCGTCCGCAGGCCGAGCCGGCCGCGCCCCGCACGGTGCTCGCCGCCGCGCCGCCGTTCGAGCAGCCGCGCATCACGGTGACGTATGAGAAGGACACCGAGATCCGCGACGTTATTGGGTCGTTTGCGACGTTTGCCAACAAGACGATTGTGGCCGGCGCCGGCGTGGCCGGCACCAAGATCGGCTTCATGGAAATCAAGGACAAGCCGTGGGACGTGGCGCTCGCCGCCATCCTGTCGTCGGCGGGCCTCACCGCCGTTGAGGACTCGACGGGCATCATCACGGTGGACAGCTACAAGAACATTGCCGACCGCCAGGGGCAGGAGCCGCTGGTCAGCCAGATCGTGCAGGTGAACTACGCCAAGGCCGCGTCGCTCGCCACGACCATCACCGGTCTGCTCAACGCGGGCTGCGGCAAGGGCGGGGCGCCCGCCGCGCCGGCCGCGGCGCAGCAGAGCGCGGCCGACGCGGGCGCGGCGGCTGCCGCCCCCGGTGGCACGTCCATCTCCACCGTCGGCTGCGGGCGCGGCTCGGTGACCATTGATGAGAAGACCAACTCGCTCATCATCACCGAGACGCAGGCGCGCCTCAGCGACGTGATGGGCTTCATTCGCGACCTCGATGTGCGCACGCCGCTCGTCTCCATCAAGGCGAAGATCATCGCCGTGGACCGCACGGGCACCGAAAAGCTGGGCATCAGCTACGATCTGGGCTCATCAGGCACGTTCCAGAACAAACTGGTGCCGCGCATCGTGAACAACACCGTCGTTCCCGGCGACTTCCGCGTGGACCTCACCGGTGACGCGTTCGCCGGCATCGCCAACGCGAGTCGTCCGTACAAGGCCGACGCGGCCGTGAGCCTCATCTACAACATGGCGATCGGCGGCTTCAACCTGACGTCGTTCCTCGACGCGCTCTCGCAGGAGCAGCTCTCCGACATCCAGGCGGAGCCGAGCATTACCACGCTCGACAACACCGAGGCAATGCTCTTCTCGGGGTCGACACTGTCGTACCTGCTCACGCCGCCGGTGCCCGCTGGTCAGCTGAACTCGGTGGCGCCGCAGATCCAGACCAAGGAGATCGGCATCACGTTGACGGTCACTCCGCGCGTCACCGCCAACCGCATGCTCAACCTGACGGTGAAGGCGTCGCAGGAACAGCTCGTCGATATCACCGCCGCGGGCCCGAACACCAACAAACGCAACTCGTCCAACGAAGTGCTGGTCGCCGACGGCGAGACCGCGGTGATTGGCGGGTTGACCCAGACGCAGGTGTCGCGCAACCGGGTTGGCATTCCGATCCTGAGCTCCCTGCCGCTCATCGGGCGGTTGTTCAGCGAGACCGATACGGTGGAGCGCAAGCAGGATCTGCTGATCCTCATCACGCCGCACATCCTCGATGACGGCGAGGCGGTGAAGAACTCCGCGCCCGGCAAGCCGTAGCCGCACCGAACTGGTTATGTTGAGCGGGGGCGGCCACTGGCCGCCCCCGCTCTGCCATCCGCATCCGCCATCTGCCATCCCTACAGTGACGATCCGTTTCACCACCGCCGGCGAATCGCACGGCCCCGCGCTGGTCTCGCTCATCGAGGGCGTCCCCGCGGGGCTCGCCCTGCTCTCCGAGCACGTGAACGCTGAGCTGGCACGCCGCCAGCAGGGGTACGGCCGCGGCCGGCGCATGCAGATCGAGCGCGACGAGGTGGAGTTCCTCTCGGGCGTGCGCGCCGGTGAGACGCTCGGTTCGCCCGTGGCAATGCTCATTGGCAATCGCGACTGGAAGAACTGGCAGGAGATCATGGACCCGGCGCCGCGCAGCGAAGACGCCGACGGCGCGCGCAAACGCGCCGTGCATCGTCCGCGCCCCGGCCACGCCGACCTCTCCGGGCTGCTGAAGTACGATCGCGACGACGCACGCGACATCCTGGAGCGCGCGTCGGCCCGCGAGACGACCTCACGCGTGGCCGCCGGCGCTGTCGCACGGCGCCTGCTCGCCGAGTGCGGCGTGACGATCGGCTCACACCTGGTGCATCTCGGTGGCGTCGACGCGGCACGTCCCGCCGAACTTCCCGCCGACCTCAACGCGGCGGCCGACGCCTCTCCGCTGCGCACGCTCGACGCGGAGGCCGAACAGCAGATGATTGCGCGCATCGACGCGGCCAAGCGTGAGGGTAACACGCTGGGCGGCATCTGCGAGGTGGTGGTGGACGGCCTCCCCGTGGGGCTGGGATCGCACGTGAGCTGGGATCGCCGGCTCGACGGGCGACTGGGGCAGGCGATGCTCTCCATCCCCGCCGTAAAGGGCGTGGAGATTGGACTCGGCTTCGAGACGGCCCGCCGTACGGGGGCCGAAGTGCACGACGAGATCACGCTGGCTCCCGGACGCACGCGCAGCGGCAATGTGCGCCGACTCACCAATCGTGCCGGCGGCACCGAAGGAGGGATGACCACCGGTGAGCCGCTCGTGGTTCGCGTCGCCATGAAACCGATCAGCACGCTGATGCGGCCGCTTGGCACAGTGGACACCCGCACCGGCGAGGGGGCGGAGGCGGTCGCCGAGCGCAGCGACGTCACCGCCGTGCCGGCAATGGGGGTCATCGCTGAAGCGATGGCCGCGCTGGTGCTCGCCGACGCGCTGATCGAGAAGTTTGGTGGCGACTCGATGCGCGAACTGCGCGGCAATCTTGACGCCTATCTCGCGCACGTGGCCCAACGGCTTGGGTGACGTGACGCCGGCGGCTCACCTGATTCTTGTTGGCCTGCCGGGCGCGGGCAAATCGACGGTCGGGCGCGAGGTCGCGCGCCGCTTGCAGCGGCCGTTCGTGGACCTCGATGATGAGATCTGCGCGGCCGCTGGGATGAGCGTGCGCGAGATCTTCGCCACCCACGGCGAGGCTCGGTTCCGCGATCTCGAACGTGCCGCCACCGAGCGTCTCGCCCGATCGGATGCGCCGGCCGTGGTGGCGCCTGGCGGCGGGTGGATCACCGTGCCGGGGCTCGTCAGGCTTGTGCGCCCGCCTTCACGACTGATCTGGCTGCAGCTCTCGGCCGAGCGCGCGCTGGCGCGCCTCGGAGCCGGTGTTGCCGTCCGTCCGCTGCTCGCGGTGACCGATCCGTTGGCGGCGCTGAGGGACCTTCTAAAAGCGCGTGAATCGTTCTATATGCAAGCAGATCATACGCTTAGCGTAGAAATGATGACGCCTCCCGAAATGGTCGAGGCCACTTTGGCGCTTGCCCGTCCGTGACGACGGGACTAGCATTGAGGCCCGGCGGTGAGTTGACCGCTGGAATCACTCTATAGTTGTCTACAACCATATACGATGACTTTTCGCGTCCTTGGCCCGCACGAACGCGGCCGCTTTGCGCCTGAAGCGTGGGGGCACCTCCTCGCCCTGAATGGCGCGGGGATTCTGAACGAGGCCGAACTCGAGCAGGTGATCGAGCGCGCCCTCATTCAGCTCGAAGGACGCATCGCCCTCGACGACCTGCGCGCCCTGATGGAGGGCGCCGGGCTCGGAGACGCAGGAATCACGCTCCCGGATCCCGGGACACTGCACTAGACCGATGGCCGCCAAGAAGAAGACCACCACCAAGAAGAAGACCGCCGCGCGCAAGACCGCGCCGCGGTCGCGCGCCGCCGAGCTGCCGCACGACGCCGAGAGCGAGGCGCATGCCGCCGGCAAGGCGCTCGTGATCGTCGAGTCGCCCGCCAAGGCGAAGACGATCGGCAAGTATCTCGGCTCGGCGTTCGCCGTCAAGGCGACGGTCGGCCATGTACGCGACCTGCCGGAGCGCACGCTCGGCATCGACGTCGAGAAGGGCTTCGAGCCCGAGTACGTGACGATCCCTGGCAAGGAGAAGACGCTCGCCGAACTCAAGAGCGCGGCGAAGAACGCGCGGTCTGTTTTCATCGCAACCGACCCTGACCGCGAGGGCGAGGCGATTGCCTGGCATGTTCGAGGCCAGGTCGTGCGCAAGAACGGCCCGCCAATTCGCCGGGTGCTGTTCCACGAGATCACGAAAGACGCGGTGACGAAGGCCATTGAGTCGGCCGGCGAGATTGACCAGCGCAAGGTTGACGCCCAGCAGGCGCGCCGCGTGCTCGATCGTCTTGTGGGCTACAAGGCCAGCCCGCTGCTGTGGAAGACGGTCAAGAAGGGACTGTCGGCGGGACGCGTGCAGACCGTCGCCCTGCGAATGCTGGTGGAGCGCGAGCGCGAGATCCGCGCCTTCACGCCCACCGAGTACTGGACGATCGCGGCGCAGCTTGAGCACGATGGACAGTCGTTCACGGCAAAGCTGCACCACATCGACGGCCACAAGCCGGAGATCTCCAACGAGGCCGCGGCGCAGGCGATTCTCAGCGACCTCGCCGGGCGCAAGACGTTTGACGTCACCGACATCAAGCGCCGCGAGCGGCGCAAGAATCCGGCGGCGCCGTTCACCACGTCGACGCTGCAGCAGGAAGCCGCCAAGAAGCTCGGCTTCGGCTCCAAGCGCACAATGCGCCTGGCGCAGAACCTTTACGAAGGCATCGAGCTCGGCAAGGCCGAGGGCGCCGTGGGCATGATCACGTACATGCGCACGGACTCCAGCCGCGTGGCCGAGAGCGCCGCGCTCGCGGCGCGTGATTTCCTGCGCAAGGAGTTCGCCGAGGAGTTCCTCAGCCGCGGCCCGCAGCTGTACGGCGCCGGCAAGGACAGCAACGCGCAGGACGCGCACGAGGGCATCCGTCCCACCGATCCGGCGCGCACGCCGGAGCAGGTGGCCAAGTACGTGACGCCCGACCAGCTCAAGCTGTACACGCTCATCTGGCAGCGCTTCATGGCGTCGCAGATGGCGCCAGCGGTGTTCGACACGACGACGGTCGACTTCGATCTTGGGCGGTATTTGTTCCGCGCCACCGGGTCGGTGATCAAGTTCAAGGGCTTCCTGTCGCTGTACAAGGAGGCGCGCGAAGAAGGGGAGAGCAAGGCGCTCGAAGACGAGCAGGCGCTGCCGGCCATCGAGCCGGGCGAGCATGCCCCGGTGCGCGAGATCATTCCCAGCCAGCACTTCACGGAGCCGCCGCCGCGCTATTCCGAGGCGTCGCTGGTGAAGGAGCTCGAGAAGCTGGGCATCGGGCGTCCGTCCACGTATGCCAGCATCATCTCCACGCTCACCGACCGGCACTACGCCGAGCTGGAACAGCGCCGTTTCTTCCCCACGTCGCTCGGCGAGAGCGTGGAGAAGGTGATGGTGAAGCAGTTCCCCGACGTCTTCAACGTGGGCTTCACGTCGGAGATGGAAAACGAGCTCGACAAGGTCGAGGACGGCGGCCTCGCGTGGCAGCACGTGCTCAAGGATTTCTACGGCCCGTTTGAGCAGTCGCTCAACAACGTGAACGTCGAAGGGCTCATTCGCGAGGCGCACGACCTTGGCGCGCTCGAGACGGAGAAGTGTCCACAGTGCGGCGGCAAGCTGCTGCCCAAGGGCGGCTTCTTCGGGCCGTTCGTGGCGTGCGAGAACCACCCGAAGACCTGCAAGTACACGCGCCCGCTCAAGGGCGAGCGGGTGCCGCCGGTGATGACGGAGTATCCGTGCCCGCTGTGCAGCAAGCCGATGGTCATTCGGCGTGGCCGGTCGGGCGAGTTCCTCGGCTGCTCGACGTTCCCCAAGTGCCGCGGCACGCGTTCGATGCCGACCGGGGTGAAGTGCCCCAAGGACGGCGGCGACATTGCGGCGCGGCGAAGCAAGAAGCGCGGCAAGGCGTTCTACGGCTGCGAGAACTACCCGACGTGCGACTTCGTCTGCTGGGATAAGCCCGTGCTCGAGAAGTGTCCGGAGTGCGGCTTCATAGGAGCGGAGGCGAAGAGCAACAAGACGCGCGGCCACTACCGGAAGTGCCTCAAGTGCGGCAATGAGTGGGCGGTCGAGACACCGGCCGACGCAGAAGGCGAGGCGGTGGGCGCGGCGTGAGCGAGATCCACGTGGTTGGGGGCGGCCTCGCCGGCAGCGAGGCCGCCTTTCAGTTGGCGGAGCGCGGGCACCGTGTGGTACTGCACGAGATGCGCGGCGTGCGCGGCACGCCGGCGCATCAGACCGACCGGCTGGCCGAGCTGGTGTGCAGCAACACGTTCAAGAGCACCGAACTCACCAACGCGCACGGCCTGCTGAAGGCCGAGATGCGCCTGCTGGGCTCGCTGGTGCTGCGCGGCGCCGACGAGGCGCGCGTGGCGGCGGGGAGCGCGCTCGCGGTGGACCGCGATCTCTTCTCGGCGTTCGTGCACGAGCGCGTCACCGCGCATCCGCTGATTACGGTCACCCGTGAGGAAGTCACAGCCGTTCCGGCGTCGCCGTGCCTCATCGCGACGGGCCCGCTCACCAGCGACGCGCTCGCCGAGAGCGTGCGGGCGCGGCTGGGCGTGCAGTCGCTGGCATTCTATGACGCTATCGCGCCGATCATCGCGGTCGAGTCGATCGATCAGTCGGTCGCGTTTCGGGCGGCACGGTGGGATAAGGAGACGATGCCAGCTTCAGGTGCAGAGGCAGAGGCAGGGTGTGGTGCGGGGGAGGGGGAATCCCGTGCCTCTGCACCACACTCTGCCTCTTCCCCTGCACCTGGTTCAGGCGCCTACCTCAACTGTCCCATGGACAAACCGCAGTTTGAGGTGTTCATCGACGCCCTTACGGCGGCCGATCAGTTCACGGCGCACGAGTTCGATTCGGCGCCGTACTTCGAGGGGTGCATGCCGGTGGAGGAGATTGCGCGTCGGGGGCGCGAGTCGCTGCGGTTCGGGCCCATGAAGCCCATCGGCCTGCGCGATCCGCGCACGGGCAAGCGTCCGTGGGCGGTGGTGCAGCTGCGCGCCGAGGACCGCGCGGGGCGGATGTGGAACATCGTCGGGTGCCAGACGCGGCTGCGCATTCCCGAGCAGCAGCGCGTCTTCCGGATGATTCCGGGGTTGGAGAACGCCGAGTTCCTTCGGTTCGGCTCGATCCACCGGAACACGTACCTGAACGCACCTGGGGCGCTGACGCCGCATCTCTCGCTGCGCGACGACCCGATGGTGCTGTTTGCCGGTCAGCTCACCGGAGTGGAGGGGTACACCGAGAGCACGGCGACGGGACTCGTGGCGGCCATCAACTTGTCGCGGCTGCTGCGCGGTGACGAACCCATCGTGCCGCCGGTCGACACCATGCTAGGCGCGCTGTACCGGCATCTGCGCGACGCCGACCCCGCGCACTTCCAGCCGATGAATGCCAACTTCGGCCTGTTGGACGAACTCGCGGATCCGCCGCGCGACAAGCACAAGAAGCGCGAACTGTACGCCGAGCGGTCGCTGGCGGCGATGCGGGTGTGGATGGCGGAGCACGGTCTGGCCTGAGGGCGGCGCGTACGCGCCGCGTGGGTGTTACGCGAGAGGCTGCGCCTGGCGCCGCTGCGCCGGCCACAGTTCTGTCTGCGGCAGTTCCTTTTCGAGCTCCAGGCGCACGCGCGTGGCGATCTCGTCAATGGCGCTTGGATCGGCGAACAGGTCGTACTCGCGCACGTCGAGGCGCAGCACGGGGCAGCGCCGGAAGCCGTCAATCCACCGTCCGTAGCGCGCGTGCAATGACGCGAAGTACTCCGGGTCGGTGTCCTTCTCCTTCGGACGGCCGCGCGTCATGATGCGGCCGTGGATCGTCTCGAACGGTCCGTGCAGGTAGATCATCAGGCGCGGCGGGCGCGCGGCCGGGGCGTGCAGGAGCTCGGCGTAGAGCCGCTGGTACAGCTCCCAGTCGTTGGAGTTCATGTACCCCGCCTCGTAGAGGCCGCGGGCAAAGATCTCCGCGTCCTCGTACCAGGTGCGGTCGAGGATCCAGCTGCCGCCCTGCGCGCGCATCTTGCGCATGCTCTCGAATCGCGTGGCTAGAAAGTGCAGCTGCAGGTGCAGGCCGAACGTGCGCATCCCCTGCTCGCCGTCGTAGAACAGGTCGAGCCACGGATTCTCGGCGTCGACGCTCTCCAGCGCGAGCTGGAGGCCGAACCGTTTTGCGAGGGCGTTCGCGAGAGTGGACTTCCCGCAGCCGATCATGCCAGCGACACCTAAGAGCATACGCCAATTGTAGCGCGTCGCCGCGCGATGGTCACCGTGCGGGCGAGCAAGGCACGGCGGCCGGCCAACTGGACAACGGCGCCGATTTCTGCTATGGGTGCCGCGGCGAAATGCCGGTGGTGCTCGACGGCGGCATGGCGTTCTCACGGTGGGTGCAGGTCGTGGCCGGCGTTCGCGCTCCCATCAGGTGGTCGCCCACTCCCGCATCGCGAGCTGAGCCGAGGGCAGCGAACCCTGCCGGATTGCCAAGGAGGACCGCGGCCGCCTCGCGCACGAGCGCAACACCCCACTCGGCGTCGCTCGTGGGCGCTGCCTGGGAGTTGGATGGCCACATCGATGCGGTCACGGTCATCACTCCTTAGAACGGGGGGCCGCGGCACCTCGCCGCGATGAACTTTATATTGCAAAGTACATTGGCAATGCGCAAGCCCTGGTCGGCCGCCGTGCCCCGCGGCCGTCGCGATTCGTCTATACTCTGCCATGCCCGACCTCCTCACCGCCTTTCTCACGCACCTCGCCAAGGAACGCGACCTCTCGCCGCACACGGTCGCGGCGTACGAGCGCGACCTGGGTGAGCTGCAGGAGTTCCTCGGTCGCCACTACGGCGACCCGAACTGGCAGTGGGGACAGGTGGACCGGCTGGCCCTCCGCGCCTGGATGGCACAGCTCGCACGCCGCGGCCTCGCCAAGCGCTCCATCGCGCGCGCGCTGAGCGCCGCCCGCTCGTTCTTCAAGTTCCTGCACGCCAACGAGCTGGTCGCCGGCAATCCGGCGCGCGCCGTGGGATCGCCCAAGATCGAGAAGTACCTCCCCGGCCACCTCGACCGCCGGCAGGTCGACACGCTGCTGCAGGCGCTGCAGACGCGCGCGCAGGAAGGGCGGCATCGCGACGTGATGGCGCTGGCGATGATCGAGCTGTTTTACTCGTGCGGCCTGCGCCTCAGCGAGCTGCGCGGCATCAACCGCGCCGATCTCGACCTGCTCGCCGGGCAGGTGAAGGTGCGCGGCAAGGGGCGCAAGGAGCGCGTACTCCCGGTGGGTTCGCACGCACAGCGCGCGCTGCGTGAGTTCGAGCGCAAGCGCGACGAGGTGATCGCCAAGGTCGGACCCGCCGCCGACCGCCAGGCCTTCTTTCTCTCCGACCGCGGCAAGCGCGCGAGTCTCTCCACGATTCAGAAGGCGATCACCGGATGGCTCGCGCAGGTGGACGAGGGAGCCGGCCTCAGCACGCACTCGCTGCGCCACACCTTCGCCACGCATCTGCTCGACGCCGGCGCCGATCTGCGCGCCGTGCAGGAGCTACTCGGCCATGCCTCCGTGAGCACGACGCAGATCTACACGCACACGAGCGTCGAACGTCTCAAGCAGGTGCATCGGCAGGCGCATCCGCGCGCCTGACGACCGAATTCACGCCCCGCAACAGTCGGCTGACGGCGCGTTGCGCGGA
Source organism: Gemmatimonadota bacterium (assembly GCA_016182795.1). Taxonomy (GTDB): domain Bacteria; phylum Gemmatimonadota; class Gemmatimonadetes; order Gemmatimonadales; family Gemmatimonadaceae; genus PNKL01. Next base: position 90,140 of record JACPFW010000003.1, read on the forward strand.
ATTCCGGTGCTCGTCTTGAGGGCGTGATCAAGTATCTCGGTTCCAAACGCACGCTGCTGCCGATCCTCGTCAACGCCGTGCGCGCCGATGCGCGCGCCCGGTCGGTGCTCGATC
>JACPFW010000020.1 GCA_016182795.1 Gemmatimonadota bacterium
CGCCATCGCCGAATGCCAAGCAGATGGCATCGGCCAACGCGATATCGGCCTCCTCGAACGACGCATGCTCGGCGCAGACCGTGGGACGATTCCGCACCCAGACGCGATAGCGCTCGCCGTCATGGCTCCACGAACAGATATGGACGCAATGTTCCATGCGCCTGCCTCACCTCTCGCGAGCACACGCCGGTGCCACCCGAACGCGCGGATTCACTTGGCTTCCCGCTTTGCGTGGGGCGGGATCGGCACCCGTTTCGGACTCGGATCGACTAGCGAGGATTCCACCACCCCGACCTCGCCGGATGAGATGCCCCGCGTCCCCGGTCGCCCAAGGATGGACTGCCACCGCGCGCGTGAAAGGCTGAATTGCTTGCCAACGATGAAGCTCGCGGGCATGGGCTCGGGCACAGCCGCGCGGTCGACGAAACGGTGCGGGAGACCTCGCTGGGGCCAAAAGGTGTAGTCATACGGGATCTCGTGCCCGCACAGCTCGCACCACTGCACGGCCATCCAGTCCGCCGCTGCGTCCGCCAGCGAAACGTTCCACAGGCGCTCGACCACGGGCAAGAGCACCACTGGGCGCACCCGCACCTGCGCGCCCAATAGCTCATAGTAGACCTTCGTCGTGCGCCCCGTCCGCTCGATCCGTCGCCACTCGCAGCCGTCGCGCTCCTCGGGCGTCAGCAATTCGAGAAAGCCCTCGCTGAAGTACACGAATCCGAATGAAGTGCGTCCGCCGTCCGCACCACCTCTGATCCCGCTCACGCGCAACGGCGTGGCGGTCCGTGCCCCTCGAGGAGTGAGGCAGCGGATGCACCGGTCGCCCTCGTGCAATTCGTCCAGATTCTGCTCCGTCCCCCACCCGTTGCCAAGCACGGATACAACGACTGTCACCAGCCCGGGGCGGTCCGAGGTGCCAGGTCGCGGCCGGTCATACTCGGTGACGCCCTCGCCGTCGCCGAATGCAAGGCAAATGGCCCCCGCTAGCTCGATGTCGGCCTCCACAAAGGATGCGTGCTCGGCGCAGACCGTGGGACGATTCCGCACCCAGACGCGATAGCGCTCGCCGTCATGGCTCCATGAACAGATGTAGACGCGATTTTCCATCAGGGCTCCCAAGATGCAACAGTACTGTTCGTTTTGCTTGCAAACGGGACCGTGAACTGGATTGTCCGGCCCGAAGGGTCTGATGTGCGCCGAGCACGAGTGAACGCGGACGGATCGTGCGGTTACTCTGGGCAGAACCTGAGAGCCATCTTGTTTCTGTCCAGACAATTGGAGCGGTCGTCAGGATGCGTGCATGGTGGTTCGCACAGCTTCTTTTGCGTCCTCTGGGCTCAGGCCGTCGAACTGGCCGGGGACCTCAACTGAAGGAACCTCCGGAAGAACCGAGGCGATTCAGTTTTACACACTAGCATCTCTCGGAGGCGTCGCGCCTCTGGGTATCACCTCTTCAAGGTTGGAACCCCATCGTGAAGTAGTCCTGGAAGGTCAGTGTTCGAGGTTCGCAGTCTTCATCCGCCGGCCGTCGGCACTGAGTGAAGCGGACTGGGGGTGACCCACAATTCGTGATTATTGATTCAATTCGTGGATATTGATTCCCTGCGACATAATACATTCAACAACAACGACTTACCATCCAATTTGACATCCTGCTTTCAAAATGATATCATATTGCCATCACCCTCCGCGAGTGATCAACCATGTACCGCGAAAAACAGCTTACCCCGTCCAACGGCCTGGTCTGGCTGCTACTCCTCCTCACCGTCGCCGTCCTCGCCTTCCTCTCGCTGATTCGCTCGGCGTCGAGCGGCGATCAGGCGTGGCCCGTCATCCTGTCGGTGCTCGTGATGATCGTCGCCATCTTCTGCCTCGGCGGCCTCTTCATCGTCAACCCGAACGACGCCAAGGCGCTCGTGCTCTTTGGGTCGTACAAGGGCACGGTCAAGCGCGACGGCTTCTACTGGGCCAACCCGTTCTTCGTGAAGCGCCGCGTCTCGCTGCGCGTCCGCAACTTCGAGACGGCCAAGCTCAAGGTGAATGACAACCACGCCAACCCGATCGAGATCGGCGCCATTGTCGTCTGGCGCGTGGTCGAGACCGCCGAGGCGCTGTTTGAGGTGGACAACTATGAGAAGTACGTGAACGTGCAGACCGAGAGCGCGCTGCGCTCCACGGCGTCGCAGTTCGCATACGATGCGCACCAGGCCGGCGAGGAGTCGCTGTCGACGCACGCCACCGAAGTGAGCAAGCACCTGCAGGCCGCCATCCAGGACCGCCTGAGCAAGGCCGGCGTGGAAGTGATGGAAGCGCGCATCTCGCACCTCGCCTACGCGCCCGAGATCGCCGCCGCGATGCTCCAGCGTCAGCAGGCCAGCGCCATCATCGCCGCGCGCTACAAGATCGTCGAAGGCGCCGTGGGGATGGTGGAGAACGCGCTCGAACTGCTCTCCAAGAAGCAGATCGTCACGCTCGACGAAGAGCGCAAGGCGACGATGGTCAGCAACCTGCTCGTCGTGCTCTGCAGTGAGCGCTCGACGCAGCCGGTGGTGAACGCTGGATCGCTGTACACCTGAACCGACACTCACGCTGAACGAGTGTAGGAGCGTCATATGCTGCATCGACCCAACCCCCTGACCTGGCAGATCCCGCTGACGGTGCTCGCCTGCGTCGCCGCCAGCCTGGCTGGTGTCTGGGTGACGAGCCGCACGTTGGGATTCACCACGGATGCGTCGGCCGTCGCCGTATTCAGCGCCGTGTTGAGCTCGGCGATGATCGCCCGCGAGCTGCGCAGCCAGCGCAAGCACCCGCAGCACCACCCCGCGCCCTGAGCCATCTACCGTCCACCGTCTACCGTCTACCGTCTGCCCATCATGCCTCCGCGCAAGTCATTTCTCCTCCGCGTCGACCCCGCGCTGCTGGATGCCCTCCAGCGCTGGTCGACCGCGGAAATGCGCAGCCTGAACGGGCAGATCGAGTACCTCCTGCGTGATGCGCTGCGTCGCTCGGGGCGCCTTCCCAGGCCGGGATCGGCCGACGACGACGCAGCGGTGCACGCCTCAGAGCCGGAACAGGAGTAGCCCGTGCTCATCATCCCACCGTCCTCGTCCCGCTCGAGCAAGCCCGCCACGCAGCACGACACGACCGTCGGCATGCTGGTGGTCGCCCTGCTGATGCTCGGCATCGCCATGGTGTTGCTCATCGTCGGCCCGCGCAGCCACGACCCGCCGCCGCTCGGGGTACCCTTTGCTGTCCTCGGACTCGGCGCAGTCTTTGGCCTCGTTGCGTTCTTCTCGTGGATGAAGGAACAGAACGACGCCGGCAACTCATCGAGTCGGGAGTCATAAGTGTTCATCATGAATTGTTCCAAGCGGCAAGGCACACCGGCTCAGCGTCGCGCCTCGTTCGTGCTGGCCGTCGTCGCCGCCGCGCTCGCCGGCGGGCTGCACCGCAACCGTCACCTGTCGTTCAGCACGCCGTGGGTTGCCTACACCGCCGCCGGCCTCGCGCTGGCCGCCGTTCTCTTCGTTGTCATGCGCCATCTCAACTCGCCGGAGTCCGGCGAGGAGTCCGCAGTGCCCCGCACTTCCAATGATGCCACGGCGGAAGACCGCAATCAGTGGCTCGTGATCCTCTTTGCCATCATCGCCGGCCTCGTCGCCGTTGGCCTCTTCCTCGCCTTCACGCCCAAGGCGGCGGCCAGCCAGGAGGTAGTGACCGCGCCAGTCGCCGCCGTGCAGTCGGCGTTTGTGCTCACCAGGGGAACCGACACGATCATCGTCGAGCGCATCACTCGCGGCCGGTCGTCGCTCAGCGGCGACCTCACCATCAAGGGCCAGGCGCGGATGACTTTCAACGCCGAACTCGCGCCGGCGTTCACCGTGCCGAGCTTCACGTTCAAGGCGTGGGGCGCTGGGTCGGATATCGACGCGCCGCCGCTGCAGAGCGGCGTGCAGACCATCGATGCCGACTCGGCGCGCATCACCATCCAGGCCGGCGGCACCGAGCGCAAACTTGCTCGCGCCGTGAAGAACAATCCGCTCCCCCTGCTGAACAACGAGTTCGCGATGTTTGAACTCGCCGTGCAGCGCGCTCGCAAGTCAAGCACCGGCGGCAAGGCGACGGTGCCGATGTTCGCCCTCTCGGCGGGCATGCAGCTCGACGTCAACTTCGAGTTCGTCGGCGCCGACTCGGTGATCATCCGCGTCGCCGGACAGGAGACGCGGTGCAGCGTCAACGCGCAGGGTGAACTCACCGGCGGCGTGATTCCGTCGCAGAACATTCTCATCTCGCGGGTCAACGGCGCGGCGGCCGACAAGATCTCCATCGGCCGTCCGGATTACGGCGCTCCCGCCGGCGCGCCCTACACCGCCGAAGAGGTGACGGTGAAGACGCCGGCCGGCCACGTGCTCACCGGCACCCTGACGCTGCCGAAGGGTGCCACCAAAAAGGTCCCCGCCGTCGTGACCATTACCGGCAGTGGCCAGCAGGACCGCGACGAGTACATCTCGCTCGTCGCCAACTACCGCCTGTTCCGTCAGGTAGCCGACACGCTCGGACGCCGCGGCATTGCCGTGCTGCGCCTCGACGACCGCGCCATTAACGGCAGCGGTGGCGACGTGCTCAAGGCGACGAGCGCCGACTTTGCCGATGACATCCGCGCCGGCGTCGCCTTCCTGCGCGCCCGCCCCGACATCGACGGCGCGCGCATCGCCCTCGCCGGCCACAGCGAAGGTGGGATGATTGCCCCGCTCGTCGCCGCCACCGACCCTACACTCGCCGGCATCGTACTCCTTGCCGGCCCGGCGTACACCGGGCGGCGCATCATCGACTTCCAGCTGAAGAACACGGTGATGGGCAACAACACGATATCGTCCAGCGACGCCGAGAAGAGCAAGACACTGGCCTCGATGATTGCACAGTTCGATTCCACCACGGCAAAGGTGCCGTGGATGAAGTACTTCCTCGAGTACGATCCCGTGCCGACGGCCAGGAAGGTGAAGGTGCCGGTGCTCATTCTGCAGGGCGCCACCGACCAGCAGGTCACGCCCGACCAGGCGCCGGTGCTCGAGAAGGCGTTCAGGGCCAGCGGCAACAAGGACGTGACGATGAAGATCTTCAAGGACCGCAACCATCTCTTCCTCAACGACCCGAGCGGTTTCCCCGGCGGCTACGTGAAGCTCACGAGCGGACGCGTCGACGGCGAAGTGATGGGGACGCTGGCGGATTGGCTGGTGCAACGGCTGTCCCGATAGACGTAAGCACTGGAGATTGCCTCGCATGTTCTCCGAAAGCGGTCGTCAACCGCTCGTCACGCTCGGGCCGCGCTCGTATCGGTGGATACGACGGCTCATGGTCGTGACGAGCGTGCTGTGTCTCGGTACGGCCGCGTTCGCCTTTTCGGCAACATCGCTGCCCGAACCTCAAGTGCGCGCGGCATTCGGACTGTGGTTCCTGCTGCTCGGCAGCGCAACGGGGCTCTGGGCCTGGCGCGGCCGCTGGCGGCCGACGGAGACGGACGCCGAGCGCTCGCTGGACGCCTGGCTGAGCCGACGTTTGGCCGAGGTTCTCACGGGCGCCGAGTTGCTCTTCCTGTCGCTGGCACTGCTCGGCGTCCTGCTTCCCGAGACCTTCGGCGCATACTGGCTGGAGCACCGCTCGTCGGTGGCGATGTTCGCCGTCCTCGCCGTGCTCGATCTCGTGGTTCGCGCCGCGAGGCGACGGCGGCCACGCAAGGCAGGGGCATCCGAATGACGGGACATTACCGACGGAACCGCCCGCGCACACTGCTGTTTGCCATCGCGATGCTCGTCGGCGGACACTACGCCACGCAGGACTCCTCGGCGGCGTGGACGCGCACCCTGCCAATTCTTCTGCTTCTGGTGCTTGGTGAGCTGGTTCGCGAGCTTGTGATCACGCGGCTCGCCCCCACCGTCTCCGCTGAGGAACGCCAGAAACGGACGCGACTCGCTTGGGGTCTGCTGACGGTGGGCATGCTGTGCTTTGTGCTTCCAGTGATTGCCGTGATGACATCCAAGGTCGCTCGGTGGAACTCTTGGCCCCTCCTGCTCTTTGGTATTGGCGTCGTGGTCGCCGGGGTCTCCTCGGGTCTGATGGCGGCGGTCGCCCGTGACGCGCTCGACGAAAAGCTCGCCGAAGCACGCCGTATCGGCAGCACCGAGGTACTCGACGCACCCGGGCCCTTGTTGCTTCTGCTCGTCATCGTTGCGGCGACGGGGCTCTTCGCCACGATCAACGCCACGGTGTTCGAGCGTCTATTCAATGGATCAGCGTTGACAACCGTCGGGGCGCTGCGCCTCGTGGGCACCGCAATCGGTATCGGAGGTCTCACGATCTTCGGTTGGCACCGCATTCAGCGACGACACCAGCAAATGCTGGACGCGGTGGTGTCGGGGACTCTTCCCGGCAATGAGTGAGGCTAACGAGAAAGCCACGCGACGATGTCACTGCGTCGGATCGAGATTGAGTACGACGGGTACAACTCGCTGCTTGTCTCGCCGGACGACTGCGGCGCGTTTCTCGCCGAGTTGGCGCGCCGTGCGCCGCACGCGCGAATCGACGACAGCGATGCCTGAGTTGCGGAAGCCCTCGCAGCGTTGGAGCGCTGAATGACCACGCAGATCTCTTCGCGGTGGACGCCGTTCTACCGGTTTGGATTGCCGATTCTCACCATCGCTGGCCTCGGCGTCGGCGCGTACATGTCGTGGCTGCATCCGGAGCAGCAGAATCTGCCACCCGGGATTCCGCCGCAGTACGGGTGGCTCATCGTGGTCGCCGTGGGTGCGCTGGTGATCGCCATCCTGCTGATCTTCCTCGGCGGTCTGAAAGACGTCGCCCTCGACGGCGACGAACTCATCATCTCCGACACCCGCAACGAAATCCGCGTGCCGCTGTCGTTGGTTGAGAAGATCAGCGGGCGGAGCCTGTCGGACCCGCCGCGGTACACGATCACGTTCACGGACGAGACGGAGTTTGGCCGGCGCGTGCGGTTCATCACACGGCGCCGCTGGGGGCTGATGCGCCGCTTTACCGACCCGGACGAGATTGCGGAGCTGCGCGCCGCGCTGGACGCGGCACAAACGTCGCGCCGCGCCCCCTGCACCGCTTCTTCATCACCGCAATCGCCGCCGCGCTCGAATCGACGAGCACGCAGTCGCGCCCATTGCGATCGGCGGCATCGCCAAACGAGCCGCTGCCGGCGAAGAAGTCGAGCAGGCGGTCGCCGGGCTTCGAATGCACGCGCACGATGCGCTCGAGGATGCCCAGCGGCTTCTGCGCAGGGTAGCCGGTCTTCTCTTTTCCCGTCGGGCTGACGATCGTGTGCCACCACGTGTCGGTTGGAACCTTGCCGCGCGCGGCCTTTTCCGCCCCGACCAGTCCCGGTGCCATATACGGCACACGGTCGGCGGCATCCTGGTTGAAGGTGTAGCGCTTGGGGTCGCGCGCATACCACAGGATGTTGTCGTGCTTGGGGCTCCACCGCTTGCTGGTGCGCGCGCCGTAGTCGTACGCCCAGATGATTTCGTTGATGAACGACGAGCGCCCAAAGATGCGGTCGAGTTGGACCTTGGCGTAGTGCACCTCGCGGTAGTCGAGATGCACGAACAGCGAGCCCGTGGGCGTCAGCAGGCGACGCGCTTCAACGAGCCGAGGCTCCAGAAAGGCCAGGTAATCGTCAAACGCATCATCGAACGACCGATGCCCGGTGCGCACCTGCGAGTAGCGCTTGCCATTGAAGGCCACGCGCCCGCCTTCGCTGACCCGCTGCGCCGTGTAGCTCGTGCGCACCTGCGCGCGCCCGGTGTTGAACGGCGGATCGATGTAGATGAGCGCGAAGCTCTCGCTGGGGAATGAGGCGAGAGCTTTGAGATTGTCGGAGTGGTGAATAGTCAGCACGCTGACAATATACGACGCGGAGGTTTACCAACCGATTGGAACGGGGAGGAGGTAGGGGCGAAGGAAGAGGGTTGGGAGTGGCAAGGAGGAGGGGAGTGCGGCTTGGCGGCCACACTCCCCTTCCCGTTCCTGCACTCGTCCCTCTTCCTACGCCCCTACCCCCTCCCCGTTCCGGTTAGGAAGTCTTCGGCTTGAACGTAATATTGAACGCCACCGGAATCTCATTGGCAATCGGATTCATCGACGAGTTGAAGCTCACGCCGTAGTCGGTGCGCACGATCGTGAACTGCCCCTTCATGCGCCCCATCTGCTTGGCCTCGTCCCAGAACACCATCGTGCCGGGGATCGTGACCTGCTTGGTGACGCCGCGGATCGTGAGGTCGCCGGTGATGTTGACCTTCGCGTCGCCGACCTTGTTGATGATCTTCGACACGAACGTGATCTGCGGGAACGAATCGGCGGCAAAGAAATCCTTGCTGCGCAGGTGATTGTCGCGCGCCGTGACGCGGGTGTTGATGCTCTTGGTGTCGATGGTGAGCGCCACGCTCGACTTCGACCAGTCGGCCGAGTTGAACGTGATGTCGGCGTTCCACTTGTCGAAGAAGCCGTTCGCGTCGAGCAGGCGCGACTCGGCGACAAAGTTGATTTCGCTGTGTGCCGCATCCTGCACGAACTTCCCTTCCTGCGCCCCCGCCGCCGTGGCGACCAGGAGGGCAAACAAACCAGCAACTGCACGCATCGTAGGGGCTCCATCAAACGGGTAAGTGTCCACAGCCGGGGGGCCGACTCGTTGGATGGATATTAGCTTAGTACTGAGATGTACGCAAGTGGGGCATTTCCTGACACCGTGGCCCCTAGTTCACATAGACTTTCCGCGCCACGCCAATCCCAATCACGTGTCGGGCTCTGCCGACGGCCACAGTAACCGGCCCTTCGAACGGCGCGCGATCAACGAGACGCACGGTGACGCCGGGGCGAATGCCGAGCTCGCCCAGATAGCGCAGCAGCGCCGGATCGCGGTCGCTCATCCGCGCCACGCAGGCCGCCGCCCCAACTGCCAGATCGTCCACCGTCCGCAGGCGCGCGTCATCGACCGTACCGTCGGCCAGCGGAATCGGCGCGCCGTGCGGATCGGCGGTGGGGTGGCCGAGCGCGGCGGCCATCGCCTCAATGAGCACGGGACTCACCGCGTGCTCCAGCCGCTCGGCCTCATCGTGCACGCTGTCCCAGCCGAAGCCGAGCCGCGTGACGAGGTAGCTCTCGAGAATTCGGTGGCGGCGGATCATCTGCAGGGCAACGCGCCGGCCGCGCGCGGTGAGCCGCGCGCCGTGGTAGCGTTCGACGGCCACGAGCCCCTGTCGCGCGAGGCGTCGCACCATGCCGCTTGCCGACGCCGACGCGATGCCCAGCCGCGCGGCGATGGCGGTGGTGCCCGCCGCGTCGCCGTCACGTTCAATCTCGTAGATCGCCTTCAGGTAGTCCTCGGCCTGCCGCGTCAGGGCCGGAAGCGGCGCGCCACGCGCGCGGGGACGCCGAGGCGACGTCACACCGTCCCCTTGGGCTGCCCTTCGCGCACCATCAGCACCGGCACGTGCGTGCGATGGCGCACTTCACTGGCGACGCTCCCGCGAATCAGATCGTTGAGGCCGCGATGCCCGTGCGTCGCCATCGCAATCAAGTCGGCCCCTTCACGCTCGGCGGCCGAGGAGATCTCGTCGGCCGGATTGCCGCAGGCGAGCACCGCCTCGCACGGCAGGCCATCGGCATGCAGCTCTTCGCAGACGGCGTCGAGGTAGGCGCGGTCGCGCCGCATCTCTTCGCTTTCGCGCAGGTCGAGCTGGGCGAAGTTGCGCGCCGCGAAGCCGTCGGCGACGTGAATGAGCACGATCGACGCCCCGCACTGGCGGGCGAGCGTGCGCACGTGGGCGACGATCACGCGGTCGGTGCGCGTGTTCTCGAGCGGGACAAGGATGCGCTGGTACATCAGGAGATCCACCCGGCGACGGTCTGCACGAGCAGCCACGCGTTAAGGGAGGCAATGAAGAACGCCACGGAATATGCAGTGATCTTGAGCCAGGCGGGATTCACGAACTCGCCCATCTTGCGCCGGTCCGATGTGAACATCACAAGCGGGAAGACCGCGAACGAGAGCTGCAGGGAGAGAATGACCTGACTGAGCAGCAGCAGGCGCGCGGTGCCGCTCTCGCCGTACATCACGCTGACGATGACGGCCGGTATGATCGCCACCGCCCGCGTGATGGCGCGACGCACCCACGGGCGAAGACGCAGGTCGATGAATCCTTCCATCACGATCTGCCCGGCGAGCGTGCCGGTGAGCGTCGAGTTCTGGCCGCTGGCCAGCAGCGCGAGCGCAAAGACCGCCGACGCGCCGGCGACGCCCAGCAGCGGCGTGAGCAGCTTGTGCGCGTCCTGGATCTCGGCCACCTGCGTGTTGCCGGTCGTGTGGAACGTCGCCGCCGCGACAATCAGGATGGCGGCATTAATGAAGAGCGCGGAAGTCAGCGCGATGGTCGAATCGATGAACGCAAAGCGCACGGCCTCGCGCTTGCCTTGCGCGGTCTCCTTGTATCGTCGGGTCTGCACGATCGACGAATGCAGGTACAGGTTGTGCGGCATCACCGTGGCGCCGAGGATGCCGTACAGGTTGTGCGGCATCACCGTGGCGCCGAGGATGCCGATGGCGATGTAGAGCATCTCCGGATTGCTCAGGATCTCCGTCGTCGGCACAAAGCCCTTGGCAACGGCGCCCAGTTCGGGGCGCGAGATGACCAGTTCAAACAGGAAGCAGGCGCCGATGGTGGCGATGAGGACGATGACCAGCGCCTCGAGCACGCGGAAGCCGCGCCGCTGCAGCATCAGCAGGATGAGCACGTCGACCGCGGTGATGATGATGCCCACGGTCATCGGGATGCCGAAGAGCAGGTGCAGTGCGATGGCCGAGCCGATGACTTCGGCGAGATCGCAGGCGGCGATGGCCACTTCGCAGAGGATCCAGAGCCCCCACGATACCGGCTTGGAGTAGTGGTCGCGGCACGCCTGCGCGAGATCGCGTCCGGTGACAATGCCCAGCTTGCTCGACAGTCCCTGCAGGAGGACGGCCATCAGGTTGGAGAGCAGGATGACCGAGAGCAGCGTATAGCCGAAGCGCGAGCCGCCGGCGATGTCGGTAGCCCAGTTGCCCGGATCCATATAGCCGACGGCGACCAGATAGCCCGGGCCGGCGAAGGCCAAGAGCTTGCGGAACCAGTTGGCGCCGTCGACCGGGATGGTGCGATACGACTCGCTGAGCGAGGGGGCCGTGCGGGCGCGGCGGAAGCCGTCGGAGGTAGGAATTGACACGGATATAAGTTAGGACATACTAACATTTGGGACAAGTGGAACGGGGAGGGGGGCCGGGACTAAGGGACGTGCGAGGGGAGGGGGAACGGGCGGAACGAGTGGCTTCACCTCCCCGTTCCCCCTCTCGTTCCTTGTCCCTTAGTCCCGGCCCCCGTCTCCCGTTCCAGCGTCCCTCCTAAAACACGCGTATGTTCTCTTGCCGCCCGCACGGCGGTCAGTCCCCCGGCACTTCCCCGAGAGGCATTCCATGCGCCGTTCCGTATTGCTCTTTGCGCTCGCCGCGGCTCCGCTGCTCGCGGGCGGTCAAGATTCGACCGCCGCCAAGCCAACCACCCCGCAGCCGCTGTCGCTCACCGACCTGCTCACCTGGAAATCCATCCGTTCGACGCAGGTCTCTAACGACGGCAAGTGGATTGCCTACGTGCTGGCGCCCAACGAAGGCGACGGCGACGTGATCATTCGCGCCTCCGCCGCGGGCGCCAAGGAGCTGAAGTTCCCGGTCGGCGGAGCGCCGGCGCAGGCGGGCGGCTTTGGCGGGTTCGGCGGCCCGCTGCCGATGGCGCCGGTGTCGATCTCGGGCAACAGCAAGTGGGCGGCGTTCGCCGTCTACCCCAAGTCGGCCGACGCCAAGCGTGCGCGCCGCACGCGCGCGAGCCTGTCCAACAATCTGTCGGTCGTCGAGCTGGCCACCGGCACCAAGCGCGACTTCGAGCGCGTGCGCGCCTATCGCTTTGGCGGTGACAAGTCGGACTGGATCGCCATTCATCACGCGGCACCCGACGCGGCGCCGGCTGGCGGCGCGCCCGGAGCGGGCGGTGGAGGTGGTGGCGCCGGCGGCGGCACCGTACTCGAACTGGTGAACCTCGCCGGCGGCACCCCGGTCACGATTGCCGGCGTCAGCGAGTTCGCGTTCGATGAGTCGGGACGCTGGCTGGCCTACACGCTCGACGCGCGCGACCTGATTGGCAACTCGCTGCAGCTGCGCGAAGTCGCCACTGGCGTCACGCGCTCCCTCGACGCGACCAAGGCGAGCTATCGCCGCCTGGCGTGGATCGACTCGGGCGATGCGTTGGCGATCCTCCGCTCCACCGTCGACTCGGCGACGAGCGACACATCAGTCACGGTGCTCGGCGTGAAGGGCCTCAACACGGCGACGCCAACGACGATTCAGATCAACGCCAAATCGACGGGCATCGAGGGCGGACTGGTGGTGAGTGGCGACCGCGCGCCGCGGTGGGGCGAGACGCAGAACGTGCTGTACCTTGGCCTCCGCGAACCGCGGCCGCCGCGGCCGCGCGAACCGGCGGGTTCGTTCACGCCGCCGCGTCCGGCGGGCGTGGCGCCGGGCGCGGGGAACACCGGGCAGGTGGCGGCCGCGCCGCAGACCGATGAGGATATGCCGTCGCTGATCCTGTGGCATTGGAAGGACCCGCGTCTGCAGGCGCAGCAGCAGGTGCAGGAGGTGCAGGACAAGAGCTTCAGCTACCTCGCGGCGTACAATGTGGCGGCGGGCAAGGTGGTGCGACTCTCCGACGCCAAGATGCGCGACGTCGCGACGTCCAACCGCGACCGCTGGGCGGTGGGAACGGATATCACGCCGTACGAGCGGCAGGCGAGTGTGGACGGCAAGGCGTTCCGCGATGTGTACGCCATCGACCTCACGACCGGCGCGCGCAAGCCGCTGGCCACCAAGCTGCGCGGCGGTGGCGGGTTCGGCGGCGGGTTCACCTTCTCGCCCGACGGCGAGCGCGGCATCTACTACGATAATGGCGACTACAAGCTGTACGAGTTCGCGTCGGCGACGACGCGCACGCTGACCACCGGCGTGGACGCCAAGTTCTGGGATGATGAGGACGACCACAACACCATCAAGCCGCAGGCCGCGCCACCGGTGGGGTGGAGCAAGGATGGTAGCGCGGTGCTTGTGCGCGACAACTGGGACGTGTGGAAGCTCCCGCTCAAGGGGACGGCGCTGAACATCACCACCAACGGCAAGAAGGACCGCATCCGGTATCAGGCCCGCGTCGGCGCGCCGTATCGCGAACGCGGCATCGATCTCACCAAGCCGATGCTGTTTGAGACGTACGGCGAGTGGACCAAGAAGGAAGGCCTGTCGCGCGTGGATGCCGCCAAGGGCGGCGCGACGGTCATGAGCTGGGAAGACGACAAGGTCGACTACCGCAAGGCGCGCGACGCCGACGCCTGGTTCTTCACGCGTCAGACCGTCGTGAAGTATCCGGACTTGTACGCCGCCGACGCCGGTCTCACCAACGAACGCCGCCTTACCGACGCCAACCCGCAGCAGAAGGACGTGCAGTGGTCAAGCGGCGCGCGGCTCGTGAACTACGTGTGCGATCACGGCGACACGCTGCAGGGGGCGCTCTTCCTGCCGGCCAACTACGAAGCGGGCAAGAAGTACCCGACGCTCACCTACATCTATGAGAAGCTGTCGCAGGGGCTGCACGTCTATCCGCAGCCCAACGCGACGCGCTATTCGAACCCCGCGGTCTACACGTCGCGCGGGTATGCGTTCTTCCAGCCGGACATCACCTACAAGCTCGACGATCCGGGCCGTTCGGCGGTGGCGTGCGTTGTGCCGGCGGTGAAGGCGGCGATCGCCACCGGAATCGTCGATCCGGCGCGTGTCGGCCTGCAGGGGCACAGCTGGGGCGGCTATCAGACGACGTTCATCACGACGCAGACCGACATCTTCAAGACGGCCATCGCCGGCGCGCCGCTCACCGACATGGTGTCGATGTTCAGCTCGGTCTACTGGAACTCGGGCTCGGCCAACCAGCCGATCTTCATTTCGAGCCAGGGGCGGTTCAGCGACAGCTACGCGCGCAACCCCGACCCGTACATCCGCAACTCGCCCAACCGATTTGCGCAGAATCTGAAGATTCCGTTCATGATCCTGCACAACGATCGCGACGGCGCCGTCGATTTCAATCAGGGGATCACGTACTACAACACCCTGCGTGAACTCGGCAAGGATGTGGTGCTGCTCGAGTACGTCGGCGAGAACCACGGCCTGTCGCGCCCGGCCAATCAGAAGGACTACGCCGTGCGCATGCAGGAGTGGTTCGACACGTTCCTGCGCGACAAGCCGGCCCCCGATTGGCTGAAGAACGGCGTGCCGCGTCTGCAGATGGAGCAGCACCTCAAGGAACGGCGGCCGCTGGTGGATCCAAACGCCAAGAAGGCGGAAACGAAAGTCACGCCCTAACTGATAGGAACGGGGAGAGGGTAGAGGCTAAGGAGGGGGGATGGGATGCGGAACGGGGAGGCGAACTTCACCTCCCCGTTCCGTATCCCGTCCCTCTTCCCTTAGTCCCTACCTCCTCCTCGTTCCATTCGGTTCTTCATCAAGAACCACACTCCCCATCCCACACTCCACCCAAACAACGCTCCCAGCATCACATCGCTGAAGAAGTGCGCATGGGCGAGGATGCGCGTGATTCCGCAACCGGCGGCGAGTGTGTACCACACCCACTTCGCCCGCGGGAAGAGTCGGCTCAGCGCGGTGGCCGCCGCGAACGCGACCATCGTGTGACTGCTCGGCCACGCCAGGCCGCTCGTGGAGAATGGGTGATCGCTCCACGGGCGGAAGCTGTAGTCGCCGTCGAGCACGTTGGGGCGTTCGCGGCGCAGCAGCAGCTTGGTGATCTCGGCCATCAGGCCGCCGGCGAGCACGG
This sequence comes from Gemmatimonadota bacterium, assembly GCA_016182795.1. Taxonomy (GTDB): domain Bacteria; phylum Gemmatimonadota; class Gemmatimonadetes; order Gemmatimonadales; family Gemmatimonadaceae; genus PNKL01. The sequence continues at coordinate 14,973 of JACPFW010000020.1, forward strand.
CGGTGACCAGATACCACGCGCGCGCCGCCGCGCGCTGCGCCTGCTCGGGGCGCTCGTGCAGCCACATTGCCAGTGCCGCCACGCCCCAGGTGGGGGCAAAGCCCATCACGCGCAGCAGGCGGGCCCAGTCGAGGTCGTAGATGTTCTTGTGGTACCAGTGATCGTACACATAGCGGTCGGCGAGCATCGGCAGCGCGCCGAAAACCACGACGCATCCCAGCAGCCACAGCGTGCGCTGGGCCGTGCCGCCTCCCCAGTTCGTCTGCGTATCGCTCATCGCATCAACCCCTCGAAGGTGCGCAGGATGTGCTCGGTCATCCCCCAGATCATATGCTCGCCCACGCCGATCGCCGACCGTTTGGCGTGGATGCCGGGAAACGAGATGGTGATTTCCTGCCGACGCTCGGGGTCGAACACCTCGCGCAGCGGAACCCAGAACGCCTCGGCGACTTCCTCGTTTAGCGCCAGCGCGGGACGTTCGCGCACCGCAAAGACGTACGGGCGCACCACGATGGGCGGCAGCATCGCCGTGCGCGGGCGTAGTTCGTCGAGCTCGCCGAGCAGGGTGCCAATGGTGTCGAGATCGACGCCGATTTCTTCGCGCGTCTCGCGCACGGCCGTGCGCACCAGCGACTCCTCGTGCGCGTCGCGTTTGCCGCCGGGCAGGGCAATCTGCCCGCTCCACGGATCGCCCTCCCGCGTGGCGCGCTTGATGAACAGCGTCTCCAGTCCGTCGTCGCCCGAGTGAATGAGCAGCGCGACGGCGGCCTCGAAGAACGGCTCGTCGCGTGGCGCGGGAATCGGCACGCGCTTGGATAGTGCGTGCGTGATCTTGGCGAGCGAGGGGTGGGCGTGCACGGACATAGGTGTCGAGGGGGCGAACTGGGGGACGGCGCGTCGACGGCTGCGTTCCAATATCGCCTCCGCGGGACGTTTGCGCTTGCGCGGCGGCCTCCGCGGGGCGAGCATCTACGCCATTCCCACTCTCGAGTGAACCATGCGTGTCTGGAGTCCGCTCCTTGTCCTCGCCCTCGTCGCGGCCGCCGGCGCGGCCGGCGCGCAGTCTCAGTCGACCGCGCCGGCGGCGCAGCCCTCGCCGCTCAAGCGCACCGTGCTCCAGACTAAACCGCTGACCACCGTCCCCGGTCACGATGGCATCACCGTGCTCGCCGAACTCGCCGTGGGCGGCACCGCCCCGCGGCACACGCACCCCGGTGAGGAAATGGTGTACGTGCTCGAGGGCACCGCAACGTTTGACATGGCCGGTCAGGCCACCATCGCGCTGAAGCCCGGCGACGCGTTCTTCATTCCCGCCAATACGCCGCACGTGGCCAGGAACACCGGCACTGTGCCGGTGAAGCTGCTCAGCACCTACATCATCGAAACCGGCAAGCCGCTGGCCGTCCCCGCGCCGTAACGCATCCCCATGGCATTCGCTCTCAAAGTTCTCCTCGGCCTCTTCGCCGGCTTCGCGGTGGGGCTTGTCATCGCCGGCGGCTCGCTCGCCTTTCTGTCGCCCGTTTCGCGCTTTCTCGAGACGGTCGGCACGATGTGGATCGCCGCCATTCGCATGACGGTGATCCCGCTGGTGGTGAGCAGTCTGATTGCCGGCGTAAACCGCGCCCCGAACCCGGCGACGATCGGCCGGCTCGGCGGGCGCGCGGTGTTGTTCTTCGTCGTGATGACGACGCTCGCCGCGGTGGTCGCGATTGCGGTCGGCGCGCCGCTGATGGCGCGCATTTCGCTTGATCCGGCGGCAGTGGATGCCCTGCGCGCCACAGCGAGCGCCGCGGGCACACCGGCCGGCAGCATGCCGACCGTCAGCCAGTGGTTCATTGACCTGGTGCCGCTCAATCCGGTGAAGTCGATGGCCGATGGCGCCATGCTCCCGCTCATCACCTTCACGTTGGCGTTCGCGATCGCGATCACGCGCGTGGAGACGGCGTACCGCGAGCCATTCATTAAAGTGGTGGAGGCGGTGCAGGACGCAACGCTGCGGATGGTGCGCTGGGTGATCGACACCGCGCCGTATGGTGTCTTCGCGCTCGCGGTGCCGCTGGCCGCCAAGCTGGGGCTCAGCGCGCTTGGCGCGCTGGCCGGCTACACGGTGATCACGTGCGGCGTCAGCGTGCTGTTCATGGCCGGCGTGCTGTATCCGGCGGCGGCGTTGTTTGGCAGCGTGCCCGTGGCGGTCTTCACGCGGGCGTGGCTGGCGCCGCAGGCAGTGGCGTTCAGCGCGCGGTCGTCGATGGCGGCACTGCCGGCAATGATCGAAGTGGCACGCGACAAGATGAAGCTACCGGCATCGATTCACGGCTTCCTGATTCCGCTCGCCGCGTCAACCTTCCGCCCCGGCGCCGGAGTGGGGCAGATACTCGGCGCGCTGTTCATTGCGCGACTTTATGGAATTGACGTGCCGTTCGCCGGACTCGTGGCTATCACCGCTACCGCGCTGGTGACGTCGTTCTCGGTGCCCGGCATCCCTGGCGGGTCGATTGTGGCAATGGTCCCGGTGCTGATGGTCGTGAACCTGCCGGTGGAAGGGATCGGCATTCTGCTCGGCGTGGACACGATACTCGATATGTTCCGGACGACAACGAACACGACGGGGCATTTGAGCGCGGCGTGCGTGTTGGCGAAGGGAGAGAGCGAAGTGGAGGAGGCGCCGTCGCTGCAGGCTTGAACGGAACGGGGAGGGGGGCCGGGACTAAGGGACGAGTGAGGAGAGGTGGTACGGGCGGAACGAGGCGGGCCAGCTTGCCCGTTCCCCCTCCCGTTCCACGTCCCTTAGTCCCGGCCCCCCTCCCCGTTCCGTTATCTTTAAGTCCGTGATGCCAAGCCCTCTCCTCTTCGACCTCGACGGCACCCTCGTCGATTCCATCGAACTCATTGTGCAGGCGGCCGTGCACGCCTATGATGGGCGCGAGGGGCCGCGGCCGACGCGCGAAGAGTGGGTGGCGCTCATCGGCACGCCGCTGGCGCCGATGCTGCGGCGGTGGGCGCACGATGAGGACGACGTGAAGTTCCTCTGGGACCGGTACCGCGCCTATCAGATTGAGCATCACGACCGCTTGGTATCGCCGTACCCCGGCGTGGTGGAGCTGATCCGGCGACTGCACGCGCGCGGCCACGCGATGGCGATTGTCAGTTCCAAGATCGAGGCCGGCATTCGGCGCAGTCTCGATTACGTGGGAATCACCGACTGCTTTGGCGCGCTCATCGGCATTGAAGCGACGGAGAAGCACAAACCGGAACCCGAGCCCGTGCTGATGGCGCTCGAGCGGCTAAACGCAACAGCGACGCACGCCTGGTTCATCGGCGACTCGCCGCACGACATCTTCGCCGGCCACGCGGCGGGGGTGCGGACGATTGGCGTGCTCACTGGGCCATACGACCGCGCGACGATGGAATCGGCGCGGCCGACGCATCTGGTGGAGACGCTGGCGGAGATCGAGCCGCTGCTCGCAAGCAATTGAGCCGCACTGCATTGACACGGTGACGACGCGCGGGGCGCGCGCCGGTAGTGTGCGCGCGTGCTCACCATCACCGATGCCGCCGCGCTCCTCCAGCGCGCCACTGACCGGCGGGGGCGCGTGGCCCTGCTCCGCACACTTGGCTTTCGCGTGCCAGCCGGCACACTTGATGCCGACGCGATGCGCCGACTTGGACTCGACGACAGCGTCAGGCGCGTAGGCGTCGCCGCCGGCGATGGCGCCATGCGCGCCCTGGTGCTCGACGTGCCGCCATCGGCCTCATTGCGCGATACAGCCGGTCGCACGGCGCGCCGCATTGCGTCACGCTCTCCTGAACTGCTCTGGCTGGTGCTCGCCGCCCAGCGAACGGGCGAGATGGCGTTGGTGATCCCCGCGCCCGGCGGCGCGACCGCCGCCGCCGCGTTGCTGGTGGAGCCATCCCGCATCAGGCCAAGCGACGCGGAATCGCTGGCCGCGCTCGAGGGTGGTCGCAGCGACAGCGACCTCGACACGCATCTACGCTGGCGCGAGACGCTGGGGCGTGACGCCCTCACGCGCCGGTTCTATCGCGATCTCGAGCAGGCCGTGCACGCGCTCGGCGACGGCGCCACGGGCGACGCCGACGGTGACACGCGTCGGGCACTCGCCTTGCGCTGCGTGTCGCGCCTGCTCTTTCTCACCTTCCTCGAAGCCAAGGGCTGGCTTGACGGTGACCGCGCCTTTCTGTCGCGCCATGTCGCGGCGCGCGGCGGCAACCTGCATCGCGCGCTGCTCGAGCCGCTCTTCTTTGGCACGCTCAACGCACCGATGACACGTCGCGCCCCCGTGGCACGGGCGTTCGGGCGCCTCCCGTTCCTGAACGGCGGCCTCTTCACCCGAGATTCACTCGAGAAACGGCACCGCGCGCTCCGCTTTGCCGACGACGACATCGCGCGCGTCGTGGGCGACCTCCTCACCCGCTACCGCGTGACCGCGCACGAGGCGTCGGCCGAGTTCGCAGAGGCGGCCGTGGATCCCGAAATGCTCGGACGCGCCTTTGAGTCGCTAATGGCGTCCGACGAGCGGCGTAACACAGGCGCGTTCTACACGCCGAGCAGCATGATCCGGCGCATCACCGACCTCGCGCTCGATGCGCAGTTCACGGACCCGACGCTGCGCGCGGCGGTCGACGAGGCGCGCACAGGGCGGGTCGCTGACGCAGTGCGCGCCGCGCAACTGCGCGCCGCACTCACCGATCTTCGCGTACTCGACCCTGCGTGCGGCACGGGGGCATTCCTCGTCCATGCGATGACCGAGCTGTCTCGCCTGCTCGCCGCCGCGCACGACCCGCGCGCCGAGCACGAGCGGCGACGCGCAGTGCTCTCGCAATCCATATTCGGCATCGACATCAATCCGACGGCCGTCTGGCTCTGCGAACTGCGGCTGTGGCTCTCCGTCGTCGTCGACAGTCCCGAACGCGATCCGCTGCGCGTGCCGCCTCTGCCCAACCTTGACCGGCATATCCGGTGCGCCGATGCGCTCACCGGGCCGGCATTCGATGTGGAGGTGCACGGCGATGCGGGCGTGACGCGCCTGCGGGGGCGGTATGCGCGCGCCACCGGTCCGCGCAAACGTTCGCTGCAGCGTGCGCTCGATCGCGCCGAGCGGAGCCTGGCCGTCGCGGCGATGCAGGTACGGATTGAGCGGTCAGGCGAGCGGCGACGCGATCTCGTCTGCGCGTTGCGCGGCCGCGATCTCTTCGGTGGGCGCCGCGTGGCCTCGGCCACCGAGCGCGCGGCCCTGGTGGAGTGGCGCCGAGCGGCTCAGGCGCTCCGCCGCGCGCTCGCGGCGCTCCGCGCCGGCGGCGCCGTCCCGTTTGGGTTTGCCTCGCACTTTGGTGATGTCGCCCGCCGCGG
>JACPFW010000023.1 GCA_016182795.1 Gemmatimonadota bacterium
ACGGCTCCACCGTGCCGTCGGGGAGCGTGATCTTCGCCGCACCCTCCCACGCGATCTCTCGCTCCTCGAGCGGGGCCAGCTCGCGCCCGCCTCGCGACTCCACCAGCCAGTCGAGCAGCATGCGCGTCGAGCGGTGCGCCTCACCGGTCACCGTCGCGAACCGGTCGTGCACCATGGCCAGCGCCTCGTCGTCAAACGCGGCCGCGTGCGTCGCGAAGATCGCCTGCAGCTGCGCCTCGCTCTTGAGCCCCGCGTGCGCCTCGTAGTACTCGCGGGAAAGGTCGACGAGAAAGGCCTCGCCGCGCTCTCGCAGCGCGTCGAGGCCGTCGTCCATCATCCTCGGCATCCCGCCCTCAGCCGGCAAGCTTGGCGGCCAGGTACGCGCGAAGCTGCGACGCGTCGACGCGGTCCTGGGCAAGCGTGTCGCGGTCGCGCACGGTCACGGTGCCGTCGGCCGTGGAGGTCGTGTCCACCGTGATGCACCACGGCGTCCCCACCTCGTCCTGCCGGCGGTAGCGTTTGCCAATCGACCCCGCGTCGTCGTAGTCCACCGGATAGAGCGGGCGCAGGTCGGCCATGATCTTCTGCGCCATCTCCGGCTGGCCGTCCTTCTTGGTGAGCGGGAAGACACCGGCCTTGATGGGGGCCAGCGACGGCTTGAGGTGCAGCACCACGCGCCCCTCGCTCTCCCCTTCCACGGTCTCTTCAGCGTACGCGTTGCACAGCAGCGCCAGCGTCACGCGATCGGCGCCGACCGACGTCTCCACCACGTAAGGGACATATCGGCGGTTGGCCACCTGATCCACGTACTCCATCCGCTTGCTGCTGAACTCCTGGTGCCGGCCGAGGTCGAAGTCGCCGCGGTGATGCACGCCTTCGATTTCCTGGAAGCCCAGCGTGCCGCCGAAATCGAACTGGATGTCGAACGCCGCCTTGGCGTAGTGCGCCAGCTCGTTGGCGTCGTGCTGGTGGAACTCCAGCCGGTCGCGCTCGAGGCCGAGCCCCAGATGCCACTCCATGCGCTGGGCCTTCCAGTACTCAAACCACTGCATGTCCGTCGTCTTCCCTTCCGGCGCCTGCGGGTCGACGAAGAACTGCATCTCCATTTGTTCAAACTCGCGCGTCCGGAACGTGAAGTTCCCCGGCGTGATCTCGTTGCGGAACGCCTTGCCAATCTGCGCAATGCCGAACGGCACCTTCTGGCGGCGCGCCTGCTGCACGTTGAGGAAGTTCACGAAGATGCCCTGCGCCGTTTCCGGGCGCAGATAGACGACGGCGGCGGTGTCTTCCACCGGCCCCATGAACGTCTTGAACATCAGGTTGAACTGGCGCGGCTCCGTGAGCTGGCAGTCGGTGTGCTCGCCCGGCTTCTTGCTCGGCTTGCGCGGGCAGGAGGCGCCGTCCATCTGGTCGGCGCGGAAGCGCGCCTTGCACGCCTTGCAGTCCACCAGCGGGTCGTTGAATCCGCTGACGTGGCCACTCGCCTCCCAGACCTTCGGGTGCATGAGGATGGCCGCGTCGAGTCCCTCAACGTCGTCGCGCGAGCGAACCATCGCGTACCACCACGCGTCCTTGACGTTCTTCTTCAGTTCGACGCCAAGCGGGCCGTAGTCCCACACCGAGCCCGTGCCACCGTAGATCTCGGACGACTGGAAGATGAAACCGCGGCGCTTGCAGAGACTGACGAGCTTTTCAAGGACGTCGGGGCGTGCCATGGCGAGGATCCGGAAGTGGGCGCGGCTGGGTGTCGTGCCCGGGGTAGCGGCCGCCGCTGGATGCGGTGGCGTCAAGACCGAAATCTCGCCGTTTGCGGTGGCGGAGTCTACGGGCGGTGGGGTGCGTTGCCAGCGCCCCACCGCCCGCACGACTACGGCTGCTTCACGTAGGTGAAGTCGTTGTCTGCTGCGCCTGCCTCGCCGCCGGTGATCTCCTGCGACAGCCAGACCTTGCGGTTGTGCGCAAGTCCGTGGAAGACTCCCGCCGCCGCGCTGTATGTCGACTCAAAACGGACGAGATCGGAGTACGGAATGGAGCGCCAGTTGCCGTTATCAACGTAAACCGGCCGACCCGACAAATGACCGTTCACCCACGCCTCCATCTTCACGCGCTGGTCGAACGTGCCGTCGGTGCGCAGATGCACAAAGCCTTCGGTGGCCACGACGCGCACATCGTGATACAGCACCGTATCGCCGTCCAGGTAGAGCCCCGCGTACACCACGGCTGGCAGCGGCTGGTCATTCACCGAGGTCAGGACGTAGCGCGCGGCAATGGAATCCACCTCCGTCGGCGGCGGAGCGGTGATGCCAGAGGGCCGGTCGGCGGTGCAGGCGGCGGTAATGAGGGCGAGCGAACAGGCAGCCAGCGCGGCAGCGCGACGGCTCTTTGATGCGAACGTCAACATGATGGTGGGCTAGCGTTGTCGAAGTGCGCCGGGGAGCGGCGGGGTTCAACGATTTAGTACGCAACAACTCCCGAATGGTTTCACTTGCAACGGCAAAAAGTGGGAGTTCGGCGCACCACGTCACGCCGAACTAGACGTCATCTGCCCACGGCTTGGCGTACCACGTCGGTCAAATCCTGTTCGCCGCCGTCGGCACTGTACAGCACCTTGCCCTGCCGATCGAGCACGAGCACGTACGACGTGTGGTACGCGGAGAAGGCGCGATACGCCGCGCCGTCGGCGTCGAACAGGAAGGTGCCCGGATGCTGCACCTTCTCCACGTACTGCTTGGCGCGCTCCGGCGTCTGGTTCGTGGGCACGACGATGAACAGCATCTGCAGATCGCGCCCGTACTTCTCGGCCAGCGCGCGGTACGTCGGTTCCATCTGGCGGCAGAGCGGACACCAAGTGGCCCAGAACTCAATGAGCACGGGTCCCTTGCCGATGTGGTCGGCAAGATCAACGGACTGTCCGTCGAGGGTGCGCAGCGACAGCGTCGGCGCGCGATCGCCGACCTTGAGTCCCTTCATCTGGGCCGTCGCGTCGCCCGCCGTGGCGAGCAGAAGGATGGCGGCAGCGCCGAGCGATGTGATGAACCGCATGAGAATGTCTCCCTGAGTGTAAGGGCGTCGCGGCCCGCGTCGCCGGGGGGCGCCGTATGTGCCGACGCGTTGTGGTGACTATTCGGCGGGACGCCGGCGAGTTCCCGGCGGTGTGCACACCACTGAACAGCGCGATTCCGCGATTGTCGGGAACCTGACGCCCGCATCCCGATACGTAGAGCATGAACCTCCCCGACATCTCGCCTCTGCTGGCGACCCACTCGTATCTCGCCCTGCCCATCGCCTTCGCGGCCGGCGTGTTGAGCAGCCTCACGCCGTGCGTCTATCCGATGATTCCCATCACGGCCGCGGTCGTTGCCGGGACGCGGGGACCGGACCTCGGCGCGGGCACGCGACGACGCGGCGCGCTGGCCCCCACCGCGGGCTACGTACTGGGCCTTGCCCTTGTGTACGCCTCGCTTGGCTTGCTCGCCGGCCTGACGGGCTCGCTCTTCGGGGCCGTGAGCACGCATCCCATGGCGCTGCTCCTGCAGGCCAATGTCCTGCTCGTCTTCGCGCTGATGTCTCTCGATGTGATTCCCGTGCTCGTACCCAGCCGGTTGATGGCGTGGGCCGCCGGCCGCGAATCCGGTGGTCGGTTCTTTGGCGCGGCCGCAATGGGCGCCGTCTCCGGCATCGTCGCCGCGCCGTGCGGCGCCCCAATCTTCGGCGCGCTCCTGACCTGGGTGGCCGGCACGCACCAAGCGGGACTCGGCTTTCTGTACCTGTTCAGTTTCGCGCTCGGTATGTCGAGCATTCTCGTGGCCGTCGGCATCGGCACTGATCGCCTCGTCCGGCTGCCCCGGTCCGGCGCCTGGATGCTATGGGTCAAGCGCGTATTCGCCGCCGTCATGATCGGCGTCGCCGAGTGGTACCTGGTGGGGGCCGGCAAGCAACTCTTCTGACGGCGCTGGCGCCGGCGGAGCACGGGGAACCCTGGGAGGGCCGTGCGGATAGGCTATGTTTGTCCCCTCCATGGGTTCCATGAAGCGAGCACTGACCGCCACGCTGCACCCGGACCATGACCGCTGACGACGCGGCGCCCCCCGGCCGAGACCCGGCGCTCGACGCCGCGTTCCTCGACGCCATGGACAGCGTCTACCGCTTCGCCAAGTCGCTGACGCGTGACGCCGCGGCCGCGGACGACCTCGTGCAGGAGACGTACCTCCGCGCGTTCCGCTTCGCGTCCAGCTTCATTCCCGGCAGCGACGCGCGGCGGTGGTTGTTCACGATCTGCCGCAACGCATTCCTGCGCGGCGAGGAGCGGGACCAGCGCTATACTCCGCTCGACGATGCCGAGGGCGAGGTGTTGCGCGCCGTGCAGTCGCACAACGAATGGCACGCGGAGGGGCTCGACGAGGCGCTGATGCGTCTGGATCTCTCCGAGGCCATCACCGATGCCATCGCGCGCTTGCCGGAAACTTTTCGCGTGGCGGTCGTATTGGTGGATCTGGAAGGCTGTGCCTACGCGGACGCCGCGGAGCTCCTCGGCGTGCCGGTCGGGACGGTTCGCTCCCGGCTCTTTCGCGGACGACGTCTGCTGCAGGAATCTCTCATCGCGTTCGCGCGCGACGCCGGCTTGAGCAAGGAGCCAGAATGAAGCCCACCCGTCCGCAAGTCGCTCCGATGTCGTGCCGCGAGGCCATGGCGGTGCTCTGGGACCTGCTCGACGACGAGCTGGATGAGACGATGGCCGTGCGCGTGCGCGCCCACATTGAGATCTGCCGCGGGTGCCGAGGGCACCACGATTTCTCCAAGGCATTTCTCGAGCGACTGGCCACGGCGCGGGATGCGGACGCCACGCCACGCGAGCTGCGGGAGCGGCTGCTCAGGCTGCGCGACCAAATCGCCTAGCGTAAGTCGCATCGCGGCCGCAGCCTCATCCCGCTGCTGCGGCCCCAGACATCGGCTCACCCCTGCGCGTTCTCGATCGTCCTGCCGTCCAGCACCGCGCGTACGGCCTGCGTCAGCGCCCGCGGCAGATACGGCTTGGACAACAGCTGCACCGTCCCGCGCCCGATGCCGTGCCGAAGGATCTCGTCGTCCGTATAGCCCGACGTGTAGAGCACCTTAAGCGACGAGCGCGTGGCCAGCATCTGCTCGGCGAGGGCGCGCCCGTCCATCACGGGCATCACCACGTCGGTGACAAGGATGTCAATCTCCCGCTTCGCCGACGCCGCCACCTGCAGCGCCTCAGCGCCATGGCGCGCCTCGAGGACCACATAACCCGCGGCCCGAAGCACGCGACAGCCGAGCCGCAGGAGCGAACTGTCGTCCTCGACAAAGAGGACCGTCTCCGTGCCGGTCGCCGACACCGTCGCCACGGCGGGCCGTTCCACCGCGGTGGCGCTGGTGCACGGAAGGAGGATGGTGAAGGTCGTGCCGCGCCCGCGCTGGCTGGCAACGTCAATCGCGCCGCGGGCGCTCTTCACGATGCCATACACCGTCGCCATGCCGAGTCCGGTTCCAAATCCGCGTGCCTTGGTGGTGAAGAACGGCTCGAACACGCGCTGCCGTGTCGCGTCGTCCATCCCCTGTCCGTTGTCCTCGACCTCCAGGCGGACATGTCGTCCGGCCCGCAGCGCCGGCGCGGCCGCCGCCGCGTCGGTGTCGAACTCGACATCCTGAACGCGGACGCGCAGCGTGCCGCCCGTCGGCATCGCGTCACGCGCGTTGACCGCGAGGTTCATCACCACCTGCTCGAGCTGCGACGCATCAGCCATCACCGTATTCGACGACGCCGACGTATCGACCACCACCTCCACGTGCTCGCCAATCAGGCGGCGCAGCATCGGAATCATCCCCTCGATCAGCGCGCCGACGCGCACGGGTTCAATGCGCTCCAGATTGCGACGGCTGAATGAGAGCAGCTGCTTGGTGAGCGCCGCCGCCCGCTGCGCCGCCTGACGGATGGCCTGCACGTCGGCGTACACCGGATCGCTCGCCGGCAGGTCATCGATGATGAGATCGGCCGAGCCATTGATGACGCTCAGAAGATTGTTGAAGTCGTGCGCGACGCCGCCGGCCAGCTGCCCCACGCTCTCCATCTTCTGCGCCTGGAGAAACTGGGCGTGGCGCGCCTTCTCCTCGGTCAGGTCGCGGCCAACCGCAATCACGTGCTCGACGGCCCCCGTTGCGTCCTGCACAGGTGTGATGGCCAGGAATGCCGGGAACGCGGTGCCGTCCCGCCGCCGGCTTTCCACCTCGCCGCTCCAGTGGCGCCCCGCGCGAATCGCGCTGCGAATGGCATCCCCGACGCGCGCGGCGCGTTCAGGACTCAGCCGCTGAACCAGCTCCTCTCCAAGCACCTCGGTGAGCGCCAGGCCGGTGGTCCGCGAGAACGCCGCGTTCACCCACTCGATGCGCCCCTCGCGATCGAGGATGATCATCGGATTGGGCGCGGCATTGAGCGCGGCCCCCTGCATGCGGCGCAGGCGTTCCTCGGTCTCGCGGCCACTGACGTCGCGAATGATCCCCGTGAGAAACTGCCCTTCCGTGCTCTCCCAGCGCGCCAGCGACAGCTCCACCGGAAACTCCACGCCCGACTTCCGCCGACCCGTGACGCGCACCACATCGCCGCTCACGGGGTGCTCCCGCACTGCCACCGCGCGCGTGAACCCCGCGCGGTGCGCATCGTGCATCCGGTCGGGGATGATGGGATCGAGCGGCTTGCCCATCACCTCCTCGGCGGTATAGCCGAAGATCGCCGCTGCCCCGCCCGTCCAGCCCACGATGCGCCGCTGCGCGTCGACGGTCACAATGGCGTCCTGCGCGCTCTCGGCGAGCGCGCGGTAGCGGGCTTCGCTCGCCCGCAGCGCTGCCTCGGCGCGGCCCTGCTCGGTGATATCGGACACCTGCGACGTCACCCCAAACCGCCGCCCTCTGGCATCAACCAGCGGCGTATTGCTCCAGGCACAGGTGATCACCTTGCCGTCACTGCGCACATTCTCGTTCACGAGGGTCATCGACTCGCGCGCGTTCGCCAACTGTTCAATCGTGCGTCCGAGCTCCGCCCGCAGCGGCTCCGGCACCAGGAAGAACGCGTGCTGTCCGTGCGCCTCCGCCGCCGTATACCCGAAGATCCGCTCGGCTGCCGGATTCCAGCCCACCACCCGCAGGTCGGTGTCCCACTCGATGACTCCCACCGGCATCTGATCGATGAAGTAGGCCAGCCGGCGATTCGCGTGCTCGATCGCCGCGGCGGCTTGCTGCATCTCGGTCACGTTGCGCGCCACGACGAGGCGTGCCGGCCGACCGCGGTGCGTCACCGCCTGCGACGTGATCTCGATATCCAGCAGCTCACCTGCCTTGGTGAGATGGCGCGAAAAGTGCTGCGTCAGTCCCTTTCGCGACTTGGACGTCTCGACCATCCGTTGCAGGTCCGGCAGATCCTCCGGTGGGCGAATGTCCGCGATCGTCCGCTGCGCGAACTCCTCCCGCGAATAGCCGTAGCGCTGCACGGCCGCCTCGTTGACGTCGAGAAAGCGCAGTGTCTCGGCGTCGTAGAACCACATAGGGTGCGGATTCCCCTCGAACGCCTCGTGGTAATGCGCCACGCTGTCGCGCATCGCCTCGACCGTGAGCAGATGATGCTGGTCGAGATGCCGGGTGAGGCGTGGCCGCACGAGCACGAACAGCAAGACAGCGACCGTGCCCGCCAGGAACAGCGTATCGAACAGCGTCGCCAGCCACCATGGCATTGGCGGCAGCAGCTGCAGGAGGAGCATGGCGAGCGCCTCGCCAACAACGATCCCGAGCCCGACCCAGCGCAGAAGTCGTCGCCGCGTGACGTCGCGAACGCCGAGTGGACCGGCGAGATCAATCCGCATGCTCTGCTCCTCGCCGGCTTCGGCGTCTACAACCCGATGATCTGATCCCGTCGCGTGCCCACACTCACGTACCGGATCGGGCACTCCGAAATCTCCTCGATCCGGTCAAGGTACTTCCGCGCGCCCGCCGGCAGCGCCTCAATCGTCCGCGCGTCCGCGGTGGACGTCATCCACCCCTCGAACCACTCGTAGTGCGGCTTGATCTGCTCGAGATCGGCAATGTCGCCCGGGAACTCGGTCACCAGCTCGCCGTTGATGTGGTAGCCGGTGCACAGGCCGACCTGTTCGAGCGTGTCGAGCACGTCGAGCTTGGTCACCGCCAGCGCCGACAGCCCGTTGACGCGCACGGCGTAGCGCACAACCACGGCGTCAAACCAGCCGCAGCGGCGCGGCCGCCCGGTGGTGGCGCCGTACTCGTTGCCGAGCTTTCGCACCCGCTCGCCCATCGCCTCGTCGTACTCGGTGGGGAGCGGCCCGCCTCCGACGCGCGTCGTGTACGCCTTCACCACGCCAATGCACTCGTCGAGCGCGCGCGGCGAGATCCCGACCCCGGTCGCCGCCCCGCCGGCCGTGGTATTACTTGATGTAACGAATGGATACGTGCCGTGGTCGATGTCGAGCAGCGACCCCTGCGCCCCCTCAAACAGCACCGCGGCGTCGGTCTTGAGCGCGCGGTGCACGGCGAGCCCCACATCCTCGCTCAGCGCCAGCAGGCGCGGCGCGAGACGCGACAGCGCCTCCAGCGTGTGCTCCACGCTGGCGCGCTTCGCCGATCCGGTGCCGACCAGCACGTGGTTTGCATGCTCCACGCCGCGCTCCACCAGCGTCCGCAGGCGGTCGGCATGCGCCAGGTCCAGCACCCGCACGCCGCGCCGCGCGACCTTGTCCTCGTAGCACGGGCCGATCCCTCGCCCCGTCGTGCCAATCGTCTTGCTCGCCGCGCTCTCCTTGTCCACCAGCTTGTGGTACGGCATCACCAGATGCGCGCGGTCGCTGACGTACAGCCGCCCCGACACGTCCACGCCGTCCTTCACGAGCTGGTCCACTTCCTCGAACAGCGTCTCGGGGTCGAGCACCACGCCGTTGCCGATGGCGCAGCGCACGCCGGGATGCAGGATGCCGCTCGGCACCTGGTGCAGCACCGTCGAATGGTCGCCGATGTGCACGGTGTGGCCGGCGTTCGCGCCGCCCTGGTAGCGCACCACCCAGTCGGCGCGCTCGGCGATCACGTCCACCAGCTTGCCCTTGCCTTCGTCGCCCCACTGGGCGCCCACCACGACGATCGCGCGCGTTTTCGAGTCGAACATTGCAGCTCCGGGCCGGCTGGCCGTCGGGCGTATTGGCCACAAAAAAACGCCCCGGTTCTGTCTCGCGGGGCGTTGAAATAATCTACGGCGTGTCGCAGGCGGTGGCAAATCGCCACCGCCCGTCGTTGTGCGCTAGGCGCGCATCAGCTCCTGCACCGCGCGCACCTGCTCCGCCGTGCACGCGCGCAGCGGCATGCGCACCGGGCCGCCGACCAGTCCCACGGCGTCCAGCGCCGCCTTCACGCCGGGCACGCCAAGGCCGGCCACAATCTGGCTCGCCATCGGCTTGAGCTTTTCCTGCGCCGCGGTCGCGCGCACGAGGTCGCGGGTCCGGAAGCCCTCGTAGACGTCCACGCACAAACCCGCCCCAAACAGCCCGACGGCCACAATGCCGCCGCGCGCCCCCATCTGCAGCGCGTTCAGCAGCTGCCCGCCGCTGCCGGTGAGCACCGTGAACGACGCCCCCTGCGCCTGCAGGTAGCCCTCCACCAGCGCGAGGTCGCCCGAGCTGTCCTTGATGCCGATGATGTTCTCGTGCATCGACAATTCGGCCACCATGTCGGGCTCAAGACGGAAGTGCATGTACTTGGGAATGTTGTACAGCACCACCGGCACGGGGCTCTCGTCGGCCACCCGCTGATAGTGCGCGCGCAGCGCATCGGGCGTCATCTGCGCGCCGTAGTAATGCGGCGCCACCACCAGCACCGCCACCGCTCCGCGTGCGCCGGCGTCGCGGCACCGCGTGACACACTGCTTGGTGGACTCCGCGCCGGTCCCCATCAGCAGCAGGCGGTCGGCGGGGACGATGGCGCGCGCCGTCTCGATCAACTGCGCGCGTTCGGTCTCATCGAGCAGGGCGGCCTCACCGGTGGAACCGCACAGCACAATGCCGTGCAGGCCGTGGGCGAGGTGCGAGCGGATATTCGACGCCAATCCGACGAGATCGGGCGTCTCGGCCGCCGTAAAAGGCGTCGTGACGGGGCCGAGGACGCCGGCGAGTTTGAGATCAGACATGGCCTACGAGGGACGGAGAAGAGTGATGTGAAACACGGAATGCGGGCGCCGTGGCTACCCGTTCAGGAATTCCATGCCGGATCCGGTCTGGAATCCTTGATCCGGCTTGGACGGCTCGCTCGGAATGTCGGCGGCCTTCACAATCGTCGACTTCCGGCGGAACGTCTGCATCTTGAGCTGGAAATCGCTCGGCCGCGTCGCCGCCGCCAGCGCCACCTCAAACGTGACCTGCCCGCTCTGCACCAGATCGCCGAGGTGCTGGTCGAACGTCTGCATGCCGTACTGCTCGCGCCCCTCGGCGATGTAATCGCGGATCTCGCTGATCTTGTCGCCCTCGAGAATCAGGTCGCGGATCGTGGCGGTGACGATCATGATCTCCGCCGCCACCACGCGCCCGTGGCCGTCGGCGCGCGGCAGCAGGCGCTGCGACACCACGCCGTGCAGCGTCTCGGCGAGGCGCACGCGCACCACTTCCTGCTCTTCGGGCGGGAACATCGCCATGATGCGCAGGATCGTGCTCTGGGCGTCGGGCGTGTGCAACGTCGAGAGCAGCAGGTGCCCCGTCTCCGCCGCCTTCATGCCGGTATCCACCGTCTCGGCGTCGCGCATTTCGCCGATGAGGATCACGTCGGGGTCCTGGCGCAGCGCGGCGCGGAGGCCGCTGCGGAAGCTCTCGGTGTCGACGCCGATCTCGCGCTGCGTGATGGAACTCTGCAGGTCGCGGTGCAGGAACTCGATCGGGTTCTCGAGCGTGACGATGTGCTTGTTCTTCGACGAGTAGATGTGATGGCTCATCGCCGCCATCGTGCTCGACTTGCCCGAGCCGGTGACGCCGGTGACGAGGATCATCCCGCGCTCCGCCTCGGTGACGCGACGCATCACCTCGGGCATCTTGAGCTTGTCGAACGTCGGCACTTCAAACGGAATGACGCGCATCACGATCATGAAGCTCGACCGCTGGCGCAGGATGTTCACGCGGAACCGCCCGATGCCCGGCGCCCCCCACGAACAGTCGTAGTCGTTCAGCTTGTCGATGCGGGCGCGGTCTTCCTCGTTGGGAATCAGCCGCAGCGCAATGGCCTTGGTCTGTTCCGGAGAGAGCGCCTGCTTGGTGAGCGGCACGAGGCGGCCGTCGATGCGCGCGCGAAAGACGTCGCCCGCCTTGATGTGCAGGTCCGACGCCCCCCGGTCCACCGCCGCTTTAATGATCTTTTCCATCGTGCCGTCAGTACCCGATCGCCTTGTCCACGAGATTGCGGAGCGGACGCTGCTCCACATACGCCTGCCAGTTGCCCGTGAACAGCGCCGTGAGGCGATCCCACAGACGGCGCGGCGAAAGACCGCTCACGTGGGGGGTCACGAGAACCTGTCGAAGTTGCCACAGCGGACTGTCCGAGGCTAGGGGCTCACGGGCGAAAACATCGAGCACCGCCCCGCGCAGGCGACCGCCCACCAGCGCGTCGTGCAGCGCCCCTTCATCGACCATCGTCCCGCGCGCAACATTGACCACAATGGCCCCCGCGGGGAGCAGCGCCAGCCGGCGCGCATCGAGCAGGTCACGCGTCTCGGCCGTCAGTGCGGCGGCGAGCACCACCACATCCGCGCCGGCCAGCTCCGTGTCGAGCGCATCGAGCCCCGCCACGCGGTCAAAGCCGGGGGGACACCCCTTGGCCACCACGCGGCGCAATCCCGTGACTCGCGCGCCGAGCGCCGAAAAGCGCGCGCCGATCTCGGCGCCCAGGCCGCCGGTGCCGATCACCACCACACGCAGTTCACTGATCTCGCGCACGGCGGTCGACGCCGCCCCAAACGCCGCCGCATCCCACCGCTGCGACACGCGCAGCGACTCGGCGAGATCCAGCCCGCGCGTGAAGTGCAGTACGCCGGCCAGCACGTGCTCGGCGATGGGCGGTCCGTAGATCCCCGCGGCATTGGTGAACAGGCACGGGCCATCGCGTAATTCGGGAATCGCCAGCACAGCGCCCGTTCCCGCCAGCGCCGACTGCATCCAGCGCAGCTTGGGCGCCGCGTGGAACAGCGAGGCCGGCATGCCCCACCCAAAGTAGACCTCCGCCTCGGCGACCGCCGCCCGGGCCTCGGGCCCGGGGCCGCACGGCGAACCGTCGAGAGCATCGTTGGGCTCGCGCACGTCCACGACCTCCCATCCCGTCGGCGCCGCGGCGCTGATGCGCTCCGCCACGGTGTCGGGCATGCGAAATGCATCCGCCGTCGCCCGCAGATCGAGGACCAGCCGCCGCACTAGTGCAGCACCACGTCAAGCACATCCTCGCGCTCGACCAGCAGATCGCGCGCGACTTCAAACTGCCGCGCCGGTCCGCGCACCATCATCTCGAAAACGCGGTCGCGCGCGTGATCCCACACGTCGCGTTCCACCACGTGGAGCCCGCACTCCTTCAGCAAGGCATCGAGCGGCGCAAAGTCGCACTGCGGCACCGCGCGCACCGTCATGGGCACCGTGCGCCGCGCGCGCACCAGCTTGTGCTCCCAGCTTCCGAGCGCCGACAGCACGAGGATCACCACGATACCCGCGCCCAGCCCTTCGATGTAGTGGCCGGCGCCGATGGTGAGACCGATGGCGGCAACCACCCAGATCGTCGCCGCCGACGTGAGTCCGCTGATCGTCCCCTTCGACTGCATGATCGTGCCGGCGCCAATGAAGCCGATGCCCGTCACCACCTGCGCCGCGATGCGCGCCGGGTCGCCGACGCGGCCGTCCGCCCCCATGAGGCGTATGGAGAGGTCCATCACCAGCGCCGAGCCGACGCAGATCAGGATGTTGGTGCGCAGCCCCGCCGGCTTGCCGGCGATCTGCCGCTCCAGTCCGATGGCCCCGCCCAACAGCACCGCCACGAGGAGCTTGAACAGCAGCTCGAGGCGCAGTCCGACGAAGAGTTCCTGCAGGAACTGGGCACTGAACTGCAACTCGTGCATCGCATCGGCTCCCGGGCGGCCGTCCGGCCGCTCTCGTTCAGGCGAGACCCATCTGCTCCTTCACGTGCGCAATCGTCTGGCGCGCGATCACCCGCGCCTTCTCGGCGCCGGCGTTCAGGGCGTCATCCACCAGCGCGGGCTGCTCGGCGAGCGCCTGCGCGCGCGTGCGAATGGGCGTCAGTTCGGCGTTCATGTGCTCGAACAGCACCTTCTTGCAGTCAATGCAACCCCACTTCGCGCCGCGGCAGTTGGCATCCACCTCGGCCACCACATCCGGCGGTGAGAACGCCTTGTGCAGCTCGAAGATCACCGGGCATTTGTCCGGATTGCCGGGGTCGGTCTTCTTCACCCGCGCCGGGTCGGTGACGGCGGGGCGCAGCTTGGCCCACATATCGTCCGGAGACTCGAGCAGGCCGATCGTGTTATTCAGCGACTTCGACATCTTTGCGTTGCCGTCGAGCCCCACGATGCGGCGGGTCGGCGTCAGCTTGGGCTTGGGTTCGGGGAAATACGGCGCGTCGGCGGGAGCAAACCGCGAGTTCCAGTTGCGCGCGATCACGCGCGACAGCTCCAGATGCTGCACCTGGTCCTCGCCCACCGGCACGGTGTCGGCGAGGTACAGCAGAATGTCGGCGGCCTGCAACACGGGGTAGTTGAGCAGGCCGGCCATCACCTGCTCCTGGCGAGCGGCCTTCTCCTTGTACGCCACCTGGCGTTCGAGTTCACCCAGCGGCGTGATCGTGTTGAAGATCCACTGCAGCTCGGTGTGCTCCGGCACGCGCGACTGCACGAACAGCGTGCAGTGCGCCGGGTCGAGGCCGGCGGCGAGCAGCGAGATGCCCATCTCGCGCGTGCGGCGGCGCAGGTCCTCCGGCGTGAACGATCCAATGATCGCGTGATAATCGACGATGCAGAAGATCGACTCGAACTGCGACTGGAGCGCCACCCAATTGCGGACGGCGCCAAGATAGTTGCCGATGTGCAGTTCACCGGACGGCTGGATGCCGCTGAAGATGCGAGACATGGAAGAAAGCTAGATTTGCACCCATGACACTTCAACCAACCGACCCGGATTTCCTGCTCGACGCCCTCCGCGCGGCGGCCACCGCCGCGGCCGCCGTGATTCGCGACGGCGCGCGCCGGCGCGGCGCCCTCGTCTGGCGCGAGAAGTCAGCGACCGATTTCGTGAGCGAGATCGACATGACTGCCGAGGCGCAGATCATCGACATCCTCACCGCCCGCGTCCCTGGCGCCGCGATCCTCGCCGAGGAGACGGCCAGCACCCTGGCCCCCGAGCGGCGCGCGCGCGGCGTCACGTTTGTCATCGACCCGCTCGACGGCACGACGAACTTTCTTCACGGCGTGCACGAGTACGCCGTCTCCATTGCCGCCCTCGTCGACAACGAACTGGCGGCCGGCGTGGTGGTGCACGTCCCGCGCGACGAGTGGTACATGGCCACGCGCGGCGGCGGCGCGTGGTGCGACGGCACGCGAATCGCGGTCAGCACCATCGACGCCCCCGACCGCGCCCTCATTGCCACCGGCTTCCCGTACAAGGGCGGACACGATATCGAGACGTATCTCGGGCAGATGGGGCGCCTCATGACCCACACCGCCGGTCTGCGCCGTCCCGGGTCGGCCTCGCTCGACCTCGCCGGCGTCGCCTGCGGCCGGTTTGAGGGCTTCTGGGAGAATATCCTCGCCCCGTGGGACATCGCCGCCGGCATCCTGATCGCCCGTGAAGCCGGCGCCATCGTCACCGACCTGCACGGCGCCCAGTGCAAGGTCGACCACACGGCCATCCTCGCCGCCAACCCGCACATGCACCCCTGGCTCCTGGACCGCCTGCGCGGGTAGGGGCCGCAAGGCGTAGATTCAGAGGTTCCCGCAAGAAAATCGCCCATCGCACATCTCGATCGCGATCACTGATCGCAATCCTAGGTCCATATCCTCAATCTCAGTTCAATGAAGCTTGTCGAACTCGTCCCCAATTTCTCCGAAGGCCGCCGCCCCGAAGTCGTTGCCGCCCGCCGGTGACGGCGTCACGGTGCTCGACGTCTCCAGCGATGCGTCGCATAACCGCACCGTCGTCACCGTCGTCGCCACGGCCGAGTCGGCTGTTGACGCCGCGTTCCGTGGCATCGCCAAGGCCGCCGAGCTGATTGACCTCAACCAGCACACCGGCGAACATCCGCGCATCGGCGCCACCGACGTCTGCCCGTTCATCCCGCTCGAAGGGGCCACGATGGACGACTGCATCGCGCTCGCGCGCGCCCTCGGCCAGCGCGTCGGCGACGAACTCGGCATTCCGGTCTACCTCTACGAACGCGCCGCCACGCGCCCCGATCGCGAGAACCTCGCCGATATCCGCCGCGGCGAGTTCGAACAGGCCAAGATCGAGATTGGCGCCAAGCCGAATCGCGTGCCCGACTTCGGCCCCAACCACGTGCACGCCACCGCCGGCGCCACGGTCATTGGCGCGCGGCCGTTCCTCGTCGCGTACAACGTCTACCTCGGCGGCGCCGAGAACGTCGCCGTCGCCAAGGCCGTCGCCAAGGCGGTGCGCGGCTCGAGCGGCGGACTGCGGTACGTGAAGGGCCTCGGCCTCGAAGTCGACGGGCAGGCGCAGGTGTCCATGAACCTCGTCGACACCGAGAAGACGCCGGTCTACCGGGCCTTCGAGCTGGTGAAGCAGGAGGCGGCCGCGCATGGCGTGGCGCCCACGTGGAGCGAGATCGTGGGCCTCGTCCCCGAACAGGCGCTGTTCGACACCGCCGCCCGCCACCTGCAGCTTCGCGGCTTCTCCAAGGATCTCGTGCTCGAGCACAAGGTGCGCCGCGCCATCAGCGGCGGCGAGTCGGTGAGCGGTTTCGTGGCCTCGGTGGCGTCCAACTCACCCGCGCCCGGCGGCGGTTCGGTGGCCGCGCACGTCGGCGTGCTTGGCGCCGCGCTCGCGCAGATGGTGAGCGGCCTCACGATCGGTCGCAAGAAGTACGCCGCCGTCGAGAACGAAATGAAGGCGCTGGCGCTCGAAGCGGTGACGCTGGGCAACACGCTCTCCGCGCTCGTCGTCGAGGACTCTGCCGCGTACACCGTGGTCACGGAAGCCTACAAGCTCCCCAAGGACACGCCCGAGCAGCAGACCGCGCGCAACGCGGCCATTCAGCGCGCCCTGCGCTACGCCACCGAGGTGCCGCTGCAGACCGCGGAGGCGTGCGCCCGCGTCGCCGAACTGGCGGCGACCGCAGCCGAGCAGGGGAACACCAACGCCGCCAGCGACGCCGGCGTCTCGGCGCTCGTCGCCGAGGCCGCCTGCCGTGGCGCGGTCTACAATGTGCGCATCAATATTGGGTCGCTCACCGACAAGGCGGCCGCCAAGCCGCTCGCCGATAAGGCCGCGCAGGTACTGGAGCGGGCACGCGCGGCCGCCGCGCGCGCGGCCACTGCCGTAGAAAAGAACATCGGAGGATAGACCCCCGTGCCCCCCGCCGGATGGATGCAGTGGATTCGCCCCGACTACCACGGCGCGCCGTTCATTACATTCGGCGCCCGCCATCTCGCCTCCATGGGCGTGTTGGCGTTCTTCGGGTGGATGATGCTGCGCTTCAAGGGGGCGGACGCAGCGGTCCGGCGGCGCGTGCGGTATGCCCTGGCCGCGCTGCTGGTGGTCAATGAACTCGCGTGGCACGCGTGGGCCGCCTATTTCGTCGGCTGGACAGCCGACAAGATGCTCCCCCTGCACCTCTGCTCGGCGCTGGTGTGGGTGGGCGCGTACGGCCTCATTTCCCTCGACGCGACCATCTACGAGTTCATGTATTTCATGGGCATCGCCGGTCCGTTGCAGGCGGTGCTCACGCCCGACGCCGGCCAGTACGGCCTGCCGCACTTCCGCGCCGTGCAGACGCTCGTGTCGCACGGCACACTCATTGTGGCCGCGCTGTATCTCACCCACGTCGAAGGGATGCGCCCCACGTGGGCGTCGGTGCGCCGCGTGATCATCGGCACGTTCCTGTATATGGTCTTCGTGACCATCGCCAATCTGATCATCGGCGCCAACTTCATGTGGACGCTCGGCAAGCCGACCGTCGTCAGCCTGCTTGATGTGCTCGGGCCGTGGCCCTGGTACCTGATTCCGGTGATCCTGCTCGGCGTGGTGAACGTGCTGTTGCTCTACCTGCCGTTCTGGTGGATGGACCGTCGCCGCGCGGCGGCCGTTGTAACCCGCGGCCCCGCCAATCCGTAGGAGAGCATATGCAAGTCTCCGCGCCGCAGGCTCCCGCTTCGCCGTCCGCGCCAACCGTGGTCGTCAACGGCAGCAACCTGACGCTGCCGCAGAACGTCGGTCGGCCCATGACCCTGCAGGACGTGCAGCTCCTGCAGAATCGGCGCAGCGAGTTGTCCCGCCAGTTGACGTCGGCCACCGGACGCCGGCAGGACGTGATCCGCGAGATGGGGCGCTCGCCGAACGGCCGCGAGGGACTCGAGGCGCGGCTCAAGGTGCTCGACCAGCGCATTGTGCAGCTCGAGACGGACATCGCGCAGAACGGGCAGCTGCTCGCCTCCGCGCCACCGAATCTCGTGGAAGAGACCACGCCGCCGATGAACTTCGGCCCGCCGGTGCGCAGCATCAACGGCACGGCGGTGTCGATGACCGCCATCATCGCCGTCGCCGTCGTCGTCACGACCATCACGCGGCGACTCTTCGCGCGGCGCCCCGCCGCGTCCCCCGCCCTGTCGACCGCGGACACCGAACGCATCGCCCGCATCGAGCAGGCGGTGGAAAGCATTGCGATCGAGGTCGAGCGCATCTCCGAGGGGCAGCGCTTCGTCACCAAGCTGATGAACGAGCCGCGCCAGCTCCGCTAGCGCGTCACCCGCAGGGCAATCACCGCGCCCTCGGCGCGCCGCTCTTCCACCACGCGCACCCCGAGCGCTTCGAGCGCGCTGACGAGCGGGCGCAGTTCGTCGCCCGGCGAGCCGGCAAAGAAGTGCGACGCCACAATCCACGCCTCCGGATGAGCAGCCGCGGCAATGCGCCGCGCCTCTTCCTCCGCCCATCCCGGTGATGGCGCGGCGGCGGACGGCGTGCCCGCAATCCGATACTGCACGCCCGGCGCGAGGCCCACGAGTTCGGTGCGCGAGCCCGACGTCACCACCAGCGAATCGCCCTCAAGCGGACGCACCGCTCGCGCGCGCACCGCATTCTCATAGCCAGGCGACCCACTGCGGCCGGCGAGCGCGCGCCACTGCTCCAGTCGGGCGTTCTCGCGCCATGCTCCCTCGGTGGTCGCCAGCAGCCACGCCGGCGCGGCGCGCGCGAACACATAGATGGGCGTCGTCGCCGCGTCGGCGTCCACCTTGGCAAAGAGCGTGCGTGTCGCCTCGAGCGACCCCGGATTCCGCAGGAAGCGGTCAGAATCGGTGAACTGCCACACGGCCAGCGCGACGGAGCCGACCACAACAAAGACGGCGGCGCCGCGCGCCTTCGTCATCACACTGCGGCGCGCGAGCAGCGTGTTGCGCAGGCCGATCACCGCCGCCGCCTGCGCCACCCAGACACCGGGAACGGCAAAGAAGGCCAGCCGGTCCGACAACGGATACGCGTCCACCAGCGACGCGCATACGGCAAAGCAGACCGGCCCCGCCAGCAGCGCCGCGTCGGAGAGCCGGCGCCGCGCCATCACCACGAGGCCGCCCAGCCAGAGCGCCGTGACAACGGTCGTCCCCAGCAGCGAACCCGTCCACCGCAGCGGAATCCACGCCAGTTCCATGCACACGCGCAGCAGGCGAACCGCCCGATCATCGGCCGTCACATCGAGCATCACCGGCGCCCAGTACGTGCGCAGCGACTCATTGGCGGCCCCGGCGCGATACGACACCAACCACAGCGCGCCAAAGCTGAGCACCGCCACCGCCAGCGCCGGCAGCGCGACCATTCGGGCGCCGACGGCGCTCCGCACCTCGGGCTCGACGGCCAGCGCCACGGCCACCGCCGCCACCACGAACACCGCGGGGAGCGAGAGCGGCACGGCGATGACCATCGCGATGCCAAGCATCCACCAGCGTCGCATCCGGTGCGGCTCGTCGCGCGCCTCGCAGGCGAGCAGCAGCAGCGCCGCGGCGACGGTGGCATCGCTCGCATAGGGCTTCGCTTCCGTCGAGTAGCGCAGGGCGAGCAGCGAACCCGACGCCGCCACGGCGGCCAGCGCGCCGGCCCCGGTACCCACGGTGCGCGCGCCGAGTCGCCAGAGCAGCCACGGCAGCAACACGCCCGCCGCCCACGGCACAAGCCGCAGCCAGAGGTCGGGCGCGTCGGCGTGCGACGCCACGAGGCGCTCAAGCCACAGGAATCCGACGGGCGCGGCCTGTGCCCAGTCGAGCGGCGCCAGCAGGCCGCCAAAGCCGCGCATCAGCACGTTGAGGGCCAGTGACGCCTCGTCGAGCCACAGCGAGCCGCGCTCCGTGAGTGCCCACGCGCGCGCCGCAAACCCGAGCACAATGGCCACCCACGCAACGATGGCCGCCGCGCGCTGCGGTGTGTCGGCGGGGCGGCTCATCGCGTTGCGCGCGCTACAGGCGCGTCAGCACCCGCGGCCCATCGTCCGTCACCGCCACGGTGTGTTCCACGTGCGCACTGCGCGTGGCGTCGAGCGTGACCACGGTCCACTTGTCCGCCAGCGTGCGCGTCGCCGGGCCGCCCACATTCACCATCGGCTCGATGGCAATGGTCAGACCGGCCTGCAGGCGCGTGCCGCGCCGCGGCTTGCCGTGGTTGGGCACCTGCGGATCTTCGTGCGGCAGATGTCCCACGCCGTGCCCGACGAGTTCGCGCACGACGCTGAACCCGGCGCGTTCCACCACCGACTGCACCGCGTGCCCAATGTCGCCCACGTAGTTGCCGGGAATCGCCTGCGCGATGCCGGCGTCGAGCGCGCGCTCCGTCACGTCAATCAGATGCCGCGTCGTCGGGTCAAGAGTGCCCACCGGCACGGTGATGGCGGCGTCGGTGAACATGCCCCCGTGCTGCACGCCGACGTCGAGCTTCACGATGTCGCCGTCGGCCAGCACGCGCTTGGGCGACGGAATGCCGTGCACGATCTCCTCGTTCACCGAGATGCAAATCGCGCCCGGAAAGCCGTACAGCCCCTTGAACGCCGGCACCGCGCCCTCGTGGCTGCGGATAAACTCCTCGGCGATGCGGTCCAGTTCGCCCGTGCTGATGCCCGGGCGCACCACGGTGCGCAGATGCGCGTGGGTGAGGGCGAGAATCCGCCCTCCCACCGCCATCGTCTCGATCTCGCGCGCGCTCTTGAGCTGAATCAACGTCCGACCGCCCGCAGCGCGCGCGCTTCGACTTCGGCAAACGTCCCCGATGCGTCGATCGCCGCCACATTGCCGCCGTTGGCGCGATACCACGCCACCACCGGCTCCGTTTGCGCCTTGTACACACGCAGGCGATTGCGAATCGACTCGGGCTCGTCGTCGACGCGGCGCACCAGCGTTCCCTTGGGGCTCGCCGTGCACTCCGCGTGCGTCTCGCCCGGCTGGCGCCCGGCGAACGGCGTCTGGCAGGCGCCGCACGTCGTGCGCGAGCTGAGCCGCGCCACGAGCTCCTCGTCGGCGATCTCGAACAGCAGCACGACATCCACGCGCTTGCCGATCTCGGCCGCCACGCGGGCCAGCCCCTCGGCCTGCGGCACGGTGCGCACCACGCCGTCGAGCACCACGCCCTTGGCCTGTGCCGGCGCCGAGAGTGCGTCCTTCATGATGCCGAGGATCACCTGGTCAGGCACCAGGTCTCCGCGATCCATGTACGCCTTGGCTTCGAGCCCGAGCGTCGTCCCCGCCTTGGCGGCGGCGCGCAGCACGTCACCCGTAGAAATCTTGGGGACGCCGAGGGCAGCGGCGACCCGCTCCCCCTGCGTCCCCTTGCCTGAACCCGGTGGCCCGAGCAGGACAACGATCATGCTACTATCCCCCAGAGAAGATATCCGCGTTCCCCTGGCGACCACGGAAGCGTACGCGCCCCTTCTTCATGAAGCCGTCGTACTTCCGCAGCAGCAGATGCTGGTTCATCTGGGCAATCGTGTCGAGCGCGACACCCACAACGATCAGCACTGATGTGCCGCCGAACCGGAACGGCACCGCCATGACGTCGGCAATCCACACCGGCAGCAGGGCAATGACGGTCAGGAAGATCGACCCCGGCAGCGTGATGCGGCTCACCACCTCATCAATATACTCTGCCGTCTTCGCTCCCGGCTTGATGCCCGGAATGAAGCCACCCTGCTTCTTCAGGTTCTCCGCGATGTCGACCGGATTGAAGATGATCGACGTGTAGAAGTACGTGAAGAAGATGATCAGCACCGCGGACAGCACGAAGTACAGCCCCGTGCCCGGCGCAAACAGGTCGGAGAACTCGCGCATCTTCTCGCTGCCGCTGAACTGGGCAATGGCGCCCGGCACGACGATCAGCGACTGCGCAAAGACGATCGGCATCACGCCCGACGCGTTGATGCGCAGCGGGATGAAGTTGCGGGCCGCCTCGCGCATGCGCCCCCGCGCCATCGTGCGCTGCGGGATCTGGATTGCGATGCGGCGCGCCGCCAGCGTGATCGCCACGACGCCGGCGACGACGGCGACCATCAGCGCGATGAGCGCGACGAGCGCCAGCGGGCTCAGCGACCCGGTGCCGACGAAGTTGAACGTCTGCCACGCGCTGGGCCAGAACCGCTCGATGATGGAGAAGAAGATCAGCAGCGAGGCGCCGTTGCCGAGGCCGCGCTCCGTGATCTGCTCACCCAGCCACATGACGAACATCGCGCCCGTCGTGAGGATCCAGGCCATCTCGAACTTGAACGTCGCGCCCGGCGTCGAGACCGCGCCCTGCACCGACTCGGTGAACAGCGCAAAGCCCCACGCCTGCACGAGCGCCAGCGCGATGGTCGCGTAGCGCGTCCACTGCGTGACTTTCTTCCGACCTTCTTCGTCCTTCTGCATCTTCTCGATCGTCGGCACCACCGCGCCGGCGATCTGCGCGAAGATGGACGCCGAGATGTACGGCATGATGCCCAGCGCGAAGATCGTCGCCTTCGACAGGTTCCCGCCGACGAACAGGTCGTACAGGCCAAGGAACCCACCACCCTGCTGGCTCTGGAAGAAGTCCATCATCGCCACCACGTCCACGCCGGGGGCGGTGACGTGGCTGCCCACCCGGTAGATCACCAGGCAGACGAACGTGAAGATGATCTTTTCCCAGAGCTCCGGCGTCCGATAGATGTTCGCCAGCGTGGCCGCGGGATTTGCCTGCGCCATTAGTCCTCGACCTTGCCGCCGGCGGCTTCGATTTTGGCCTTCGCCGCGGCGCTCACCTTGAGGCCGCGCAGCGTTACCGCGCCGGTGATCTCGCCATTGGCGAGCACCTTCGCGGGACGACCCTTCGGCACGAGCCCGGCGGCGACCAGCGCCTCCGGCGTGATCTCACCGCCAATCGCGGCGATGTCGGCGAGGCCGACCGCCTGATAGGCGACGCGGAACGGATTGGTGAAGCCGCGCTTCGGAATACGGCGCGTCATCGGCATCTGGCCGCCTTCGAAATGCGGCTTGCCGCCGCCCGGGCCGTGGTGGCCGGCGCGCGCCTTGATGCCCTTGTGACCCTTGCCCGCGGTCTTGCCCTTCCCCGAGCCCGGCCCGCGGCCAATGCGCTTGCGGTCGCGATGCGACCCGGGCGCCGGCGCGAGGTTGCTCAGCGTGATCTTCTCGGTAGCCATCATCTACTCCTTCACCGGCGTCACTTCAACGAGATGACGCACGCGCTTGATCTGGCCGCGCAGCGACGGCGAGTCCTGGTGCACTACCATATCCTGGTGGTGCTTCAGGCCGAGCGCCTCGAGGGTCAGCCGCATCACCTTCGGCTGGCCGGATCCGCTGCGAATCTGCTTCACCTGCACCTTCCCCTTGGTCAGGGTGTTGGGCGCGGTCTTCTTGGGCCCCCGTCCGGGGTGCCAAACGAATGTGCGTGGCATCAGACGGTCTCCTTCACCTTGGCGCGCGACTTGTAGCCGAGCGACGAGGGCTCCACGCCGCGCTCGCGCGCGATCTGCTCCACCGTCGTCAGCGACGACAGGCCGTTGACGGCCGCGCGCACGAGGTTGAACGGATTCGACGAGCCCAGCGACTTCGTGAGAATATCGGTGATGCCGACGCACTCCATCACGGCACGCACCGCACCACCGGCGATGACGCCCGAACCCGGCGCCGCCGGCTTCAGCAGCACCTCGGACGCGCCGTGCTGTCCGACGATCTCGTGCGGAATCGTGGCGCCCGTCATCGGGATCGTCACCATGTTGCGACGCGCCGCCTCAACGGCCTTGCGCACCGCTTCCGACACTTCGTTCGCCTTGCCGCTGGCGATGCCGACCTTGCCCTGACCGTCGCCAACGGCGACGAGGGCATTGAAGCTGAAGCGCCGGCCGCCCTTCACGACCTTGGCGACGCGGTTGATGGCGACCACGTTCTCCACCAGCTCGGAGCCTTCACGCTCCTCCCCCGGTGCGCCGCCACGTCCGCCGCGCGAGTCGCGTCCCGGACCGCCGTCACGGCCACCACGGCCGCCACCCGGTCCACCGCTGCGCCCGCCGCCCGGTCCGCCACGCCCGGCTCCCGGTCCGCCGCGGCCACCACCCGGCCCGCCACGTCCCTGACCCGGCGCGCCGCGGCCGCGTCCCGGACCACCGCCCAGTCCGCCACGCCCCATGCCGCCCGGTCGCCCGGAGCCACCGCCCGGACCACGTCCCGCACCGCCGCCCATCGGACGGTTCTGCGGACGCGGCGTGGCCGGCGTGTCACCGCCGGCATGATGCGTCGTTTCGTTCTTCTCGTCGGCCATATCAGAACTCCAGCCCGGCTTCCCGGGCGCCATCGGCCACCGCTTTCACGCGGCCCGTGTACTGGTACCCAGCACGGTCGAACACGACCTTGCTGATGCCGGCGGCCTTCGCCTGCGCGGCGATCTTCTTCCCCACCTCGACCGACTTGACTGACTTCTTGCCGTCGATGCCGTTGTCCGTCACGGTCATCAGCGTGCGACGGGCCACGTCGTCCACGAGCTGGGCATAGATGTGCTTGAGCGAGCGGAACACCACGAGGCGCGGACGTTCCGCCGTCCCCGTGACCTTCTTCCGCACGCGCAGATGACGGCGCTCGCGACGTTCCGCGCCCGTCTTCGGAGTACGCATTGGCATTACTTACCTCCCGCCTTGCCGGCCTTGCGCCGGATCTGCTCACCCGCATAGCGCACGCCCTTGCCCTTGTACGGCTCCGGCTTGCGCAGCTGGCGAATCTCCGCGGCCACCTGGCCGACGATTTCCTTGTTCGCCCCTTCCACCACCACCTGCGTCGGCGTCGGCGCCGTCAGCTTGATGCCGGCGGGCGCCTTGAACTCGATCTGGTGCGAATAGCCCAGCGCGAAGAGCAGGCCGTACGGCTTCACTTCCGCCTTGTAGCCCACGCCCGTGATCTCGAGCTGACGCACATACCCCTTCGTGACGCCCTCGATCATGTTGAACACCAGCGTGCGCGACAGGCCGTGCAGCGACTTGTGGACCGGCTCGTCCGACGGACGGTTCACGATGACCTGATTCCCCTCGACCTTGACTTCCATCGCCGGGTTGAAGGTCCGCTTCAGTTCGCCCTTCGGCCCCTTCACCGTCACCACCGAGCCGGCGACGGTCACCGTCACGCCAGCCGGAATGTCCACGGGGAGCTTTCCAATACGCGACATGGGGCCCCCTACCAGACGATCGCGAGGAGCTCGCCACCGGTGCGCGCCTGGCGCGCCTGCCGGTCGGTCATGAGTCCCTGCGACGTTGAAAGGATGGCGACGCCAAGGCCGTTGCGCACACGCGGGATCTCGGTGACCCCCACGTACTTGCGCAGGCCGGGGCTCGAGACGCGCTGCAGCTGCCGGATCACCGGCTGGCCGCCCTGCGCGTACTTGAGCGCGACGCGCAGCACGCGCGTCCCGCTCTCCGTCTCCACGATCTTGTAGTCCGTGATGAAGTTCGACTCCTTGAGGAGCCGGGCGATTTCGGTCTTCACCTTCGAAGCCGGCATGTCCACGCGGCGGTGCTTGGATCCGACAGCGTTCCGGATCCGCGTGAGCATATCAGCGATAGGATCGGTCATGCTCATGTGTGGTACCTGATCTCCTGTGGTATCTGTCCTGGGGACAGACCTGTAGGAAGTGAAAGTGATTGTAAAGGGTAGGTGGTTGATGGTAGACGTCTACCTTCTACCATCTACCTCCTACCGTCTGCAGGCTTACCAGCTCGCCTTCCGGACGCCCGGAAGCAGGCCGTTGTTCGCCATCTCGCGCAGCGCAATACGGCTGAGACCGAAGGCGCTCTCGAACCCGCGGCTGCGGCCGGTCATCTGGCAGCGGTTGCGGATGCGGGTCTTCGACGAGTTGCGCGGCAGCTTCTGCAGCGCAAACTGCGCCGCCGTCTTCTCGTCATCCGACGCGTTGGGATTCTGGATCACCGCCTTCAGCGCCTTCCGCTTGGCGGCGTAGCGCTGCGTCAGCTGCTTGCGGCGGTCGTTCTTCTCGATGCTGCTCTTCTTGGCCATGGGGTCGGTCCGGTTAGTGCTTGACCACGACGGGCTTCTCGTCGCCGCGGAACGGCATGCCGAGTTCGCGCAGCAGCGCGAGCGCCTGGTCGTCCTTGGTCGTCGTCGTCACGAAGGTGATGTCCATCCCGTGGATCTGCTCGACCTGGTCGTAGTTGATCTCCGGGAAAATCATCTGCTCCTTGACGCCCATCGAGTAGTTGCCGCGCCCGTCAAACGAGCGCGTCGACAGGCCGCGGAAGTCGCGCACGCGGGGCAGCGCCGTCGACACGAACCGGTCGAGGAACTCCCACATCCGCGCGCCGCGCAGCGTCACGCTGGCGCCGACTTCCTGCCCCTGGCGCAGGCCGAAGTTGGCAATCGACTTCTTCGCCTTCTTCCGCACCGGCTTCTGGCCGCTGATCACCGCCAGCTCGTCCACCACGGTGTCGAGCACCTTCGGCGTCTTGATCGCCTCGCCCATGCCGACGTTCAGCACGATCTTCTCGAGCTGCGGCACCTCGTGCGGGTTGGTCAGGCCGAACTGCGCGGCCAGCTTGGGACGCACCGTCGCGGTGTAGTACTCGCGCAGGCGCGGCACCGGCACCGGCAGCTGCTCGCCCTTGTGGGACGACGGCAGCATGGCGCTCTTCTCGCCCCGGCCGCCCTTCGACCCGCCCTTCGCTCCGCCCTTGCCGGCGGTCTTTTCCTTCGTCGCCATCTGTCAGTTCCTCGGCCTTAGCGGTTGCGCGGAATCGCGTCGCCGCTCTTCACGCTGATGCGCTCTTTCGTGCCGTCGGTGTCGATCCGGCGGCGCGTCCGCGTCGGGGCTCCCGACTTCGGATCGAGCAGCATCACGTTGGAGGCGTGCACCGGGGCCGGCATGTCGATGATCGCCGACTCCTCGTTCGCGTTGCGCGCCTTGCGGTGCTTCTTCACGATGTTCACGCCTTCAATCACCACGCGCCCCTTCTTGGTGAGCACGCGGATCACCTTGCCTTCCTTGCCCTTGTCTTCGCCGCGCATCACGCGCACGACGTCGCCCTTCGTCACCGGCAGCGCTTCGCGCTCGGCGTTGATGGCGTGCCGGCGCGTCAGCCGGCTCCCCATCGTCTTCTTATGCTTCAGGACGCGCATTTAGAGCACCTCCGGTGCCAGCGAGACGATCTTCATGTAGCGCCGCTCGCGGAGTTCGCGCGCGACGGGTCCGAAGATGCGGGTCGCCCGCGGCTCGCCCTTGTCATCGATGATCACGACGGCGTTCTCGTCGAACCGGATGTAGCTCCCGTCCTTGCGGCGGGTCTCCTTGACCGTGCGCACCACCACGGCGCGCGCGACGTCCGACTTCTTCACCGTGCCGTTGGGCAGCGCGTCCTTGACCGCGACGATCACCTGGTCGCCCAGGCGGGCGTAGCGGCGGCGCGTGCCGCCCAGCACGCGGATCACCAGCGCGCGCTTGGCGCCGCTGTTGTCCGCGACCTTCACGACGGATTCCTGTTGAATCATGGCCCGCTCCTCCTACTGCGCGCGTTCGAGAATGTCGACCACGCGCCACCGCTTGTCCTTGGACAGCGGGCGGGTCTCGGTGATCCGCACCACGTCGCCGACCTTCGCCGAGTTCTCCTCGTCGTGGGCCTTCAGCCGCGTCGTGCGGGTCACCATCTTGCCGTACACCGGGTGCGGCACGCGACGTTCGATCGCGACCACCACCGTCTTCTGCATCTTGTCGCTCACCACCTTGCCGGTGCGCACCTTGCGCCCGGCACGGGCAGCCGCGTCAGCCTTCGTCTGTTCAGCCATGGGTCATTCCTCGGGTCAGCGGCCAGCGGCCGCGCCCGCGGCCTTCTCGCGCAGCACGGTCTTGAGCCGCGCGATGTCCTTGCGGAGCACGCGCAGGCGCAGCGGGTCTTCCAATGGTTCGGTCGCGCGCCGGAACTTCAGGCGAAACCGCTCCTCTTCAAGCTCCTTGATGCGCGCCTCGATCTCGGCGCCGCTCAGGTCGCGAATTTGTCCGGCCTTCATGCGGAATGCGCCTCCTCGCGGACCACGAACTTCGTCTGGATGCCCAGCTTCGCGGCGGCCAGCGCCATCGCCTTCTGGGCCAGCGCCTGATCGACGCCTTCAATCTCAAACAGCACGCGCCCCGGCTTCACCACCGCCACCCACCCCTCGGGCGAACCCTTGCCCTTGCCCATGCGGGTTTCGGCCGGCTTCTTGGTGATCGGCTTGTCGGGGAAGATGCGGATCCACACCTTGCCGCCGCGCTTCACGTGACGCGTCAGCGCCACACGCGCGGCTTCGATCTGCCGGTTGGTGATCCACCCCGGCTCGAGCGCCTGCAGGCCATAGTGCCCAAACGACACCTCGGCCCCGCGCGTCGCCAACCCACGCGTGCGCCCCTTGAACATCTTGCGGAATTTGACTCGCTTTGGACTCAGCATCGGTCAGCGCCTCACGCGTCGGACGAGTAGGTGTTGCCGGCGCGCCGGCCTTCCACCACTTCGCCCTTGAAGATCCAGACCTTCACGCCGATCGTCCCGAAGGTCGTCTTCGCCGTGCTGGTCGCGTAATCGATGTCGGCACGCAGCGTGTGGAGCGGCACCCGCCCTTCGCGGTAGCCTTCCACGCGCGCGATCTCGGCGCCACCCAGGCGCCCGCCGCACTTCACCTTGATTCCTTCGGCCCCCATCCGCATCGCGCTCTGCACCGCGCGCTTCATCGCGCGACGGAACGAGATGCGCTGCGCCAGCTGGGCGGCAATGTTGTCGGCGACGAGCTGCGCCTCGATCTCCGGGCGCTTGATCTCCTCGACGTTGATGCCGACGTCCTTGCCCGTGATCTGCTGGAGCTCGGACTTCAGCTTCTCCACTTCCTCGCCCTTCTTGCCAATCACCACGCCCGGCCGCCCGGTGTGCAGCGTCACCACCACCTTGCCCGGCTTGCGGTCGATCATGATGTCGGCAATCGCCGGGCTCGCGTTCCCCGGGAAGCGGCGCAGGCGCAGATACTTGCGGAGGAGATCATCCTCCTTCAGCAGCTGCGGGTAGTCCTTCGTGGCAAACCACCGCGAGCGCCAGTCCTTCGTGACGCCCAGCCGGAAGCCGATCGGATTCGTTTTCTGTCCCATTAGCGCCCTTCCTTCTCGGCCACGATGATGTGGATGTGGCTGGTCCGCTTGTGAACCGGCGTTGCCCGGCCCATTGCCGCCGGCGTCCACCGCTTGAGCTTCGGTCCCTCGTCCACCGTCGCCACCTTCACGTAGAGCTGGTCCACGTCCAGCGACGCATTCGTCGTCCGGGCAGCCTGCTCCGCGTTCGCGACGGCGCTCTTGAGCACCTTCGAGATCTGCTTCGCGGCGTGCTTCTTGGAGAACTGCAGCAGCGCGAGCGCGTCGTTCACTCCCAAGCCGCGGATCTGGTCGATGACCAGTCGCATCTTGTAGGGACTCTGCCGCGCCGTGCGCTGGATCGCGCGTGCCTCAGACATGGGTTACTTCCCTCCCTTCGCGGCGGGCGCCGGCGCGGCGGCCGGAGCCGGCTTCGCCTTGGCGTCCGACGCCTTGCCCGCCGCCGTGTGGCCGCGGAAGAGACGCGTCGGCGCAAACTCGCCGAGCTTGTGCCCGACCATGTTTTCGGTCACGTACACCGGGATGAACTTGTTCCCGTTGTGCACCGCGAACGTGTGCCCCACGAAATCGGGAAGCACCGTGCTCGCGCGCGACCACGTCTTGACGACCTTCTTCTCGTTGCGGGCGTTCATCCCCAGCACCTTCTTCATGAGGCTTTCCTGGATGAACGGGCCCTTCTTGATGCTGCGTGCCATATATGGATGTCCCGGTTAGCTCTGCGTGGCCTTGCCGCGCTTCCGGCCGCGGACGATCAGGCGCTGCGACGGCTTCTTGGTGTTGCGCGTCTTCACGCCTTCCTTCTTGCCCCACGGGCTCACCACGTTCCGGCCGCCGCGCGTGCGGCCGCCATGCGGGTGATCCACCGGGTTCATGACTTCACCACGGACCTTCGGACGGCGACCAGCCCAGCGCGTCGCGCCCGCCTTGCCCGCCGACTTCAGCTCGTGCTCGGCGTTGCCCACTTCGCCGATCGTCGCCAGGCAGTTGCCGTGCACCAGCCGCATTTCCGTGGAGGCCATGCGCAGCGTCACGTATTCGCCTTCCTTGGCCACGACCTGCACCGACGTCCCGGCCGAGCGCGCCATCTGGCCGCCCTTGCCCGGAATCAGCTCGACATTGTGCACCGCCGTGCCGAGCGGCACTTCCTTCAGCGGCATCGCGTTGCCGGTGCGCACATCGGCGCCCGGCCCCGACGTCACCGCATCGCCCACCGCCAGTCCCTTGGGGTGGAGGATGTAGCGCAGCTCGCCGTCGGCATACTGCACCAGCGCAATGCGCGCCGAGCGGTTCGGATCGTACTCGATCTGCGTGACCGTCGCCGGCACGCCGTGCTTGTTGCGCTTGAAGTCGATCACGCGGTACTTCCGCTTGTGACCGCCGCCAAGGCGACGCATCGAAATGTGGCCGTGGTTGTCACGGCCGCCCGACTTCTTGAGCGGTTCGGTGAGCGACTTCTCCGGCGTCGACCGCGTGATCGTGTCGAAGTTCGACACGCTGCGGAAGCGCGAGGAAGCCGTCACCGGCTTGAATTGACGGATGCCCATGGCTTAGCCCTCAAAGATCTCGATCGTGTCGCCCTGGCGGAGCTTCACGATGGCCTTCTTCCAGCGCGGACGGAGCCCGATGCTCTGCCCCACGCGGCGCGGCTTGCCGCGCTGCTGCGACGTCCAGACGCCCGTGACATGCACGCCGAACAGCGACTCAATGGCCTGCTTGATCGCGGCCTTGTTCGCGTCGGGGTGGACTTCAAACGTGTACTCGCCCCGGTCCTGGAACGCCGCCGAGCTCTTCTCGGTGACGATGGGGCGTACAATCGTGCGATACGTATTCGGCATGGGTTACTTCCCCTTCTTCTTCGGCGCGGCTTTCTTGGCCGGCGCCTTCTTGGCGGCGGCCGGCTTGGCCGGCGCTTTCTTGGCCGCCGCCTTCTTGGCCGGCGCCTTCTTCACCGCCGCCTTCTTGGCGGTCGCCTTCTTGGCCGTCACCGCCGCCTTCTTCGCCTTCGGCGACTTGGGGGCCGCGGTCTTCTTGATCTTCACCTTCTCCACCGCCTTCTCGGCGACGGGGGCCAGCGCCTGGCCAATGGCCGACGCTTCCACGAGCACGACATCCGACCACAGCAGGTCGTACGTCGACGCGTCGCTGTACGGCATCACGCGCACCTTCGGCAGGTTGCGGCCGCTCAAGAAGACGTTCGGCTTCACGCCGTCGGTCAGGATCAGCGCGTTCTGGTGCGCAACGCCGAGGCGGGCCAGCAGCTGGTGCAGCTGCGAGGTCTTGGGGGCCTCGTACGCGAAGCGGTCAATGACGACCACCGCGTTCTCGCGGGCGCGGGCGTTGAGCGCGCTCTTGCGCGCCAGCTGCCGCACCTGCTTGGGCACCTGCTGCGAATAGTTGCGATCGCCGTGCGGGCCAAACACCGTGCCGCCGCCCGGCCAGTTCGGGGCGCGGGTCGAGCCCTGACGGGCGCGGCCGGTCCCCTTCTGCTTCCACGGCTTCTGGTTGCCGCCGACCACGAGGCCGCGCGTCTTGGTGTACGCGTTCGCCTGGCGCTGGTTGGCGAGCATCGCCTTCACCGCCTGCTGCATCACCGGCACGTTGACCGTGCCGTCAAACGTCGCCTGCGGCAGGCTCACCTTCTCGCGCGGCGTCCCCAGCGCGGTATAGGCGGCCGCCTCGAACTGCATCGTATCAGCCATGGATTAACCCTGCTTGCGAACGAGGACGATGCCGTTCTTCGGCCCGGCCACCGCGCCGCGGAGGTACAGGAGATTGCGTTCCGCATCCACCTTCTCGACGCGGAGATTGATCTGCGTGTGGCGCGCGTCGCCGTAGTGTCCGGGCATCTTCTTGCCCTTGATCACGCGCGACGGATTGGTGCCGGGTCCGATGGAACCGGGCCGACGATGCTTCGTGTTGCCGTGCGTGTTCGGACCGCCGCCAAAGCCGTAGCGCTTCACGACGCCCTGGAAGCCGCGGCCCTTGGAGGTGCCCGTCACCTTGACGTGCTCGCCCGGCGCAAAGATGCCGACGGTGATGACATCGCCGACGTTGTACGTCGGGATCTCCGGGTTCTTGCCCGGCGCGTCATCGAGGCGCACCGACTTGAGCACGCGCGGCGGCGCCTGCAGGCCGGCCTTGACGGCGTGCCCGATTTCCGCCTTGCCCGCCCGCACACCGCGGGGCTCGCGTTCCCCCTTCTTGCTCGCCCGGCGCAGCTTCTGCGCGCCGTAGCCGAGCTCGACCGCGACAAAGCCCGCCTTATCCTTGGTCGTCACCTTGGTGACGGGATTCGGCGTCGCCTCCACGACGGTCACGGGGATCTGCTGCCCCGCCTCGTTGAAGATCTGGGTCATCCCCAGCTTCTTGCCAATGATTCCGATCATGAATTCCCCTGGATTAGTCGCGGCCGCCCCCGCGTCGTGCGGATGGCTGATTGGCCGTTGGACTGTTAGCCGAGAGTCGGTCGATGGATGCTGGTAGTCGACATCTACCTTCTACCTGCTACCACCTACCATCTGCCGTCTCCCGTCTATTGCCTTTCACTCAACTTTGATTTCCACGTCCACGCCCGCCGGCAAATCCAGCTTCGTGAGCGCGTCCACCGTCTGCGCGCGCGAATCGAGAATGTCGATCATGCGCTTGTGCGTCTTCCGCTCGAACTGCTCCCGCGACTTCTTGTCGACGTGCGGCGACCGGAGCACGGTCCAGCGCTGCGTCTTCGTCGGCAGCGGGATCGGGCCGCTCACCTGCGCCCCCGTCTTCTCCGCCGTGCGGACAATGTCCGCCGCGGCCTGATCGATGACGGCGTGGTCGAAGGCCTTGAGTCGAATGCGAATCTTGCCAGCCATTAGGGATGCCTCAGGTATTGATTGAGCTGACACAGATGGTAGGTGGTAGATGGTAGGAGGTAGATCAGAATCCGAAGGTTCTACCGTCTACCATCTACCGTCTACTATCAGCGTCATTACTTCAGAATCTTGGTGACCACGCCGGCGCCAACCGTACGGCCGCCTTCGCGGATGGCAAACCGCAGCGTCTCTTCCATCGCGATCGGGGTGATCAGCTCGATCACCATCTGGACGTTGTCGCCCGGCATCACCATCTCGGTGCCGGCCGGCAGCTCGATCGAGCCCGTCACGTCCGTCGTGCGGAAGTAGAACTGCGGGCGGTAGCCCTTGAAGAACGGCGTGTGACGGCCGCCCTCGTCCTTGGTCAGGACGTAGACCTCAGCCTCGAACTTCGTGTGCGGCGGGATCGAACCCGGCTTGGCGAGCACCATGCCGCGCTCGATTTCCTTCTTGTCGACGCCGCGGAGCAGGAGGCCGACATTGTCGCCCGCCTGGCCGTCGTCGAGCAGCTTGCGGAACATCTCGACGCCCGTGCAGACCGTCTTCTTGTCCGAGCCGAAGCCGACGATCGCGATCTCATCGCCCGTCTTCACCTTGCCGCGCTCGATACGGCCCGTCGCCACCGTGCCGCGGCCGGTGATCGAGAACACGTCCTCGACCGGCATCAGGAACGGCTTGTCGACTTCGCGCACCGGCTGCGGAATCCAGCTGTCGATCGCGTCGTACAGCTCCTGGATCGAGCCGACCCACTTCGGATCGCCCTCGATCGCGCGGATCGCGGCGCCACGGATGACCGGGGCGTTGTCGCCGTCGAAGTTGTACTTCGAGAGCAGTTCGCGCACTTCGAGCTCGACGAGGTCGAGGAGCTCGGGGTCGTCAACGAGGTCGCACTTGTTCAGGAACACCACGACCTTCGGCACGTTCACCTGGCGGGCGAGCAGGATGTGCTCGCGCGTCTGCGGCATCGGGCCGTCCACGGCCGACACGACGAGGATCGCGCCGTCCATCTGCGCGGCGCCGGTGATCATGTTCTTCACGAAGTCGGCGTGCCCGGGGCAGTCGACGTGCGCGTAATGGCGGTTCGCCGTCTCGTACTCGACGTGCGACGTGGCGATCGTGAGGATCTTCGTGGAGTCACGGCGGCCCTGCGACTCGGACGCCTTGGCGACCTGGTCGTACGAGATGTACTTGGTGCCGTAGCCCTTGTCGGCCGACACCTTGGTAAGGGCGGCGGTCAGGGTCGTCTTGCCGTGGTCAACGTGGCCGATCGTGCCGACGTTTACGTGCGGCTTGGTGCGCTCGAACTTTGCCTTGGCCATGGGAAAGGGTCCTGTTCTGTAAAAAGGTGGTACGGGGTTACTTCGCCTTGGAGACGATTTCTTCCATCTTGGACTTCGGAACTTCTTCGTAGTGCGAGAACTCCATGCTGTACACCGCACGCCCCTGCGTCTGGCTGCGGAGCCGCGTGGAGTACCCGAACATCTCGCTCAGCGGCACGGTCGACGCGATCACCTGCGCCTCGCCGCGCTGCATCATGCCGCCAATCTTGCCGCGGCGGGCCGACAGGTCGCCCAGCACGTCGCCCATGTACTGCTCGGGGGTGACGACTTCGACCTTCATCATCGGCTCGAGGATCACCGGCTGGGCGGCCTTCGCCGCCTCCTTGATGGCCATCGAACCCGCGATCTTGAACGCCATTTCGCTGGAGTCGACGTCGTGGTACGAGCCGTAGATGAGCTCGACCTTCACGTCAACCATCGGGTAGCCGGCAAGGATGCCGTTCTCCAGCGCTTCCTTGATGCCGGCCTCCACCGGGGAGATGTACTCCCGGGGGATCACGCCGCCCACGATCTTGTCCTCGAACACGTAGCCGTGCCCCACCGGGGCCGGCTCGGCGTTGATGACGACGTGGCCGTACTGGCCCTTGCCGCCCGACTGACGGATGAACTTGCCTTCGATCTTGGTGACGCGCTTGCGGATCGTCTCGCGGTAGGCCACCTGCGGACGGCCCACATTGGCGTCCACCTTGAACTCGCGCATCATGCGGTCGACGATGATCTCGAGGTGCAGCTCGCCCATCCCGGAGATGATCGTCTGCCCCGTCTCGGCGTCGGTATGGACGCGGAACGTCGGGTCTTCCTCGGCGAGCTTGTTCAGCGCGATGCCCATCTTGTCCTGGTCGGCCTTGGTCTTCGGCTCGACCGCGACGTCAATGACGGGCGTCGGGAACTTCATCGCCTCGAGGATGATCGACTTGTCTTCATCGCACAGCGTGTCGCCGGTGCGCGTCTCCTTGAGGCCGATGGCGGCGGCGATGTCGCCGGCGCGCACTTCTTCGATCTCTTCACGCTTGTTGGCGTGCATCTGCAGGAGGCGGCCGATGCGCTCGCGCTTGTCCTTGGTGCTGTTGTACACGTGCGAGCCGGCCTTCAGGACGCCCGAGTAGACGCGGAAGAAGGTCAGGCGGCCGACGAACGGATCCGTGGCAATCTTGAACGCCAGCGCCGCGAACGGCGCGGTGTCGGACACTTCACGCGTGTCGAACGTCTCGTCGTGGTGCGGCAGGTGCCCCTGAATGGCCGGCTTCTCGAGCGGCGACGGCAGGTAGTCGATCACCGCGTCGAGCAGCGCCTGCACGCCCTTGTTCTTGAACGAAGCGCCGCAGAGCACCGGGCAGAACGCCATCTTGACCGTCGCCGCGCGGATGGCGTGGCGGATCTCCTCGACCGTGAGCGAATCGACGCCCTCAGTGAGGAACTTCTCGATCAGATCGTCGTCGTGCATCACCGCCGCCTCGACCAGCTCGTGGCGCGCGGCCTCGACCTTCTCCTTCATATCCTCGGGGACGTCGGTGACCGTGAAGGTCTTGCCCAGCGTCTCTTCGTCGAAGATGTACTGCTTGCGTTCGATGATGTCGATGTGGCCCGTGAACAGCTCGCCCGAGCCCACCGGGAGCTGCAGCGCGTACGCCTGCTTCGTGAGACGATCCTTGATCATCTCCATGCAACGGTCGAAGTTCGCGCCGACGCGGTCCATCTTGTTCGCGAAGACCATGCGCGGAACCTTGTACCGGTCCGCCTGGCGCCACACCGTCTCGGTCTGCGGCTCGACGCCGGCCACCGAGTCGAGCAGGGTGACGGCGCCGTCGAGGACGCGGAGCGAACGCTCCACTTCGACGGTGAAGTCCACGTGCCCGGGGGTGTCGATGATGTTGATGCGGTACTCCGGCCCTTCGCCACTCTTGTCGCTCTGACCGTGGCGCATCCAGAAGCAGGTCGTCGCGGCCGACGTGATCGTGATGCCGCGCTCCTGCTCCTGCTCCATCCAGTCCATCGTGGCCGCGCCGTCATGCACCTCGCCGATCTTGTGCGACTTCCCCGTGTAATAGAGGACGCGCTCAGTCGTCGTGGTCTTGCCGGCATCGATGTGGGCCATGATGCCAATGTTGCGGTAGTACTTGAGGTCTGTCTCGCGGGCCATGTGAGAGAGAGCGGGAACCGAAAAAGTGAATCGCGCAACCTTGCGCGGAGCTGAATTCCAGAGAACGAAAATGCGGCTGGACTCTGCACCCTTCCCCTGCACCTGGGGTTGAGTCGGTATCCATCCGCCCTCGCCGGGTACACTCGCCACTGCTGCGCGAATGGGGACCCACGGCGCGCCGGTCTACGAAGCCCCGACGTCAAGTTGTCCTGCGTTGCTTTTCGGAAACCTCGGCGCGGGCTGCACTCGCTCCCGTGCGTCATCGGTCGGCTTGGTCCTTCGCCCCCGCGCTGACAACAGCCACCAGTCAGTTGGCGGGCCCATAATGCCCGGGGCGCAGTTCCCCGATCGTCCGCGAAATCATGCCACGCGGCCGGCTTAGCTCAACGCAATTTTCTGCAATTCAGCTTAGCCTGAGGAAGGTAGTGCAATTCCTTGACGTGTCAAGGCTTAACTGCACACGGAACGGGGAGGGGGTAGGGGCGTAGGATCGAGAATAGGGAGTGGTGAAGGGGGACGAGATGACCCCCCTCCCCGTTCCGTATCTCGGGCCCCCGACCTAAGCCCCTACCCCCTCCCCGTTCCAATTCAGTAGTTGCATAACCATCCAAGCGCCTGCAGGTTGGTTGTATGCCATTTCTTCCCAACCGGTTACGTTCGATCGCCGGCTTGGCCCTCCTCTGCTCCGCCTGCTCCACTGATTTCCCGCGGGCCGGAACCGACCCGCTGGTGCAGCCGCCTGCAGGCGTTCGCCTGATCATTGGCACCGGCATCGTGCTGTCCGGCACCGAAATCAATATCGCCTCCAACGACACGCTGGTCGTGCGCGCTTTCGTGGACGGCAACTCCAGTGCGTACCTGCCACCCGTAATCACCGCCAGCGACCCGTCGGCCATCTCCACGCGCAGCGACGGATCGGTGGCCGTCGGGCATCCGGTGTGGGGACTCACGCTCACAGCGACCGCCGCGGCGCGGTCGCCGGTGACGCATCCCGCGACGATTTCTGCCACCGGGCGCCTGACCGTCGTCTGCGACCTCGCGATCAGGTTTGGAATCGCGGTCGTCGTTCAGGACAGCGTCACCGGCGTTGCGCCAACCGGGAGTGGTTCGACGACCTTCCGCGCGTGGAGCGATACGTATGCCGATTCGGCGACGTATCCCGCGCTCGTGTCCGGTTGGGGCGGCGTGGGAGAGCGCGCTGGCGTGTACTCCGTCACGGTGGATGCCACCGGCTACGCTCCCTGGCGTCGCGACGGCATCGAGGTCACGCGCGGCCTCTGTCACGTGCACCCCGTGCAGGTCGTCGCGCGCCTGCAGCGCAAGTAGCCCGTCGCTGTAGGGAGAATGCAAACGCCCGGCGGATCTCTCCGCCGGGCGTCTGTGTTACTCCGTGCTGTTCTGTACTTCTCTTACCACCGGTAATGCGCAAAGGCCTTATTGGCCTCCGCCATCCGGTGCGTATCCTCTTTCTTCTTCACCGCGTTGCCTTCGCCCTTCGACGCGGCAATCACTTCGGCCGCGAGCTTCTCGGCCATCGACTTCTCGTTGCGGTCGCGCGAGTACGAGATCAGCCAGCGCATGGCCAGGGCCGTGCGGCGCTCGGGACGCACTTCGACTGGCACCTGGTAGGTGGCACCGCCGACGCGGCGGCTCTTCACTTCGACAACCGGCTTCAGGTTGGCGAGCGCCTGCTTGAAGACGTTCACGCCCGGCTGGCTGGTGCGGCTCTCGACGAGGTCCATCGCGCCGTAGAAGATGCGCTCGGCGGTCGACTTCTTGCCGGCGTACATCAGCACGTTGATGAACTTCGAGACGGTCTGCGAATCGTAGCGCGCGTCCGGCAGGATCGTGCGCTTAACGGCGGTTTTGCGGCGACTCATGGCTTACTTCCCCCCGGCCTTCGGCTTCTTGGTGCCGTACTTGGACCGGCTCTTGTTGCGGCCGTTGACGCCGGAGGCGTCGAGCTTGCCGCGCACGATGTGGTAGCGAACGCCCGGAAGATCCTTCACGCGGCCGCCGCGGATGAGCACGATCGAGTGCTCCTGCAGGTTGTGGCCTTCGCCGGGGATGTAGGCGGTGACTTCGAAGCCGTTGACGAGGCGGACACGCGCAACCTTGCGGAGGGCGGAGTTCGGCTTCTTGGGGGTGGTGGTGTACACGCGAGTGCACACGCCACGCTTGAACGGATTGGCCTTCAGAGCCGGCGCCTTTTCCTTCCGGGCGACATCGCGGCGGCTCTGCCGGACGAGCTGATTAATCGTCGGCATCGTATCCTGATGCTGTTCGTGAATCT
Organism: Gemmatimonadota bacterium; assembly: GCA_016182795.1. Classification (GTDB taxonomy): domain Bacteria; phylum Gemmatimonadota; class Gemmatimonadetes; order Gemmatimonadales; family Gemmatimonadaceae; genus PNKL01. The sequence goes on from JACPFW010000023.1 coordinate 38,502, forward strand.
GGTCCTACGTGGATCACCCGGGATGGGTGGCACGGAACAGAGCATGAATTGATAGTCGGTCGGAGGGGCCGGGTCAACCGGTCGGACGGCGGCTGGCCCCGCGACCTTCGTCGCGAAGCGCTAACGGCGACTACGGCTGTGCGTAAGCCTGCACCAGCGCCGCTCGGGCGGCGGTGTAGTTGTACGCGGTGCCGCGCCACTTGATGGAGTACGGCGTCGTGGCGTCGGCGTCCTCGTCGTTGGTGAAGTTGGCCCAGCGCCAGAGGCTGCCCCCCTCGAGCCCGAAGTTTCGCATCAACGAAGCGCCAACTGGGATCGCCTGATCGGTGTTCCAGCCGGTTGGGAAGGGCGTCACGACTCCCCATTCGACGGCCACCATTCGCGATCTGGTGCGGTACCCGAGCTTGCCCCACGCGCGGATCAGCGTCTCCCTGGCCCAGTCGCGCGGTGCGGCGTCGGTGCACGGGTAGCCGGCCGCGATGTGACACTTGCTGCTCTGGTAGAACGAGACGGCGTACGTACGCTGATCCTCGGGTACGGCGAGTCGGTCGAAGATGGTCTTCATCACACCGAGTGGGTGCCACTGACGCGACTCCTGCGCGTTCGCGCCGGCCCCGAGCTCCATGTCCACCACATAGGCGCCGAGCACCGCCTGCGCCGAGAGCTTGCGCGCCGGAATCCCAAGCTCCATTGCATGGCCGATGGCCCACTGCACGTACTGCGCGGCCGGACGGTCGGGGCCGAGATTCAATGGGGGTTCGGCGAGTCCGCCGCATGCGTCCTTGGTGCCGTCGCCATTGGAGTCCACCGTGCGCTGGTCGCCTTCGAAGAGCACGAGTTCGAGCGCCGGATGCGACTTCACTCGATTGAGAATGCTGTCCAGCCAGATTGTGGACTCCGTGCGATACGTGGACTCCATGCGGTTATTGACCAGGCGAAGCATCACCTTGAGCTGCTTCGTCTGCGCGAGGTTGAAGAAGGCCACCAGATTGTCGAGGTCCGCGCTGGGCGGCCGTGGGAAGAGCAGCCCGGTGGACGGCGAGACATTGCAGTCCGGGTAGACGCGAGGCACGAGCACCGAGTCGGCAGAGCGCAGCTCGAAGGTGATGGTGTTCACGCCGAGCGCGACGATGGCGTCGAGCTGGCGTGCGATCTCGTCTTTGACCAACCCGAGACTCGGCACAAACGCGTCGGTGGTCTGGAAGTCCTTGATCGCATCGCCCGAGTAGTAGCCGTTCGGAAAGCCACGCCGCTCGAACTGCGTGTACAGACCGCGGTACGCCAGCGTCCCGGCCTGGACCGTGATGCTGGCGACGCCAGACTTGCCCTCGCTGGTGGCGGTAAGCTGCGCCGTGCCCGCGCCGACGGCGACGAAGGAGCCTGACGATTCGACACGCACGACCGTTGAATCGCTCGAGGTCCACGTCGCGCTCCGACCCGCGAGTACGTTGCCGGATGCGTCCTTCATGACGGCCGTCGCTTGGGCGATGGTGCGCACCGCGACGGTTGTGGCTGCTGCCGTCACGCTTACCGCGGCGACTGGGACGGCGGTCACCGTAATGGTGGCGGAGCCCGATCGTCCCTCGATCGTGGCGGTGACTGAGGTCGACCCCGGCTGGAGGGCGGTGACCAGCCCTGCGCTCGACACGGTCGCGATGCCGGCGTCGGCGGAAGTCCAACTCGCGGTGCGTCCAGTGAGTACCGCGCCCGCACTGGAGGTGGCCGTTGCGGTGAGTTGAGCCGTCTGCCCGGCCACTACTGACGCCGAGGGCGGACTGATGCTAACGGCGGCAACGGCGGGCGGTCCCGAGGGGCCGGAGGAGTCGGATCCCCCACATGCGGCGGTGAGGATCAGCACGTTCGAGAGCGCGAACGCAACGAGGCGCGCGCGAACTGCGCGTAGGGCGATGGACATTATCGGTTTGTCCTTGGACCAGGGGGCACGAGGGCCGCATCGCCCAAGGGCATAGTTCACCGCGCGACAATCTATGGAGTGCATCTACACAACGACAGGCATCCTCTCGATCGCGGCCGAAGGTGCTGCTGTTGGCCGCTGCCCGACGCCGCAACAATCGTGCAGAGCATTGTTCACAGACGCCTACGACGCCGAGAAACTATTTCCGACATCCGCGTGTCGATTTGATAGGAGCGGCTGACACGCGCCGTTCGCCGAGCCGTAGGGAATTGTAGTTGGAGGTCCTCTCCCCCATCGCTCACGCAGAGGATCGGCAGCGTCCTTTTTGCCGGGGGGAAGCCAGTATGCGTACGACCGCGCGGTTCCTTATTGCACCCGCCCTGTTGCTGTTGGCGGCAGCACCCGCCCGCGCCGCCGCTCCTAATGGAGGCGACGACAAACCCGTGCCCGTGGCGCTCGAGGAGGCCGAACGCCTTGCCGTAGCGGGCCAACTGCGCGACGCCGAGAAGGCGTACCGCGAGATTGTGGCCCATCAGCGCGCGATGGGTCAGTACCCTGCCGAGGCACTGCGTGGAGCGGCCACCACGGCGTATATGCGCGGTGATCTGCGCGCCGCAGCGCGCACGTTCGACGAGTTGGCGGCGACCGCCAACGAGGTCGGCGACTTCAATAACCAGGTGCTGGCGCTCGTGGACGCGAGCTACCTCTACACCGCCCTGCGCGACCGGCCGGCTGTGTCTCACCGCGTGGCGCGGGTGCAGGCGCTGATTGAGAATGGTGCGGTTTGCGAGGAGGTGAGGAAGGGGGTGGAGGAGCGGATTGGGGAGAGGTGAGGGGGGAATGCGCGCGCCGCGCTCTCAGAGTTGGGAGCGCGGCGGTTGTTGTATGGACTGCTTCGGGAATGGTGAATCAGGTTGTGCATCGACCGCACTCAATGATGCGACCGCTTGGTGGCCGTCAGCATCTCACAGTTGTCAGCACCAACCGCAGTCAGGTTATTCAGCCGGCGCCGCAGGCGCCACCGCCGCAGTGGGTCGCCGCTCAGCTCTCACGCTGAGAAGGTGCTTTTCGCCACGAGGAGTCAGGCGCCAATACCTAGAGTTATCTGCAACCGCCCGTCGCTTAACGCCTGGTGCGACAAAGCCGAGCGCCTGAAATTGGACGCGAATCTTGTCCTCGAAGACGGACGGAAGAATGATCCCAGTCAGTGGATTGTGCTCACGCAGCTCGTCTGGCACCGCGTGGAAATACGCCAGCCTGACTCTCCCCATCATCTCTTCGTCCGTGCACTCGGTGAGCATTGACGGGCCAAAGTAAGAAAGAAGCGTATCCCAGGACACCGATAGCACCGTACGTTTCGCGCCACCTCCAGGCTGCCTGAGATTGAGAGCAAGCGGTACCTTGTCAGCCCCCTGAGAGAGTGCTGACAAGTCGACATCATCCTTTGCCTTTGCCACCACGGCTTCCAACTCAAGCTCCGCGACTCTTGCCCTTAGCTCCTGTAGTTCTCGCAACATCGCGTCAGATGCAGCATACTTTCCTGGAATCCACCCAGCAGACGGGTGTCGCTTCCGCAACTGAACGAGACTCCGCGAGACCTTGCCGCCTAGATCCTCAGGTGATGTCCAGAACTTGCAGTGGCGAGACTTGGCCTTCTCTCGAAACGCGTCGAGGCGCTGCAGAAGAGGCTCCGACTTGTCGACGTTGCCAGCAGGAAGTGCGTCAGGGTTCTCGTGCAAGAACGCGAGTATCGGCTTATTGATACTCACTGCATAGTCGAACTCCATTTCTGTAAAGCTGACGCCGGAAGAGTTCGTACTCCCGTACTTACCAGCAATAACAAGAATGTAGTAGTCGCAATCGTCGATTACTGAGCGGATGAGGCTCCACGCATCCTCGTCCGCGGCAGGGAACAGTTCCATTCCTGCCGGAATGCAGTCGAGTTCAAGCAAAGCATGAATGACTGCCTGCCGCTCTTGGACAAGGTCCTTGAACGTCGAGGAAACGAATACTTGATGCTTGGTTTCCATAAGCCTCTCAATTCAAGCCTAACGCAAGCCTCGGCTGCGGACGAGGCAAATCGAGCGCGCACGCAGTGCGCGCCAGCCATAACTCACCCGTCAGCAACACGCTACGTTATACAGCATGCGCGACCATCGCTCGCGGTTCGCACAGTCTCGAGTGTGAAGGACTGCGAGATCTTAGACGGCGGTCAAACTTGCTCTTCGAGCAAGGACTTCAGGTTGTGGATGATCATACTCTCTACGCCCGATTCCGACAGTCCGTGCAAACGAGCTAAGCCTTGCACCGCGATCCAAACGTCGCTCGGCATGGTCGGACGGGCGTCGGTCTGAGTGAACGGCCCATCGGTTTCCGTCAGGACGCGATCCAACGGCAACGTCCTGGTTAGCGCCGCGCGCTTCTCATTCGCGAGCATCTCCACGTTTACCGAAAAATAGCAGCCGAGATCGACGGCTCTCGTAGCCTCTGCTGCGGTGCCAGTAAACCAATGAAGCACCACGCGCCCACGCGGGGGCGGCATGTATTGCTCAATCATATCGAGGACGGCCTTGGTCGCGCGGACGCTATGCGTCGTGACGATCTTGTTCCCCGCCGCCGCACAGAGCGTTAGCACGCGAGCGAAAATCTCCTTCTGCGTCTCGAACGATCTATAGAACCGCGGACCGGCGTCCAGCCCGACCTCGCCCACATAGCGGGTCTGCGGCAGCAATTCCTCCCATAGCCCGATCTCATGGGCGCGGTCAGCGACCAGTTGAGGATGCAGACCGAGAGCCGCCCGAACATGACGGGTGGCGGACGCCAGTTCGTGGTTCCGCAGCCAAGCCTTTGGTGTGGTGGTTACGGTAAGAGTGAACACGCCATCGCGCTCGCAACGCTCCACCGCGGCCGCGTGGTCGGGGTAGAGATCGAGGTGGCAATGAAAATCGACGAGACCCGATCGCATGGGGCCTCCTACGACGGTGCGGCGCGAACGCCAGTCAGCAAGCGCCCAACCTCCTCCAATCCGCGGCGATAGACACCGGCCAAGGCATCGTGCCGGGAAGGGTCATCGTAGAGCGGCCCCGGCTTGTGTATGAGGACCTTGGCGAGTTCCGGGCGCTCAAGTAGACGTGCGACCGCGATCTGGAAGGATCGGACCTGCTGACCTTCGGCCTGCCTGGTATCCAATGTGACAGCCTTCAGGTCGGGCACCCCGTAAACCGTCGAATCCTTGACCCGAAGTGAGGCCCGTCGAATGAGACATGGCAGGCAGTAGCCGCAGTGTCCCTGCGGCTTCTTCTTCCAGCGCGCGTTGTTTGGATGCGAACATGACAGCGACAGTGGCGCGAGTTGGTCCAGCAGGGCCGGATCAGAGCAACGGGCGACCATCTCTCCCTTGGTCTTGTCCCAATAGGGATTTTCGACCTTCCCGCCGACACCGAGCACCCGTAGCAGATCGTTCCACCGGGCCATGTAGAAGGGATGCGTTGTTCGGGTGCTGAGAGCGCCGAGCCGAAGTCTATCGAGCGGCACATTCAGCGCGATCAACCCGTTTTCCGGAACCTTGAGAACGAAGTCGCGTCCGAGCGCGGTGCCGGCGGCGACGCCGAGCGAGAAGAACAGGAAGGAGCGGCCGCGTGTGGTGTCCTCCGATCCGACGTCTTCGACAAACCCGCTATCGAAGCTCATCCACACCCGCAGCCGATCGAAGGCGGATGACTTATAAGCGGCTTTCAAACCGTCAAAACATTGCTCCTGCGACTTGCTCACCAGTCCTTCGCCCGCGTGGCTGACCAAGAGCGGCGTCTCGCCGGCATTCAAGCTATCGATCGCGCCGATCAAACTGTCCAAACCACCGGAGAACAGGCTCACGCCATCGAATGGGGCGGGAATGAGGGTGGGTGCGGCAGGAGAAACCAGCTTCGCATAACCCTTCGTCCGTTTGCGGAATCCCACATCCCACCTGTCGCCGGTCAGGAAATTCAAGGCGCGGACCAAGATGGGTGCGGCGGCCGTCCAGCGCGCCGGATCGCTCACAGGGATGACCAGCCGAATCTCGCGTGTCCAGGCGTCCTGCGATTCGGTCGAGCGGGAGATGCGGGTATCCGCAGCGTGAACATGGGCCGCGACCACCAGTATGTCCGCGCCGATCTCGCTCGGTGTCAGCTGCAAAGCTTTGAGGTCGGCCAAGGCTTGGCCGATCCCATGATCGAGACGCTTGCCCGCCACCAACTGCAAGGTCGATGCGACCTCGTCGCGTGCCTTGGGGACGCGGGTCTTATCGTCCGGCCCGAAACGGCCGATGATGACATGGCGCCTCATTTAACTGCCTCCCCATCGCCCATCGTCTGCAACACGTCGAAGGCGGATTGATAAACGTCGGTTACGAAGCCCATCACCGCATCAGGGGTTAGCGACTGAATATTGACGCCCGCAGCGTTTATCGCGTCGCTGACACCGCGCTGGATGAAATCACGCAGTTGCGCCTGAACCCTCTCGGCCGCGCGCGGATCGGCAGGTAAGGTCACGACCTTGGTGCCGATATCGTTGCAGATGCGCGCCTCGATCGCGTGCGTCGCATATAGTTCGAAGACGGTTTGGATCTGGCCCGGTGTGAGCGCGTCGATGTCGGTAATGCCGGCGCCGGCGAGATCGGCGATGGTTTCGACGAAGGCGTCTCGCGCAATTCCCTCGTCGATCGACCCGCCTTCGGGACAGATGTAGTCGGCGAGTCCAGCGAACACTTCCTCAATCGGACGCCCGGCGAGGTTTTCGAGGTTTAGCGGTCGCAGCGCTTCGCGAACGCCATTCGCGCTGGCCTCGTTGAGGAACCTGACCAGTCCAGCGCCCGCGCCACGCGATGAGCCCATGCGCTGCGCGGCTTGGCGTGAGCCGCCAGTCGATTTGGACACATATTGCGAGACCGCTCGGCCGAGGCCCCTGCGGTCGCTTCCGCCTGAACTTGCGAAGCGAGTGAAATTGTTTCGGGCCGATGTGAACCGATCAGATGCCCCTGTCGGCGCGGTCGGCCGCGGGGCCGGTGCTGGAGGAACTGCTGGAGGCGATCCATCAGGCGACGGCGGCTGTGCCCCGTCGCCATCACCAGCGCCCGCACCGGCCCCGCTGCCACCGTCGCCCCGCAACCAGCTTGGGATCAACGGCGTGCCACCACCTGCACCTCCATAAGCGTTCGACGTTCCCATCAGCGCCCGCCTTTCCGAGTGCGAAGCGCGGCGCTGGCCGTCGTCTTCAGGAAGGAAGATTGGGACGTGGACCATCCCTGAAGTAACTTCTCGAAGCGCGCCACGGCGTCAGAGTCCTTGATGATTCCCTCCCAACCCGACGCGGGCCACGGCCCGCACCGATCAGCCGGCAGGGCTTCGAGCAGGTCGAGAAGATTGGCTTGCAATGTCGGATGGGCGCGAACCAGCACGGCGAGCCCGTCAATGCCGGGAGGTGCCGTATCGAAGGCGTCGCCACCCATGACGCGCCCTCGCAGCTCCTCATAGACCTGTGCGGCCTCCGCCGGAACGAGCTGCTTGAGTTCGCCTTCGAACGCCTGGACGGCAAGTTTCGGGCCGAGCAGCTTCTCGACCACAGCGGCGAGACGCCCGAGGACCGAGGCCGCGCCGAAATAGTCCTTTCGATCCTTGGTCACGAACAGATAGGGGCGCAGGTCGACTTCGGCCAAGGCCGGTAACAACCGCGCCCAGGCCCGTATCGCGTCAGCCGCCTTCCACTCCGTCAGGATGGCGCTGTCCTTCGAGTCCGTCACGGCGGTTGGTTTGGCGTCATCGATTGAACTGATCTTCGGCCCGGTCCGCTTCGCCTTGGCGGCTGGCTTCTCCTCCGACGCAGCGGCTTCAAGCGCCGTCAAATCTACACAGCGGCCGTCCGGATCGCGGGCAGCGGCGCTGGCGATCTGGTCGAACAACCTGGACAGGAACCGTTCGGCCAGCATGAGCTTCGCTAGGACCGGCAGTTTCACCTCATCTCCGAAACCGCGTGCGAGCGCAGTCTGATGACGCAGCAATAGGGTGTTCAGGAAGCGCTTGATCTGCCGCGGATTGCCCTGAGTGCCGCTGGCCAGGATCGGACCGATCTGATCGCTCAAGGCGAGCGCATTCTGGACCTGGCCGGCCTTGTCACCCAAGGCGGTCTTGACTGTCTGCGCGCCGAGCCCGGCGGTCTTCCAAGGCCGTTTCAGCAATTCTCGCGCGACGGTGATAAGCGCCGAGTAAGCGGGATCGTCCTTGCCCAGCTCGGCGCCGATGAGCAATAGGGTGACGTAGATACGGGTTTCGGTCTCGCCTAATGCCGGAATCCGGAATGGGATCTGAATCAGCTTTTCGAGATAGTTCCGCGCATAGTCGCGCGGGCCGGTCGTGTCCGGCAACTCGGGGAAATGTTTGCGCACGGAATATTCAATCATCGCTTCGTCGGCGGCAACGATGAACGCGGTGCGGGCGGTGAAGACGAACAGCCGGACGGCTTCGAGGGTTTCAATCGCCGTGTCCGGCAGGCAGCGATCGAGATCGTCGATGAGGACGATCAGTTGCTTGACACCCGCATGCTTCAACAGGTCGTCAAAGGCTTTCCGGAATGCCTCGATCTCTTCGGGGACATTCTTCGACTCTCCCGGCTTCAGCAGCCCCTGCACACCGGCGATGGCCTTGTCGTAATTCTCCAGCGTGGCGAGTTTCGAGGGGTCGGCCAAGATGCCCTTCAAGCTGCCGACCACCGCGCCGACCTGATCGGCCGTGGGGATGCCCGTGAACGCGGTGAAAGCGAGACCGCCCCCGTGCCGTGCGATCTTGAGCCAATCAATCCGCCGAAAGATGTCTTTCGCGGCCAAGCCAGCCTGGGTGAGCAACGGGCGTCTTTCGATAAGCCCGGTGACGATGCCCTCGATCAATGCGATCTTGGCGTCTTCGAATCCCTGAAAGCGCCACCCGTTGAACTTGATACAGAGCACGTCCTCATCAGAACTGAGACCGTTCTCGATCATTTCGAGGATGCTGGATTTCCCCGCACCCCAGTCTCCATGAACCCCGATCGTTACGGCGCGCTCGGGCTTTTCGCGCAGCAGCTCGATGATGGTCTTGGCGATTGCCTCGTTATTGAGGAGATCAACCTTTGTCTCGTTGTCGGTGAGGATCATCCCGCCCACTTTCCTGTTGTGAATCGTTACGAGCTTGTGGCAAAGACTTACTATAAGCGCCGTCCGAAGCGTCCACTCTTGGCCGGATTCATCGCTTCGCTCGCTGAGATCGAAATGCGCATTCTAATGTTTCGTCACCCTATCGCGTTTCCAGGGACCGGTCCGTCCTACTTGACTGTTAGGAAGCTAGAAGTTCAACGTCGCGACTAGTTCAGCTCGGTTGCGTTGGCTCTTGCTTCGCTGTCTCCGCGACCGCCACGACACGCGGTCTGGCCCTGTAAGGAGCGCAACTCGCAATTGCGGCATATCGAGATGGCGTTCTGCTGCGGAGAACCTCGTGTCGAAGAATGATGAAGCTTGGTCGAGGATCGAAGCGCGTGCAATCATAATGCTGCCACGCACCCCGGGAGCAGGAACACCGGGCTAGGTCGTCGTGCTACGATCATCGAACGGCGCTAGGAGGTCTCGTCGACGAACGAAGTGAGGGAGCAACGCATCGAATAGCGGTACGACGGCTGAAGACACGTCTCGCGATTGCCGCTCGAGGCGTGGCACGACCGTCCGGATGACCTCGCGCCAACCAAGCTTGAGGAAGGTGGTGTCCACGAACCGACAGTCCACACTTTGGATGAAGGTTATGCTCTTGATATGGGAAACGAACTCGTCCTCGGTCTCGTCCGTGTGGGCGAAGTCGGCCAACTCGCCTCGGTGGACGTGCGCGTTCCGGCGCTCCTTGATCAGCTGCACTGCCTTTTCTATGCCGTTGAGCGCCCGCGCAACGGCAGTGCCTCGAACACTGTCATGCGATCGGACGACAGAGCTCGTGCAATACCGCGGTGCGAGCCCGAGACCGTGCACGGTGGCGGTAAGCACAAAGGAGATGTCAGGCATACTGGCAAGGGCGATAGTGAAATACCCGTAGTGATAGTCGACCCACCGGTCTCGGGAGATTCGAGCTTTACCCTTCTGCAACTGACTCGGGAACACGCGCATCATCGACACAGCGTCGTCTAGTGCGCGTTGCGTATTCAACAAGCCGGTTGTGCGTTGAAACACGTCTGTTACGTACCTCTCAACAGGCGACATGCGACCACGATTCTCTGCACGCGCTTCCTTCTCGCGCCCCGGATTCAGCTTCACATGATCTATGGCATGCGCGACTGCCGGTCGGAAATTTTCCAACACAGTGTGCACAAAGGAATGCGTGATGGTTCCGCGGCTGCGGGTCCCCCCGCCATTCCCGCCAAACTGAGCTAGACAAACGGGCCCCAAACGGTCGACCTTAGCGTCGACTTGGAGGCCCCATGAAGAAGGCCCGATTCACGACCGAGCAGATCATCGCGATCCTGCAGGAGCACGCC
>JACPFW010000022.1 GCA_016182795.1 Gemmatimonadota bacterium
CGATCCCAATACGTGTAACGTTCATGCCGGACTCCTTCCTTCTTGGTGACTGGTTTGTGACAACGCCCAGTCTGGCACAGCGATGCCGTTAGAGGAGGGAGGAGTCCATCCCATTGCCCTACGATACTGACGGTTCCGGGGTGATTCAACAGGGCGATCACCCATGCTTGACACACCCAAAGACAGTAGATCAAGCACCAGTTTTTCGCCCTCGCGCCCCGCCGAGCGAAGCACGCTGGACGCGGATCAAGAAGCGGCATTGTTTGAGCCCCGCGGGGGCGAGTTCATGCCGCTTCCCGCGACCGGCGTGCGCAGCGAGGGCAGCCCGAAGGGCCGGGGCGTTGGGCGGCGTTTCTTTGGTGACTTTCTTGTCGCCACAAGAAAGTCACTCGCCCGCCGGGGCGAGACCCGGCCGACGGTAGGTCGATCAACCACTGCAACCAGGTCGATCAACCACTGCAACCAGAACTTCACATACGGCGGATTGCGCTGCGCTGATCCGCCCTACGATACTGTGCCAATACTCAAGCGCTGACTGGATATCTCATGCTGGCGCGCTTCCATCCGGCACCACCGCCGTGATCTCGATCTCCACCTTGGCTTCGTCCTCGATCAGGCCCGCGACCTGCACCGCCGTCATGGCGGGAAAGTGGCGACCGATGGTGTCGCGGTAGGCGGCGCCGATTTCGGCAAGGCGGGCGGCGTACTCCTTCTTGTCGATCAGGTACCAGGTCAAGCGGGTGATGTGTTCGGCGCCGGCGCCGGCCACGGCGAGGACTGTCATCGCGTTAGCGAGCGCCTGGCGCGTCTGTTCGACCAGGTCGTGGGTTTCGAAGCGGCATTCGGCGTTCCAGCCGATCTGGCCACCGACGAAAATCTGGCGGCCGCGCGCTTCAATGCCGTTGGCGTAGCCGCGCGGGCGTACCCAGCCTTCGGGTTGCAGGGTTTTGTGCATGGTGGTCTCCTGGGGGGGATTTCAGTCGGACTTTCTTAGGATGGCGCGCACCGGCGAGCCGTCCAGGCCCGCGAGTTTGAGCGGCAGCGCAATGAGTTCGTAGTCGCCTTCGGCCACGGTGTCGAGCACCAGCCCTTCGAGTATCAGCATGCGGTGACGGCAGACCGCGAGGTGGGCGTCGAGGTGCTCGGAGTCAGCCGGGTCCAATGACGGGGTATCGAGCCCTATCAATTGCACCCCGGCAGTAGCGAGCAAATCGACGGTGGCGGGAGCGACGGCGCAGAAGTCGTAGTTCCACGCGTCGCGCGCCGCATTGGCGCAGGTGCGCAGCAGCACGCGCGGCGGGCAGTCGACAAGGTGTGTGGCGATCTGATCAGGGGTTACCGCACCGTGCGCACCGATGACGTGGATGACGCGGCACGGGCCGATGAAGGTCGCCAGCGCCACCTCATCGATGCCCTGTCCGGCCGGATCGAAGTGAAACGGCGCATCGACGTGCGCGCCGGTATGCACCGACAGGCCGATCTGCGACACGTTCACCGGGCTGTCCGGCCCTATGCTCGCGGTGCGGGTGAAGGTCACCGGCGCGTCGCCGGGCCACACCGGCATGGCCGGGTGGATGAGGGGGCTGATGTCGATGATCATGCGTCGGCCTCACGCAGCAGTTCGCGCGCGATGATGAGTTTCTGCACTTCGGTCGCGCCTTCGTAGATGCGCAGCGCGCGGATTTCGCGGTACAGCGACTCGACCTTGACCCCGACCCGCACCCCCTGCCCGCCGTGCATCTGCACCGCCGCGTCGATGACGCGTTGGGCGTTTTCGGTGGCGGTCATCTTGGCCATCGCCGCTTCGCGCGTGGTGGGCCGGCGCAGCACGTCGCGCTTCCACGCGGCGCGCGCGGTCAGCAGCGCCGCCTCGTCGATGGCGGTCGCCATGTCGCCGAGCGCCGCCTGCGTGAGTTGCAGATCGGCCAGCGTGTTGCCGAACATCGGCCGCGCGCGGGCGTGGCGCAGCGCTTCGTCCAGCGCGCGCCGGGCGAAGCCGGTGGCGGCGGCGGCGACCGAGGCGCGGAAGATGTCCAGCGTGCGCATCGCGATCTTGAAGCCTTCGGCCGGCGCGCCGAGGCGGTTCGCAAGCGGTACGCGCAGGTTGGTGAAGCGCAGGCGCGCGAGCGGATGCGGGGCAATGACCTCCAGGCGTTCGACGACTTCGAAGCCGGGCATGTCCGGATACACGACAAAGGCCGAGATGCCGCGCGTGCCGGGCACTTCGCCGGTGCGCGCGAACACGCAGTAGAAGTCGGCGATGCCGCCGTTGGAGATCCAGGTCTTGTCGCCATCGAGGACGTAGTGGTCGCCGTCTAGGCGCGCGCTGCAACTCATCGCCGCCACATCCGAACCGGCGTCGGGTTCGGTCAATGCGAAGGCCGCGATCGCCTCGCCGGAGGCCACGCGCGGCAGGATGGACGCCTGGATCTCGGGCGAGCCGGACAGCGTGATCGCGCCGCTGCCCAGCCCCTGCATCGCGAACGCGAAGTCGGCCAGGCCGTCGTGATACGCCAGCGTTTCGCGCGCGATGCACAGGGCGCGCGAGTCGAGTTGTTCCAGCGCCCCGCCGAAGCGCGCCGGCACGCAGTAGCGCAGGAAGCCGGCCTGGCCCAGCGCGGCGACCAGTTCGCGGCAGGCGCGGTCGGTGTCGTGGTGGTCGATGGCGGACAGCGCGGTGGGCGCCCAGCCGTTCAGCTCGTCGGACAGCGCGCGATGTTCGGGGCCGTAGAACGGCAGGTCGAGGATGGATCGGTCCATGACACTCTCAATTGCCTTCGAACTTCGGTTGCTGCTTGGCGGCAAAGGCCTCGAAGGCGCGACGGAAATCCCCGGTCGCCATGCAGATGGCCTGGGCCTGGGCTTCGGACTCGATCATCTCCTCGATGCCCATGTTCCATTCCTGGTTGAGCATGGTCTTGGTCACGGTGTGTGCGAACCACGGGCCGTCAGCCAGCCGGCGTGCGAGCTTGTGCGCTTCATCGAGCAATTCTCCACCCGCATGCAGGGCGCTGAAGAAGCCCCAGTCCAGCCCTTCCCCGGCGCTCATCGCGCGCCCGGTCATCAGCAGATTGGTCGCGCGCCCCTGCCCTATCATGCGCGGCAGCAGGCCGCAGGCGCCCATGTCGGCCCCCGCCAGCCCGACCCGTGTGAACAAGAAGGCGGTCTTGGCCTCGGGCGTGCCGAGACGAAAATCCGACGCCAGCGCCAGCATCGCACCGGCCCCCGCGCACACCCCGTCGACCGCCGCGATGATGGGCTGCGGCGCGTGCCGCATGGCCTTGACCAGATCGCCGGTCATGCGGGTGAAGTCGATCAGTTCAGGCATGCTCATGCGGGTC
>JACPFW010000021.1 GCA_016182795.1 Gemmatimonadota bacterium
TCGATGCGCACGTCGAGCAACGGTCGTTGGCGCGTGCCTCCGATCCGCAACTCGACGAGGTCGAACCCCAGCGAGTCAAGTGCAGCAACGACAATGGGTTCCAGCGTCTGCTTCACTTGATTTCAATCCCAAAAAAAGACAAAAAAATGTGGGGGGCGACCCCACATTTCCAAGGCGGAAGGAGCCCGCCCAGCCTGAGTATTATAGATGCCGCGACACCCAGCGTCAAGATACTGAGCGGGTGCTCCTCGCCCTTGCGCCTCAGGTGGCCGAGGCGATCACCGCCACTTGTCGTCCGCTGTCGCCGGCCCGATGCGAGAAGAACCGATCGTTGTGGCAGCGCGTGCAGCACGCACTGGTGTCCACCTGCTTCACGCCCGCCAGCCGCGCCTGATCGGCGAGCAGCGCGCGCAGGTCGACGGTGGCCGGCCGATCAATGGTGCGTCGCATGAGCTGCGCGTAGACATCGGGGCCCACTTCGTAGCACGCGCCACAGATGGCCGGCCCGAGATGCACGACGAGGTCGCTCGGCGAACAACCGAGGGATTTGAGCGCGTGAACGCCGGCGTCGAGGATTCCTCCGGCGACGCCGCGCCAGCCGGCGTGCAGCAGCGCCGACGCGCCGCCGGGATGCCCGATGAACACGGGAACGCAATCGGCGACCGTCACGACGAGCGTCGTGTCGCGATGCTTGGCGGCGTGGCCGTCGGCGGCGTCGACGCGCAGCCAGCCGTCCCACCCCGGCGTGTGCGTCACCACGCGCGTGCCGTGCACCTGATACGCCGACGCGACGCGTCCACCGGTGGCGCGCATGAGCGCGAACCAGCGGTCCTGCACTTCGCGCACCGGGGCGTCATCGGTGAAGCCAAACGACCCGGCGTCGCGCGTCGTGGTGAACGCGTTCAGCCCGAGGACGGCGAAGGAGGCGACCCGCTCGCGCGGCGGGAGCGCGCCGCTCAATGGTCCTCCGGCACCCTCGTGATGCGGGCGCCGAGCGCGTTGAGCCGCTCGTCGATGCGCTCGTACCCGCGGTCGATCTGTCCGACGTTCTTGATGGTGCTCACGCCGCGCGCGCACAGGGCGGCGAGCAGCATCGCCATGCCGGCGCGAATGTCGGGGCTCTCCACCGTGCCGGGGCGCAGCTCCGACGGGCCGGCGACGAGCGCGCGATGCGGGTCGCACAGCACGATGCGCGCGCCCATCGACACGAGCTTGTCGACAAAGAACATGCGCGACTCAAACATCTTCTCGTGCATCAGGATCAGCCCCTCGCACTGCGTCGCGGTGACGATGGCAATGGACATCACGTCGGCCGGAAAGGCGGGCCACGGCTGGTCCTCGAGCTTGGGCACGTGTCCGCCGATGTCGTTCTGGATCACCATCGACTGCGCGGCCGGCACGATGAGGTCGTCGCCCTCAGGGCGGCAGGTGATGCCAAGCCGTTCAAACCCCATGAGCACCGAGCGCAGGTGGCGCACGCCGGCGTCGGCAATGCGCAGCTCGCTGCGCGTCACCGCGGCCAGACCGATGAACGAGCCGACTTCGATGTGATCGGGGCCGATGGTATGCGTGGCGGCGCCGAGCGTCGCGCCGCCATGGACCGTCACCGTGTTCGTGCCGATGCCGTCGATGCGCGCGCCGAGCGCCGCCAGGAACTCGCACAGGTCCTGCACGTGCGGCTCGCTGGCCGCGTTGCGCAGGATCGTGGTGCCGCGCGCGGCCACGGCGGCCATTACGGCATTCTCGGTGCCGGTAACGCTGGGCTCATCGAGGAAGACATCGGCGCCAACCAGTCCCTTGGTCGTGAGCCGAATTTGATCGGAGAGCACGTGATCGGCGCCGAGTTGTTCGAGCGCGAGAAAGTGCGTGTCGAGCCGGCGGCGGCCGATGACGTCTCCGCCCGGCGGAGAGAGCGTGACTTCGCCGCAGCGCGCCAGCAACGGCGCGGCCAGCAGGATGGAGCCGCGAATGCGCTTGCACATTTCCAGGTCGAGCGCGCGCGCCGATACCGACTTGGCATGCACCGACAGCGTGTTCGGACCCGTCCATCGCGCCTCGGCGCCCGTGGTCGCGATGAGCTCGACCAGGATCTCGATGTCCTTGATGCGCGGGACATTCTGCAGCGTGACGGGATGCTCGGTGAGGAGCGTGGCGGCGACGATGGGGAGCGCCGCGTTCTTGTTGCCGGAGGGGCGGATGGTGCCGCTCAGCGGGCGGCCGCCTTCGACTTGGAATTTCATGGACCAAAGTTACGGCGTGGCGGGAGTTTGCGGAATCTGATTGCGTCGGGAACCCTTGCGTTTGCGCGTCCAGCGGAGGAAGCTACGAACATGACTCCTCTCCTCCGAATCGCGGCTGATACGCTGCTGGTGCGTCCGGTGCCTCAGGCGCGCAGCGGCTTTGAGCAGGTCGTGTACACGGCGTCGGGGCTGACGCAGGTGGTCACGCTGCTGCTGCTCGTGCTGCTGTGCGTGATCTTCTACCGGATGTGGAAAGCGCAGCAGGCGATGCAGGAGCAGTTGGCGCGCCTGGCGACCAAGGTTGATCCGATGATCGCCAGTGCCACGTCGGCCGCCGAGAACGTGCGCGTGCTGACCGACGTCGTGAAGCGCGACGCGGCGGCGGCGGCCGAGGCGCTGTCGGCGGCCACCACGCGCGTGCGCGATTCGGTGAGCGGGATTGCCGACCGCATCGACGATGTGGGTGAGCTGTTGGGGCGCGTGACCGACAAGGCGGAGGCGGTGGCCGAGGTGGCGGGCGCGGCGGTGAGCACGATCAAGGCCGGGTCTCGGCTGTTTCGCAACCAGCGAGATCGCGTGCGACGCCCGCCGCCGATTGACGACGCGCGCGACGAGCAGGACGAGCCGGTGCGACTGACCGATGACGAGGACGGCCATGAGTCGCCGTACGCGGATGAGGGCCACGCGCCGCACGGACGCCCTCGCCGGCGGCGGCACCGGCGGCGGCGTGGAGGTGGTGGCGGCGCAGGTGGCGGCGAAGGTCCCAGCGGCGCGTCGCCGAGCCCGTAGCGTCGTGCGGCGCCGCGGTCCACGCACAAGGCAGGTGACGCCGGCAGCACCCCTGCGCATCGCGCTCGCCGCGCTCGCGCTGGTGGCGCTCACGCCGGCCGTGGCGCACGCGTGGACGCCGGGCACGCATATCCTGCTCGGCGAGGCCGTGCTGCGGTCGGCATTTCTGCTCCCGCCGCGGATCGCCGACCTGCTGCTCGCGTTCCCGTACGACTTTCTTTACGGATCGATCGCCGCCGACACGAGCATCGCCAAGAAGTACGCGCGCTTCGGCCGACACTGTCATCACTGGTATGTGGGGCTGGAGATCCTCGACCGCGCGCGCGACGAGACGCTGCAGGCGTTCGCGTACGGCTACCTCGCGCATCTCGCCGCCGATGTCGTCGCCCACAACTGGTTCGTGCCGCACCAGCTCGCCGTCACGTCGAGCACAAGCGCCATTGGACACTCGTACTGGGAGAGCCGGTTCGAGTGGCACCTCGGCGCGCGGCACAGCCGGCGGGCGCACGAGATCATCCTGCTCGACCACGCGCGGGCCGACGGCCATCTGGACCGCATTCTGAGTCCGACGATCTTCAGCACGTACACCAACCGACGGATCTTCCGCGGCATGGTGCGCGTGACCGACGCCGAGAGCTGGCAGCGCGTCTTCAACCTGATGGCCGAGCGCAGCCGCTGGGATCTCGCCGAGCGGGACGTCGGCGCCTATCTCACGCGGTCGTTCGACTACGTCGTCGACTTCCTGCGGCGCGCCGACGGCAGCGAGCCGTACGTGCACGATCCGTCGGGGGATGAACCGTTGCGCGCGGCCAAGGCGGTGCGCCGCACGGCGCTGCGGCGCGGCGGAGACGATGACGCGGCGCGCGACGCGGCCCATCGGCATTTCGGACTGCCCACGTCGTCACTGGCGTTCGCGGCCGGACTCCCGACGCCGCTGTACACGCCGGAGCGCAGCTAGTCGTCGTCGCGTTCGAGGGCGGCGAAGGCCACGACCAGCCGCTTGCGCCCCACGGCCTCGTCGTCGAACTCGATGGTGACCTTGGTATCGCGTCCGGCGCCGGAGAGTTCGAGAATCGTGCCGCTGCCAAACGCCTTGTGCCGCACGCGCGCCCCCTTCACGTAGCGCGGTGCCACCTGCGAGTCCTCATCGGCCGCCGGCTCCCACACCGACGGGCGCGAGATCGGCGCGCCGGGGCGCCGCGCGGCGGGTGAGGTGTACGCGAAGGCGGCGGCGCTGCCGCGCAGCTTGGCGGTCATCTGCGACTCGTACAGCTCCTTGGGTACCGGCGTCACGAACGACGAGAGGATGCCGGGCATCAGTTCCCCGTTGCGGAGCCGCGACATCGCCCACGTGAGCGTGAGCTTGCGCTCGGCGCGCGTGATGCCGACGTAGAGGAGGCGCCGCTCCTCCTCGAGCAGGTCGGGATCGTCAAACGCGCGGCCGAGTGGGAAGAGCCCGTCTTCGAGCCCGGCGATGAAGACCACCGGGAACTCGAGCCCCTTGGCCGTGTGCACCGTCATCAGCGTCACGGCGTCGGCATCGGGGCCGAGCTGATCGGCGGCGGTCACCAGCATCGCCTTCTGCAGAAAATGATCGAGCGGACGCAAGCCAAGTTCGCCGCCGTCGTCAACGACGGTCTCGGCGGCACCCTCGACCATGGCGCGCACATTGTCGAGTCGGTCAAGTCCCTCGGCGCCCTCGGCGCGCAGCGCCGCGTCGTAGCCGGTGGCCTGCAGGATCTCGAGGATCAGACGGTCGACGCTGGCGTCGGCAGCGCTGGCGCGGAAGCGGTCGGCGAGGACGGCGACATCGCCGAGCGCCTGGCGGGTGGCGGGGCGCACGCCGTCGAGTTCGCCGACGCGCCGCGCCATCTCGAGCAGGGCGATGCCGCGATCGCGGGCGGCGGCGGCGAGCAGCTCGAGCGTGGAGTCGCCGATGCCGCGCCGCGGCGCGCCGATCGCACGGCGGAAGGCCTCGTCGTCGGCGGGATTGGCGGTCAGTCGCAGCCAGGCGAGCAGGTCGCGCACTTCGCGGCGGTCGTAGAAGCGCACGGCGCCCACGAGGCGATACGGAATGCTGCGCCGGCGCAGCGACTCTTCGATGGCCCGGCTCTGCGCGTTGGTGCGGTACAGCACCGCCATCTCGGCGGGACGCTCGCGCAGGTTCAGGCGCCGCGCCTCGATGGCGTCGGCTATGGCGTCAGCTTCGTCGCGGTCGTCGAGTGCCTTGAGCACCGTCACCGGCTCGCCGCCGGGGCGCGTGGCGCGCAGGGTCTTGCCGCGGCGCGCCGCGTTCTGGGCGATGACGACGTTGGCGAGCGCGAGAATGCCCGGCGTGGAGCGATAGTTCTCCTCGAGGCGCACGACGCGCGCGCCGGGGTAGTCGCGCTCGAAGTCGAGGATGTTGCGCACGTCCGCGCCGCGCCAGCCGTAGATGGACTGGTCATCGTCACCGACGACGGCAACGTTGCCCTGCGGGCCGGAGAGGAGGCGCACGAACTCGTACTGCGCGTGGTTGGTGTCCTGGTATTCGTCGACGAGGACGTGCGCAAAGCGGTCGGCGTAGTGCGCGCGCAGGTCCCCGTGCGCGCTGAGCAGCTGCACCGGGAGGACGAGCAGGTCGTCGAACGAGACCGCGTTCTGCGCGCGGAAGGCGGGCTCCAGCGCCGCGTAGACCGGCGCGACGGCGCGCGTGAGCGGCGTCATGGCGAGACGCGCGTACTCGTCGGGCGGCACGAGCGCGTTCTTGGCGTCGCTGATGGCGGCGACGATCGCCTTGGGCGCGAACTCCTTGACCGATACCTTCTCGCGCTCCATCAGCCGTTTGATCACGGCCAGCGTGTCGTCTTCGTCGTAGATGGTGTATTCCGGCGTACGCCCCACGCGGTCGGCGTGCAGTCGCAGCAGGCGGGCGCCGATGCCGTGGAACGTGCCGATCCACATGCCGCGCGGCTCGTCGTGCAGCAGCCGCGCAATGCGCGCGCGCATCTCGCCGGCGGCCTTGTTGGTGAAGGTCACCGCCAGCACGCGGTGCGGCGGCACGCCGAGTTCCTCGACGATGCGGGCGACGCGGGCCGTGAGCACGCGCGTCTTGCCCGAGCCGGCGCCGGCGAGCACGAGCAGCGGCCCGAGGCCGTGCTCAACCGCGGCGCGCTGCGCCGCGTTCAGGGTGATTTCACCCGAGGGTCCCTGCCCCGTCATCCCGGAAACGTCAGGTCGAACACGGCGCCGCGATCCGACGGCACGAGCGCCATCCGTCCGCGATGCGATTCCTCGACGATGCGGCGTGCGAGCGGCAGGCCGATGCCCCAGCCGCGCTCCTTTGTGGTGAATCCGGCGGCGAAGATCTTGCGGCGCAGATCGGGGGGAATGCCCGGCCCGTCGTCGGCGACGCGCACGCGAGCGCCGCCGCCGGCCGCGCGGTCGACGCGCACGCCGATCGTGCCGCCGCGCCCGGCCAACGCGTCCACCGCGTTCTTCACCAGCGACTCCACCGCCCACTCCACCAGCACGCGGTCGGCGGGGATGACGAGCGGGCCGTCGCCCCGCTCGAAGTTTACCACCACCGTGTTGGCAAGCGTGGGGACGCGGGCGCGGAAGTAATTCACCACCGCCTCCACCGCTTCGCCGATGTCGGTGGGGACCAGCTTTGGCGGGCGGCCGATGCGTTCGAAGCGGTGGGCCACGCGTTCAAGGCGCTCGACGTCGCCCTGCATGTGATGGCGCGCCGATTCCGCGGCGGGGTCGCCCTCGCGCTCGGCGAGGAGCTCGAGCCAGCCCTTGATCGAGGAGAGCGGCGTGCCCAGCTGATGCGCGGCCTCGCGCGCCATGCCGGCCCAGACCCGTTCGCGCTCGGCACGCGCGCGGACGCCGAGCGTCAGGATGCCCACGACGATGAGCAGGCTGAGCATCGAGACCTGCAGCAGCGGAATGACCTTGAGCCCGCGCACCAGCGGGGTGTTGCCGAAGTGGATCTTGCCGATCCCCGGCTCAACCACTGGCGGGTTCTGCCGGTCGAGCGTCCGCACCATTTCGCGCAGCGCGGCGTAGCGCGGGTCGCGCGGGCTCGCGACGCCGACGCCGAGCTCGGGCAGGTTGGCAAAATACGTGGGGCGATCCTCAGCGTCGGTGACGACGACGGGTACCCCCAACTCGCGAATCTCACGCGAGAGGTCGAGCAGCGTCGCGGTGCCGTCGGCCGTGGCCGACGTGTCGACCAGCGCGGCATAGACGCGGGCGAACATCAGGCTTGAGCTGGCGGCTTCGCCGCGCAGCTCATCAACCACGCGCTGGGCATACCAGATGTACGACCCCAGCAGCAGGAGCAGGCCGAATGCAAGCAGGAGCACCGGCACCCGGCGTGGCATGGCCTAGCGGAGAATGTCGGCGCCGACGTACGGCCGCAGCGCCTCGGGAACCACGACCGAGCCGTCGGGCTGCTGGTAATGCTCGAGCAGGGCGGCGATGACGCGCGGGAAGGCGAGCGCGGAGCCGTTGAGCGTGTAGACGAACTGCGGCTTTTCACCGGCGGCCGCGCGGAAGCGGATGTTCGCGCGGCGTGCCTGGTAGTCGGTGAAGACCGAGCACGACGACACTTCGAGCCACTTGCCGACTCCGGGAGCGAAGACCTCGAGATCGTACGTCATTGCGCTGCTGAAGCCCGTGTCGCCCGCGGCGAGCAGCACCACCCGGTACGGCAGTCCGAGCCGCTGCAGCACCGCCTCGGCGTGGCCGAGGAGCAGCTCGAGCTGGGCGGGCCCGTCTTCGGGGCGGCAGTAGCGCACCAACTCGACCTTGTCGAACTCATGCACGCGCAGGAGACCGCGCGTGTCCTTGCCGGCGGCACCCGCCTCGCGGCGGAAGCACGGGCTGTACGCGGTCAGCGCCATGGGGAGCTGATCGGCGTCGAGAATCTCGCCGCCGTAGAGATTGGTGACCGGCACCTCGGCGGTGGGGATCAGGAAGCCCTGATCGTCCGTGAGGGTGTACATGTCGTCGGCGAACTTCGGCAGCTGCCCGGTGCCGGTCATCGCCGCGCGGTTCACCACCACCGGCACCCAGAGTTCTTCGTAGCCGTGGTCGCGCGTGTGCAGATCGAGCATCAGGTTCATCAACGAGCGCACGAGGCGCGCGCCGGCGCTGCGGAACACGATGAACCCCGAGCCGCTGATCTTGGCGCCGCGCGGAAGGTCGAGCAGTTTGAGCGCCTCGCCGATTTCCCAGTGCGGCTTCACGCCATCGACGGCGCGCGGGGTCCCCCAGCTGCGCACGACGGTGTTGTGTGACTCATCGCCGGCGGGGACGGCCGGCAGGGTGACGTTGGGAATCTCGTACAGCCCCTGCTGGATGGCCGCTTCCGTGGCGGTGAGGGCGGCCTCGAGCTGGGCGATCTCCTCGCCGAGCGCGCGCGTCTTCGCCTGCAGGTCGGCGGCATCCTCGCCCGCCTTCTTGCGTCGCCCCACTTCCTGGCTGGCCGCGTTGCGCGCCGCCTTTTTCTCCTCGACCGACTGGATGGCCTGCCGGCGCTCGCGGTCGAGCCGCTCGAGCCGCGCGATGACCGGTTCGAGCTGGTCGAGCACGCCGCGGCGGCGCATGCCGTCACGCAGCGCCGCCGCCTGCTCGCGCACCATCTTGATGTCGTGCATGCGCTATTTGTCCGGAATGCCGTCGGCGAACGACTTGAACCCGCAGTTCGGATTGATCACGCCGCGGCCGAAGATCAGCCCGCCGGTCTTGACGGAGTCGACGACCAGCTTGGCAAACATGAAGCTCGACAGTTGATAGATGCAGCTCGCCGAGGTGAGGCGCACGACGACCGTCTCGCCGGGAAGCACCGTCATCACGGAATCGGCGACGTAGTCGTGGGCCGGAGCGAGCATCACCGACTCGTACGCGCCGTTGAGGCGCTGCAGCGCGACCGCGCGACTGCCGTTCGCCGACGAGCCAACCAGCGGCTGGGGGATCACGCGGATCTTGCCCTGACCGTCGAAGTCGAACGCCACATCGAACCCGAAACTGCCGTCAACCTTCACCGTGGCGCGGCTAACGAGGTCGAGGGCCGCGGCGGCGTTGGCCGGCCCGGCACTGGTGAGCCCGTACACCGAGTAGACGAACGGCTCGTTGGCGTACTGGGCCTTCAGCTTGAACGGGTCGCTGCAGGCGGCGGACGCAAGCGCGGCCGCCACGGTGAGCAGCGTGGCAAACGCCGCGCGGCGGCCGCGGCGACGAGGGCGATTCGGTGTGTGCATGGCGTGTGGTGAAAGTAGCGGACGGGAGGTGGCAGGGGAAGCGAATTCGGCTTGACTTCACCTCCACGGAGCGTACACTTCGGCAACCTTACTACACCGGAGCGGGCGAATGCCGACCATTCGCGACCTCGTAGCGGCAATTCGGGATCGGGAGGGGGTTCAGGCGGCCATCGTCCTCGGGCGCGACGGCCTGGTGATCGACGGCCAGGGCGTGCCAACGCTCGACACCGAGAACGTCGCCGCCCACGTACCGCCCATCCTGCTCGCCGCGGATGAGCTGGGCCATGCCACCGCGCAGGGGGCGCTGCAGACCGAGGTGCTCGAGTACGAGCGCGGCTACGCCATCGTGTCGGCGCTCTCCCCCGACGCCGTGCTGCTGGTGCTCGCGCTCCTGTCGGTGAATCTCGCGCAGCTGCTCTACGAGCTGCGGCGGAATCGCGCGAACATCGCCTCCCTCGTCTGAGCCGCGCCGCCGCATGACCTGCCACGTCCTCGTGGCGGACGATGAACCGCACATCGGCCGCATTGTCAAGACGAAGCTCGAACAGGGGCCGTTCGCCGTCACGCTGGTATTTGACGGGCGCGAAGCGCTCGAGGCGCTGACGGCGAACCCCGACATCCGGCTTGTCCTGCTCGACCTCATGATGCCGCATCTCACGGGGCTCGAGGTGCTCACCCGCATGCGCGGCGACGCGCGCTGGGCGTCCCTGCCCTGTGTGATTCTCACGGCGGCCGGCCAGGACCAGCGCTACGACGAAGCGATGCGACTCGGCGCCTCGGACTTCATCACCAAGCCATTCAGTCCCAAGCGACTGTACGCCCGGGTGCTCGAGTTGACCGGCATGGACGACGGCGCCGGCGGAGTGGACTCATGAACACTGCCCCGACGTGGGTCGTGATTCTCGCCGGCGGCGTGGGGTCGCGATTCTGGCCGTTGAGCACCCCGGAGCGGCCCAAGCAGTTTCTGCCGCTGATCAGCGACCAGCCGATGCTGCGCGACGCGCTCGACCGTCTGGCACCGGTGGCCGACGCGACGCGCACGCTGGTGCTGACCAACGCCGAGCTGGCCGACGGGGTGCGCGCCATTGCGCCCGAACTGCCGGCTGATCACGTGCTCGCCGAGCCGCGGCCAGCGGGGACCGCCGCAGCGCTCGCGTGGGCGGCGGCGCGCATCGCCAAGCAGGCGGGGCCGGACGCCATCATGGTGTCGGTGCATGCCGACTGGGCCATTGGCGACGTGCCGAAGTTCCGCGACGCGCTCAAGCTCGCCGCGGCGGAAGCGGTGCGCACGCATGGCCTGATCACGGTTGGCATCGTGCCGACGCACGCCGACACGGGCCTCGGCTACATCGAGGTAGGCGACGCCACAGAGGGCGCCGCGCGCCGCGTGGCGCGCTTCGCGGAAAAGCCGAATCAGGAGCGGGCCGAGGCGCTCGTGGCCGCCGGCGCGCTGTGGAACTCGGGGATCTTTGCGTGGCCGGTGGGCGTGTTCCTCGATGAACTGCGCGCGCACTGCCCAACCGTCGCCGCGCCGCTCGCCGCCGCCGGCGACGACGCCGCGGCGTTCTTTGGCGCGGTAAAGGAACCGATCGCCGTGGACGTTGGCGTCCTCGAGCGCAGCGCGCGCGTGTACGTATTGGCCGGCCAGTTCGGTTGGAACGACGTCGGCACGTGGGCGGCGCTGCGCGGCGTGCGCGCCGGCGACGCCGCGGGCAACATTGCGCACGGTAGAGTGCACGCGTACGACGCGACGGCGAACGTCGTGTACGCCACAGGGGCCGACGTGGTGCTCTACGGCGTATCGGGGCTGGTCGTGGTTGAGCACAACGGCGTCGTGCTGGTGACCACCGAGGAGAAGGCGCGCAACCTCAAGCCGCTGCTCGAGCAGCTCCCGCCGTCTCTGCGGGAGCGGCGGTGAGGGTCTGCACGCTCGCCAGCGGGAGCAAGGCCAACGCGACGCTGGTTGAATCGGGCGGGACGCGCCTGCTCGTGGACTGTGGACTTGGGCCGCGCATCCTCGCCCGGCGCCTGGCGGAGGCGGGCGTGGCGCCCGAGTCGATTCAGGCCGTGGTCATCACCCACGAGCACATCGATCACATCAAGGGGCTCGCCCAGGCCGTGGCCAAATGGCGCTGGCCGGTGGTGAGCACGGCGGGCACACTCGCGGGAATCGCGGATCTTCCGGCGGATCGCCTGTTGGCCACGGCGTACGGCGCGCCGCGCGCCATTGGCGAGTGCACGGTGGAGCTGGTGGCCGTGCCGCACGATGCCGCCGAGCCGGCGGCGGTGGTGATCACGGCGCACCGCAGCGGCGCGCGCGTTGGCGTGGCCACCGACCTCGGGCACGTCCCTGACGGACTCGGCGCGGCATTCGAGCGCCTCGACGTGCTCGTCTTCGAGAGCAATCACGATGAGGTGATGCTGCGCAACGGTCCGTACCCGCCGTTTCTGCAGGCGCGCATCGCCAGCAGCACCGGGCACCTCAGCAACCGGCAGTCCGGCGAGTTGCTGCAGCACGCGGCGCACCGCGGCCTGCGCCACGTGCTGCTCGCGCACCTGAGCCAGCAGAACAATGCGCCGGACGTCGCCCACGCCGCGGCGCGTGACGCGCTGCGCCGCACGGCGTTCAAGGGCACGCTGGCCTGCGCATCGCAGGACGGTGTTACGTGGCCCGGCACCGTCGGCGCGGGGCAGATCGAGCTGGGGCTCTAGGCGGTTGGCACTAACGAATGGGGGCCGGGCGAAATCGCCCGGCCCCCATCGTGATCGCGGTCCTGAATCGAGATCCCGGATCGGAATCCTCGGTCCAGATCCTCAATCTCGGCCTAGTACATCCCGCCCATTCCACCACCCGGCGCGGCCGGCATGGCGGGCTTCTCTTCCTTCTTCTCCACGATGATCGCTTCCGTGGTGAGGAGGAGGGCGGCGATGGACGCGGCGTTCTGAAGCGCCGTGCGCGTCACCTTGGTCGGGTCGATGACGCCGGCGACCACGAGGTCCTCGTACGTGTCGGTGAGCGCGTTGTAGCCGTAGTTCTTGTCCTTCGACGCGCGCACCTTCTCGATCACGATCGACCCCTCACCGCCGGCGTTGGCGACGATCATGCGCAGCGGCTCTTCAACAGCCTTGCGGATGATGTCGACGCCGATCTGCTCCTCGAGCTCGAGCTTGATGCCCTTGAGCGCCGACTGCGCGCGGATGAGCGCGACGCCGCCGCCCGGGACGATACCCTCCTCGACGGCCGCGCGCGTGGCGTGCAGCGCGTCCTCGACGCGGGCCTTCTTCTCCTTCATTTCGGCTTCGGTCGCGGCGCCGACGTTGATGACGGCCACGCCGCCCGCCAGCTTCGCCTTGCGCTCCTGGAGCTTCTCCTTGTCGTAGTCGCTCGTCGACTTCTCGATGGCGACTTCGATCTCCTTGATGCGCCCCTTGATCTTGTCCTCGTCGCCGAAGCCGTCGATGATCGTCGTGTTGTCCTTGTCGATCACGAGGCGCTTGGCGCGGCCCATGTCGGAGAGCACGGCGTTCTCGAGCTTGAAGCCGACTTCCTCGCTGATGACGTTGCCCTTGGTGAGGACGGCGATGTCCTCGAGCATCGCCTTGCGGCGGTCACCAAAGCCCGGCGCCTTGACGGCGGCGACCTTCAGCGTGCCACGCAGCTTGTTCACGACGAGCGTGGCCAGCGCCTCGCCCTCGATGTCCTCGGCGATGATCAGGAGCGGCTTGCCGGTCTGCGCGACCTTCTCGAGCACCGGGAGCAGGTCCTTCATCGACGAGATCTTCTTGTCGTGGATCAGGATGTAGGCGTCCTCGAGCACGGCCTCCATCTTGTCCGGATCGGTGATGAAGTACGGCGACAGGTAGCCGCGGTCGAACTGCATGCCGTCCACGGTCTCCAGCGTCGTCTCGAGGCCACGGGCCTCTTCCACGGTGATCACGCCGTCCTTGCCGACCTTGTCCATCGCGTCGGCGATCAACTCGCCGATTTCCTTGTCGTTGTTGGCCGAGATCGAGCCAACCTGCGCAATCTCCTTCTTGCCGGCGGTCGGCACCGAGATCTTCTTGAGCTCCTCGGTGATGGCGAGGTTGGCGCCGGCCGTCACGTTCTTGAGGCCTTCGCGGAAGATCGCCTGGGCGAGCACCGTCGCCGTCGTCGTGCCGTCGCCGGCGTTGTCCGACGTCTTGGTGGCGACTTCCTTGACCATCTGGGCGCCGAGGTTCTCGATCGGATCGGTGAGCTCGACTTCCTTGGCCACCGTCACGCCGTCCTTGGTCACCGTCGGGGCGCCGAACTTCTTCTCGATGACGACGTTCCGGCCCTTCGGGCCGAGCGTGACCTTCACCGCCTCGGCCAACTGGTCGACGCCGCGCTTGAGCGCCGCGCGCGCATCAACGTTGAAATGCAGTTGCTTCGCTGCCATGTGTATCAGCTCCGTGGGGCTGTGGGGTTCTTAGTGGACGATCGCGAGGACATCGGACTCGCGAAGGATCAGGTAGTTCTCGCTGTCGATGGTGACTTCGGTGCCGCTGTACTTGCCGTAGAGCACCTTGTCGCCGACCTTGACGCCCATCGGGATCAGCTTGCCGTCCTCATAGCGGCCCGGGCCGACGGCGATGATCTCGCCCTGCTGCGGCTTCTCCTTGGCCGTGTCCGGGATGTACAGGCCACCGCGCATCTGCTCGGCTTCCTCGATCGCCTTGATCACGACGCGATCGGCGAGCGGCGCGACCTTCGACCCAGGGGTCTTGGCTGCCATGTTCTGAACTCCTCGTGCTGGGGGTTGTTTTGTGATGTCGTATTCGTTGGCACTCATCACTGCCGAGTGCTAACAACAGGGCGAAAGATAAGCAAGAACACGGCCAGATCAAGGGCGTCTTGTTCGCCGGCATCTATGCTAACCTGTGCAACTGCAACGAGTTATGTCTGCCAAAATTGCAGAAGGCCGACTGCCACGTCGGCCCTCGTCCCCTGCCATTTCGACGACGACTACTTGAGCAGCGCGTACGCCAACGCGAGGCCACGAAGCGTGAGGTCCGGCTCGAGAAGCTCCAACTCTGAACAGAGCGGCTTGAACGCCGCGGCAAGGCCGCCCGTCGCGATCACCAGCGGCACCTGCCCACCTGGCCACTCGGCCTTGATGCGTCGCACGATGCCGTCGATTGAATCGGCCGCGCCGAGCACGACACCGGCGCGAATGCACTCCTCGGTGCGCCGTCCGATGACGCGCGTCGGAGGCACCAGCTCGGTGGCGGCGAGCTTGGCCGTCTTGCGGAAGAGCGACTCCGCCGACATCTGCACGCCGGGCGCGATGACGCCGCCGATGAAGCTGCCGCTCCCCGTGATGCAGTCGAACGTCGTCGCCGTGCCGAGATCGACGACAATGCAGTCGCGACGATGAATGCGGCTGGCGGCCAGCGTGTTGATGAGCCGGTCGGCCCCGACCGTCATCGGCTCATCGACGTCGAGCGTAATCGGCAGCTTGGACCGCGCGTCGACGATGACGGCCGGCGCGCCCGTGAGCCGCTCGCAGGCGTCGGCCAGTGGACCGGTGACCGACGGAACTACAGAGCCGATCGCCGCCCCGGTGAGCGCCTCGAGGCGCACGCCCGACGCGTCGAGCAGCGCGCGCAGCAACAGGTAGACCTCGTCGGGCGTGCGACTGTGGTTGGTGGTCACGCGCCAGCGGGCCGAGATGTCGTCGCCATCGCAGAGTCCAATGGTGGTCTCGGTGTTCCCGACGTCGAAGACGAGCAGCATCAGCGATCCTCCACGAAGACGAGCGACCCACTCCGGCATGCGACGCGGCCGGCAGGCGTATCGACCAGTAATTCTCCCCCCGCGTCCACGCCGGCCACAACCCCGGCGGCCGGCTGGACGGCACGGCGCCCGACGGCGAGGTCGCGCGCGGCGAAGCGCGCGAGTTCGCCCGTATCGAGCGGCCCTTCGCGCGCCGCCGCCGCGCGCACGGCGGGGACGGCGCGATCGAGCGCGTCCAGGCGCGTGACACCGGGAGCGAGCCCCCGCGCCTGCGGCACGTCGCCCGCCTGCACTACGTTGAGGCCGACGCCGATGGCGACCCATTCAACGCTGCGATCACGCCAGCGCGCCTCGATAAGGATGCCGGCGAGCTTGCCGTCACGCAGGAAGAGGTCGTTCGGCCACTTGAGCTGGATGCGATCCCCGGCCACGTCGTCGAGCGACTCGGCCAGCGCCAAGCCGACGCGCAGCGAGAGGACGTCAAGCCCGGCGGGCGTCCGCGGACGTTCGATGAACGTCATCCACACGCCGTCACCGGGCGCCGAGGTCCAGCGCCGGCCGCCTCGCCCCCGCCCCGCCGTCTGCTCGTTGGCGAGAATCAGCGTGCCCGCCGGCGCGCCGCGGCCAGCGGCAGCGTGCGCCAGATCCATGGTGGAGGCGCACTGCGCGTGCACGTTGCAAGCAGCCAGACCGAGCCGCGCGGCGAGCGCGCTGCCGGTCAGTCCGTCGTAGACCGCGTCACCCACGATACGCGATGAGCGCGTAGACGGCCGCGCCGAGCGCGAACCGGTAGATCGCGAAGACGGCGAAGCCGTTGCGCTGGATGAAGCGCAGGAGCACGGCGATGGCCAGCCAGCTGCTGATCGCGGCGGCGGTGATGCCGATGAGCACCGTGAGGTCGGCGCCCGCGCTGAACAGCTTGGGTACCTTGAGCACGGCAGCGGCGGCGATGACCGGCATCGACATCAGGAAACTGAAAATCGCCGCCGACTGGCGGTCGAACATCAGCGCCCGCGCCGCGGTGATGGTCGAGCCCGAACGCGACACGCCAGGAATGAGCGCGAAGACCTGCGCGATGCCGATGAGCAGAGCCTGTTGCCAGCGCATCCCGTCGAGGTGATTGGACGTCGCCGCACGATGGTCGGCCCACCAGAGCAGCGCGCCCATGATGACGAGCGCGGTGGCGGTGAGCGCCGGGGCGCGGAAAACGGTCTCGGCGTAATCCTCCAGCAGGAGACCAAAGATGGCCGCCGGAATCGTTGCCACGACGATGAAGATCACGCGTCGCTCGGCGACGGTCTCGACCTTCCACGTCGTGGCGACATTGAGCGCGGCGCGCGCGAGCGCGATCCATTCCGACCAGAAATAGCCGATGAGCGCCACCAGCGTGCCGACGTGCAGGGCGACGTCGAAGGCGAGCCCGGGCTCATTCCAGCCAAAGGCCCACGGCGTGAGCGACAGGTGGGCGGAGCTGCTGATGGGGAGGAACTCGGCGAGTCCCTGCAGCGTGCCCAGCACCGCCGCCTGCCAGAGCGAGAGTTCGTGCATGCGCGAAGACCTGGAAGTGGCGCCGCGCGGCTAGCGCGCGGCGTCGGCGTAGAGGGATTCGTATCGGGGAATGACGCGATCGGTGGAGAAGTTGCTGACGGCGCGCTCGACGGCCGCGTGGCTCATGGCGCGCCACTTCGGCTCGCTGCCCAGCAGGTCGAGCGCGGCATGCGAGAGCCCCACGATGTCGCCGACGGCGCCGAGATATCCGGTGACGCCCGACTCGACGACTTCGGGCAGGCCCCCAACCGCGTAGCCGAGCACAGGCACGCCGCACGCCTGGGCCTCAAGCGCGGAGAGCCCGAAGCTCTCCTGATCGGTGGTGAGCACGTAGAGATCGGCGCTGGCGAGCAGCGGCGCGACACCGTCGATCTTGCCGAGGAAGCGCACGTCGCTTTCGACGTCGAGGCGGCGCGCCTCTTCTTCGGCGGCCTGGCGGTCGGGGCCGTCGCCGACCATCACGAGCACCGACGGCACGTGCCGGCGCACGGCGGCGAAGGTCTGCACGACGTCGGTCACGCGCTTGACGGGGCGCATGTTGGAGATGTGCATCAGCACCTTGCGTCCGCCGCCCAGCTGCTGACGCAGCGTGGCATCGGAGGCCGCACGCGTGTAGACCGCCGGATCGACGAAGTTGGGAATGACCTCCACCCGCTCGTTCTCGCAGCCGAACGCGCGCACGGTCTCGTCCTTGAGATACTGCGACACCGCCGTAACGCGGTCGGACTTCTCGATGGAGAACTTCGTGATGGCGTGGTACGAATGATCCTGGCCGACGATGGTGATGTCGGTGCCGTGCAGCGTGGTGACGACCGGGATGTCGAGCCCCGCCTCGCGCAGCATCTGCTTGGCGAGCCAGGCGCTGGTGGCGTGCGGGATGGCGTAGTGCACGTGCAGCAGGTCGAGCTTCTGCTGGGTGGCGACTTCGTGCATGCGCACGGCGAGGGCGAGGTCGTACGGCGGGTACTGGAAGAGCGGGTACGACCCGATGGCGACTTCGTGGAAGACGATGCGCGGCGAGGAGACCGGAAGCCGGAACGGGGGCGCATAGGTAATGAAGTGCACCTCATGGCCGCGCGCGGCGAGCGCGATGCCAAGCTCGGTTGCGACCGCGCCGGAGCCGCCATACGTCGGGTAGCAGGTGATGCCGATCTTCACGCCGGTCGTTCCTCGCGCCACCAGCGCGCGGCCGCCTCGACGGCGCCGGCGCTTCGTGGATCAATGGGGGTCACGGCTTCGTCGCCAAGCTGATGTCTGAACCAAGTCCGCTGCCGTTTTGCATACTGGCGCGTTGCGACAAGTATAGCCGCGCGCGCCGTCGCGAGCGTCCCCTGCCCCTCCGTGAAGGCGCGCAATGCCTGGTAACCGCAGGCATTCCACGCCGGTGCCTCGGGGGGAACGCGGGACACGAGGGCGCGAACTTCGTCGAGCCAGCCGGCGTCGAGCATCTCGCCCAAGCGCCGTTCGATGCGCGCGTGGAGTGCGTCGCCGGGATCGACCACGAGCCAGCGCGCGCGCCAGTTGGGCGGCCGGGCGTCCTGCCGGTGGAGGTCGGAGATGCGCCGCCCAGTGAGCAGGGCAACCTCGAGCGCGCGCAGCAGCTGCGTTCGGCCGAGTCCGGCGCGCGCGGCGTCGACGTGGAGCACCCACCGGCGCAGCGTGGCCGTGTCGAGGGTCTCGAGTTCGGCGGTCAGCGCGGCGCGGCGCGCGGCGTCGAGCGGCGGCTCGGCGAACAGCGGCCTGACGAGCGCGCGCAAATAGAGACCGGTCCCGCCGACGACGAGCACCCGATCGGCGCCGAGCTGCCGGATGACAGAATCGGCGTGCGAGGCCCACGCCGCCGCGCTGAACCGCACCGTCGGATCGGCGAGGTCGAGCCCTTCGTGCGCCACCTCGGCCTGTTCCGCGGCCGTGGGCTTCGCCGTGCCGATGTCGAATCCGCGGTAGACCTGCCGGGAATCGGCCACGAGTATGGTCAGACCGTGCGCCTTGGCAAGAGCGAGGGCCAGCGCGGACTTGCCGGCGCCGGTCGGCCCGCACACGATGCGGAGCTCAGCGCCGTCCAAAGCGCCGTTCGAGCTCATCCCACGAGAGGTGGACGATGGTGGCGCGCCCGTGCACGTCGTGCGCCGGAAGGGTGGTGCCGGCGAGCGCGAGGTAGAGCGCGCGCATTTCGCCGGCGGCGAGCACGTCGCCGGCCTTGATGGCGGCCTTGCACGCAACGGTCGCCGCAAGCCGCTCATGCCGGCCGTGCGTACTGGCCACGCGGTCGCCGGTCAGCGCCTGCAGCGTGTCGCGCAGGCAACGCTCGGCGTCGAATCGGGGGTGCGGATGCGGCGTGGCCTGCACGAGCACCGAGGCGCCGCCGAAGGCTTCGGCCTCAAAGCCGAGGCGCGCGAGCAGATCGCGATGCGCGTCGAACGCATCGGCTTCGGCGGGCGAGAGATGCAGCGTCAGTGGAAAAAGCAGCCGCTGGGCGGGCGCGTCGCCGCGCTCCATCGCGCCGAGGAAACGTTCGTACAGCACGCGCTCGTGCGCGCTGTGCTGGTCGATGAGCACGAGGCCGTCGTCACGCTCGAACGCTATGAAGGTGCGGCGGAGCTGAATGAGCGGGGGAACAGAGACTTCTGGGGGGGGAGGAAGAGGCAGGGTGTGGTGCAGAGTGCCGGGAACTGCGGCATCTGCGTCGGGGGAATCCGGGGGATGGGGCGCCGCGTGGTCAAACAGCGGCGCCTCGGCTTCGGCGTGGGCGGGGACACGCAGCACTTCGACGTCGACTTCACGCGGGAAGAACTGCACGCTCGCGCCCGCCGCTGGCGCGGCGCCGAACCAGGCGGCCGCGTCTTCGGTGCCGAGCGCACGCCGGACGGCGCGTTCGACCGCGCGCTCAACGGGCCAGCGGTCACGGAAGCGCACCTCCGCCTTGGCGGGGTGCACGTTCACATCGACGTCGCCGCCGGGGAGTTCGAGTTCGACGAGGACGGTCGGCCGCACGCCCGCGGGAATCGTGGAGCGGTACGCGGCTTCGGCGGCGCGCACGATTCCCGGGTCGCGCACGGCGCGCCCGTTGACGGTCACGAAGACGCGGCGCGCCGCCGTGCCAACGTCAGCGGGACGTTCGACGAGACCGCTGACGCGCACCGGACCGCTGACGTCGTCGACCTGGACGAGCGCGTCGGCGAGGGTCACGCTCCAGAGCGCGGCCACGCGATCGCGCAGGCCGCTGGCGGGCGGCAGCGTAAGTAACGGCTTGTTGTCGTGCGTGATGGTAAAGCGCACGTCGCGGCGCGTGAGCGCCATCGTCGTCAGCACGTCCATCACGGCGCGCCATTCGCTGCGGGTGCCGCGCAGAAACTTGAGACGTGCCGGCACATTGAAGAACAAGTCGCTGACGGCCACCGTGGTGCCGCGCCGGCGGGCCACGTCGCTCACCGCGACGAGGCTTCCGCCCTCAACGCGCACCCGCGTGCCGGCGCCGTCGTCGGTGGCGGTGTCGATCTCGAGGCGCGCAACCGAGCCGATGGCCGGCAGCGCTTCGCCGCGGAACCCAAACGAGGCAACGCCGACGAGATCGGCGGCCGAACGAATCTTGGAGGTCGCGTGGCGCTCGATGGCGAGCACCGCGTCGTCGCGCGTCATGCCGGAGCCATCATCGCTGACGCGCACGAGCGCGCGCCCGCCCTCGGCGGCGGCGACGTCGATGCTCGTGGCCCCGGCATCGAGCGCGTTCTCCACGAGTTCCTTGACGACCGAGGCCGGGCGCTCGACGACTTCGCCCGCCGCGATCTGGTCGGCGACGGTGCTGGAGAGAACCGCGATCAGGGGCACGCCGTAATCTCCCCGCGTGCGGGGCACGGGTCAATCATCGCCGAGTGGCAGGAGCAGTTCGGCGGCGATCCACCCCTCGCGCCGACCATCGAGCTGCACATGCGCCCACGCCCCCTGTCGCTGGAGCACGCGCGCCACCTCGCCGGTGAGCGGCGCAGGGCCCTGCTCCGCGCCGAGCACAGGCAGCGTGCGCAGCGGCGCCGAGCGAGCGATGACCGCGAGATGATTGGCGCGCTGCGCGCGATCGAGCCACGTTCCGGCGACGAACAACACCGCCGATGCCGCGATCAGCCACGTACTGCGCGCGCGAATCGGCTGTCCGCGCCACGCACGACGCGCGATCCATCCCCAGCCGGCGAGCCACACCGCGGCCAGCAGCAGCGGCGGGAGCTGCACGGGGACCGGCGGCACGCGGGCCGCGCCGCGATCCTGCACGGCGCGCACCAGAGCGAGCCGGCTACGCAGCGCGTCATCGAGCGGCGCACGCCGCAGCGCGCGCTGCCACCCCTGCACCGCGCGCGCCGTGTCACCGGCCATCCACGCGGCCGTGCCGACGTTGGCCCAGACGTTGGGATGCGCGGGGCGCACCCGCGCGACGTCGAGGAAGTGACGCTCCGCCCGTTCGAAGTCGCGCCCAGCGTACGCGGTCTGCGCCTCCGCCCAGCTTAGGGCCACCGTGTCGGCCTGCCGCGCGAGCAGCGGCGGAGCCGCGACGAGCAGCAGCCAGAGCAGCGCGCGGGCGCCGCGGCTCGCCATCGCGCGCCGCCGCGCTTCGCGGTCAACAGTCGCCACGAGCGCCGACAAGTCCGCGGCAGCCGGAATGCGTGACGCATCACCGCCGAAGACAGCGGCGTCGAGCCGACCGAGCACGGCGTCCAGTTGAGCCGCCGTTTCGGCGGTCACGCCCTCGTGACGCAGCGCCGATGTCAGCGAGCCATTGGCGCGCGCGAGGCCGGCATCGAAGCCAAGCCGTTCACGGAGCGCGTCATGCGTGAGGCGGCGGATCGACGCCGCGTCGGGCGACATCTGCGCCGCATCGCGCAGCCGCATCACGCTGCTGCGCTGCGGACGGGGACGGCGACGCCGCGTTCGGAACGCGCCGACGAGCGCCGGAAGCGGGGCGAGGGCGAGCAGGACCAGCAGCCACGGTGCGCGAATCCACGAGTACGCGGCGCTCGCGCCGATGGCGCCGCGCACGTTGAGCACGGCCGGCTCCGCGCGCGTCTCCGCCGGCAGCGGCAGCCCGGCAGCGAGCGAATCGGCGGCAATCGCGTCGCCCGACGCGACCACGACGGCCACGGCACCGCTGGTGGCGAGTTCGAAGCGGCGCGCGGTCGGATTGAAATACGGATACCGCTGCGTGCCGATCGTCTGCCGACCGGCCTGGCGCGGCGTGAGGAGCCAGTCGAACTCCTTGGCCCCGCGCAGGCTGGACGCGGTGGAGTCGAACTCGACGCGTTCGTCGGCGGCGACGACGGACGCCCATCCCACTGCCAGCTTCGGACGCGGAAGCAGGGAGACATTGCCGCGCCCCTCGATGCGCATCGTCACGACCAGCGGATTGCCCACCCGCCCCGACGATGAATCGACGCGCAGGCGGGCGCGCCATTCTCCGACGGCGCCAGCCCAGTCGGTGGGACGCCCGGCGGTGGGAACCGGCACCACCACCAGCGACAGCGCTTCGCTGCGCAGGGTATGGGATTCCTCGCGGCTGAAGAACGACGCGGTCTGCGGCAGAGCGTACGTCAGCTTGCTCGGCGGAATGGCGTAGCGCCCCGCCGCGAGCGCAAAGAACGCGCGCTGGTAGACGTGCACCTCGTACGGCCGGCCGTCGATGGTGCCGACGAGCGGTGTCTTGGCGTCGGGCAGGTCGTAGACCAGCAGCGAGCGCGTTTCCGGCGGGACAAGCTCCGGATTGCGGCGCAGGCGCTGCCGCACATCCTGATTCAGAAAGACGCCAATCTGGTACGTCGCCTGCTGCCCGACATACACGGTGTCGGGGAGCATGACCGCGTGGAAGTTGACGCCACGCGCCGGATCGAGCCGCGAGCGCGTCACGACGGGCGGATACTGCGCGGCACCCACTGCAGGGAGCAGCACGAGCGCAGCGGCGGCAAGCAGGCGGCGCATCACCAGTCCTTGCCGCCCGGCGGGCGATCGCGCTGGGGGGTGCGGCGCCGACGCGCCTGCGTGTCGCGCTCGTCGCGCGCCGCGGCATCGAGCAACTGCTGCGCCTGCTGCTCGGACATGCCCGACGGATCGCGCTGTTGCGGGGTGGACATCTCCTCTTCACGCGCGCCACCAGCGCCCGACTGCGGAGGCGGCGACTTGCGCAGGCGCAGGGCGAGTTCGTAGTTCCAGCGCGCGTCGGCATCGTCGGCGTGCGCCAGCAGCAGCGTGCGATACGCGGCGAGCGCGGCGCGCACGGACTGTGTGCGCTCCTCTCCCTCGGCGCGCCGAGCACGCTGCAGCTGTGCGAGCCCGAGGTTGTACATCGCGCGGTCGCGCAGCGCGGGAGCGGCGCCGTAGGTGGCCCGCTCGAGCGCGTCGATGGCGGCGTCGAGCGAATCGGCGGCGAGCA
The DNA here is from genome assembly GCA_016182795.1 of Gemmatimonadota bacterium. Lineage (GTDB taxonomy): Bacteria > Gemmatimonadota > Gemmatimonadetes > Gemmatimonadales > Gemmatimonadaceae > PNKL01. The sequence continues at coordinate 22,993 of JACPFW010000021.1, forward strand.
GCACGGTGCCGAGGTTGTACAGTATGCGCGGGGTGCGGTCGCCGCGCCCAACGGCGTCGCGGTATCCGCGCACGGCGTCGAGCGTGCGCCCCGCCTTGAAGGCGTCGAGCGCCGGATCGGCCTTGCCCTGCGCCGCCGCCGCGCGCGGTGCGCCGGCCGCGGCCCCGAGCACGAGCAGGAGCACCGCCGCGCGCCGTCGGCGCAGCAGCGCGCTCCAACGGAGCGGCACCCGCCCGCCGTCAGCGTGCCACGCATCGAAAAGCAACAGAAGCACCGCCACGCTCAAGAGCCACTGGTAGCGCGCCGGCATCGCGAGGCCTGCCTCGGCCGCCCGACGACGGGCCTCGAGCGACGACAGCGCCCGCGCGATGCGAGTGCCCTTGTCGGTGGCATTCGCCGGTATGAACTCCCCGTCGGCCACGCGCGCCACCTCGGCGAGCGTCTCGGGGACGTACCGAGTGATGACGATGTCACCGTTCTCATCACGCTTCGATTCAACGCCGGCGGTCGTGCGCAGCGGAATCGAGGTGCCGCCTTCGGTGCCGAATCCCACGGTGACGAGCCGCACATTGTCCTGCCGCGCGCGCTGCGCCGCCTTGATGGCCGCGGCGCGGTCGTCGAAGCCCTCACCATCGGTGAGCAGGACGATGGCCTTCCCCGCCCCGCCCTGCGCCGCGGCCAGCAGGTCGAGCGCGCCGGTGATCGCCGGCGCGAGCGCCGTGCCCGGCTGGCCGACGATGGACGGATCGAGATTGTCGAGAAAGAGCTCGAGTGCGCCGTCGTCGGCGGTGAGCGGCGACAGGACGTACGCCCGTCCGGCGAACGCGATGAGCGCCACGCGGTCGCCGGGCGACGCGGCGCGGTAGCGGCGCACCTCCTGCTTCATGCGTTCGAGCCGCGTGGGACGCGCGTCGTCGGCGAGCATCGAGAGCGACGCATCCATGGCGAGCACGACGTCGCCGCCCCGCGTGCGAATCAGTTCGCGCGCGGTACCGAACCGCGGGCCGGCGAGCGCGATCGCGGTGAGCACGCTCGCCGCCCCCAAGCGCAGTGCCCGGCGCAACCCGGCCGACGACTGCGCCGTGGGCGCTAGACGCTGCACTGCAGCGGCGGTACCGAGCGCCTGCAGTCGCACGCCGCGCCGCCGCTGCCACATCCAGGCCGCGCCGGCGCCGAGCGCGGCCACGAGCAGCGCCACTCCCAGCAAGACGGGGCGCTCCCACGCAATGAAGTTCATGGCAGCGGCCCTCGCCACGCGAGCAAGCCCAGCTCGAGGATCAGCGCGGCGAGCGCAAGGCCGAGCGGGTACACGTACAGCTCGTTGTACCGGACGTACCGCGACGCCCGCACCGGCACGCGCTCGAGCCGGTCGACCTGCTCGTAGATGCGCTGCAGCGCGGCGCCGTCGCGGGCGCGGAAATAGCGGCCCGACGTGCCGTGGGCGATGTCGGTGAGCAGCGGCTCATCGATCTCGACTTTGCGGTTCTCATAGCGCAGGCCAAAGACGCCGCGTCCCACGGGAACCGGCGCCATCCCTTCACTGCCGACACCGATGGTGTAGATGCGAATCCCCAGGGAGGCGGCGGCCTGTGCCGCGGTCCGCGGATCGATGGCGCCGCGGTTGTTGACGCCGTCAGTGAGCAGGATCATGACCTTCGAGCGCCCCGGCGCATCGCGCAGGCGGTTGGCCGCCGTCGCAATCGCCGTGCCGATCGCGGTGCCGTCCTCGAGCTGACCCGACTGCAGGTTGTCGACCGCGGCGAGTACGACCGGATAGTCGACGGTGAGCGGAACCTGCGTGAGCGCCTCACCGGAGAACGAGACCAGGCCAATGGCGTCGGTGGAGCGCGCGAGCACGAACTGTTTGATCTTGTCCTTGGCGACCTCGAGGCGATTCTGCGGCTGGAAGTCCTCCGCGAGCATCGAGCTCGACAGGTCAACGACGAGCATGATGCTGATGCCGTCGCCGGTCACCTGCTCCGTGCGGGCACCGCTGCGCGGCCGGGCGAGCGCCACCGTGCCGGCGACGAGCGCCACGACGCGCAGGACCTGCAGCGCGCGCGCCGCCCATCGTCCGCGCCCCGGGCCCTGCCGCAGCAGATCAACGCGCGAGAAGAGGATCGCGTCGGGGTGGCGGCGACGCCGCCACCAGAGCCACGCGCCGATGAGCGGCAGCAGGAGCAGCCACCACGGCGACGCGAGTTCCCAGCCGCGCAATGCGGGGATCACGACTTCCTCCGGCGTCCGCGCGGACCTTTCCCCTTGTCCGCGGCGGCGAGGCGCGCCTCGTACGCGGTCTGCACGTCGCGCACGACGCCGCGCGCGGCGCGCGCGAGGCCGGCGAGTCGCTCGGCATCGACCACCGCGCCGAGGAAGAGTAGACGCGCGGTCAGCGGTCGGGGTGGCGCGCGAGCTCCCACGCCCGCCAGCGCTCGAGGAGCGTGGGCTCGTCGAGGCCGGTGAGCGCGAGCAGCTCGGCGGGCGTGCGGGCGGCGAGCATCGCGACGATCGCGGCGCGGCCGGCGGTGGCGTGCCGGCATCGGCCAAGCCAAGCGCATCGACGGCGGCGAACGACGCCTGCGCGTCGGCGAACGCGTCGAGCGGGCGCGCGGCGCGATCGCGCCGGCGCCACGCGCGGCGGGCCATCCACACGATGGCGAGCACGGCGGCGGCGCCGAGCGCCCACCGCCACCACTGCGGCGGGGGCGCAAACGGAGCGCGCGCCGCGCGCGGCACCTGCGCGGCGGTGTCAGCGGGCAGCAGCGACGTTACCTCGACCACCAACGGCGCGAGCGGCAGGCGCGCCTCGCCCCGCGCCTGCGACCAGCGCACGGCATCGAGCGGCACGGCGCGCCGGCCCGGCTCCCACGCGATGAACCGGTAGGATGCCGTTTGGTCGAACGCGTCGTTCGTGGAATGGTCCTCGACGGCCCGCGGGTCGAGCGCCTCGACGGCACCTGCCGAATCGGGCACGTCGGGGAACTGAATCGACGATCCGGCGGGCGCCCGTACGCGAACGCGCACCACGAACGGCTCGCCGACCGCGACGGTGGTCGGGCGCAGCTCCACCCCGACTTCGGGCCGCGCCGTCACACCGGCCGCGCGCTGCGCCGCGCCCTGCGGCGCGAGCGCGAACGTGACGACGAGTGCGAGCGGCGCCAGCCGGGTCATCAGCGCCTGGCCCGCCGGCGCGCGCGCGTCTCGCGCGTCGCGAAGAACCGCAGCAGGGCGTCGACGTAGCCGGACTCGGTGCGCACGCGCACCTCATCGATGGCCAGCCGCCGAAAGCGCGTCGTGCGCTCGCGGTGTTCGACGGCTAGCGTCTCGGCGTACGCGCGCCGCACTGCTGCATCGCTGGTGTCGACTTCGAGATATGCCCCCGTCTCGGGGTCCACGAGCCGCGCGACGCCGAGCGCCGGCAGTTCGCGCTCACCAGGATCGTCGAGCACCACACCCACCACGTCGTGCCGCTGGCGCAGGCGGCGCAGCGCCTGCTCCGGGTTAGGCGCCACCCAGTCGGAGATGACGAAGACGATGGCATGGTGCGACAGCAGGCGCGCCGCATGGTCGAGCGCGCCGCTCAGGTCGGTCGTGGTCTGCTGGGCGGGCCAGGCGAGCACGTCGCGCACGAGGCGCAGGGCATGCCGGCGTCCCTTGCGCGGCGGCACCACGTGCTCGATGCCGTTGGAGAACAGCACCATGCCCACGCGGTCGTTGTTGCGCGTGGCGGTGAGCGCCAGCACGGCCGCCAGCTCCGCCGACAGCGCGCGCTTGTCGCGGTCGGTCGTGCCAAACCGCGCCGACCCCGAGCAGTCCACGAGCAGCAGCACGGTGAGTTCGCGCTCCTCGACGTAGCGCTTCACGAACAGCCGCCGCATGCGCGCCGAGACGTTCCAGTCGATGGTGCGCACTTCGTCGCCGGTCTGGTACTCGCGCACCTCGGCGAACTCCATGCCCTGCCCCTTGAACACCGAGTGGTATTCGCCGGCAAAGTGCGAGTTCACGAGGCCGCGGGTGCGCAGCTCGATGCGCTTCACCTGGCGCAGGATCTCCGGCGGGACGCTCGCGGCCCCCTCGTCCGGCCGGCCCGAGGCGATCGGGGCGGGCGCGGCGGCGTGGGTCACGGCGCCGGGACGGCGTCGAGGATGCGGGCGATCACGTCGTCGGGCGTCACGCTCTCGGCTTCGGCCTCGTACGTGAGCAGCACGCGATGCCGAAGCACGTCGGGCGCGAGCGCCTTGACGTCGTCGGGCGACACATAGTCGCGGCCGCGGAGGAAGGCGTGGGCGCGCGACGCCTGCGCGAGGGCAATGCTGGCGCGCGGCGACGCCCCGAACTCAATGAGCGGCTGCAGCGGTGCGAGCCCCGCGTCGCCGGGGGCGCGCGTGGCGTGCACGAGATCGACGATGTAATCGACCAGTCGTTCGTCGAGCCGAACGCCGGCAATCTCGTGTCGCGTCTGCAGAATCTGCGCCGGCGTCGCGACGCGCTCCACGGGAATCGCGTCACCCGACGCCATGCGGCGCATCACTTCCTTTTCTTCGTCGCGCGTCGGGTATCCAACGCGCAGCTTGAGCATGAAGCGATCGACCTGGGCCTCGGGGAGCGGGTACGTGCCCTCCTGCTCGATCGGATTCTGCGTCGCGAGCACGAGAAACGGCTCCTCGAGCAGGAACGACTGCCCGCCAATGGTGACCTGCTTCTCCTGCATCGCCTCGAGCAGCGCGGCCTGCACCTTGGCCGGCGCGCGGTTGATCTCGTCGGCGAGCACGATGTTGGCGAAGATTGGCCCCGGCTTCACCGAGAAGGTCGCCGTTCCCTGATCGAAGACCTGCGTGCCGACGACGTCCGCCGGGAGCAGATCGGGCGTGAACTGGATCCGGCTGAACGAGGTGCTGATCGTCTCGGCCAGCGTGCGCACCGTGAGCGTCTTGGCGAGCCCGGGGACGCCTTCGAGCAGGACGTGCCCGCCGGTGAGGATCGCAATGAGCAGGCGGTCGATCATCACGTCCTGGCCGACGACGCGCTTGCCGACTTCAGTGGAGATGACGCGGGCGAGAGAGGAGTTCACGACGGGCGGATTTGAGATGTGGGACTGGGGACGCGGGATGTGGGATGCAGCCGGCACCGTGCGCCGGATGCTACTACCCCGCTGGCGCGTCGATGGACAAGCCGAGCGTGGCGATGACCTGCAGTTCGCGGGGGGTCAGCGGGCGCGAGGCGCCCGCGGGAAGCGAGCCCAGCTTGACGGGTCCAAACTGCGTGCGCACAAGGCGGCGCACTTCGAGGCCGAGCGCCTCGCAGAGGCGGCGCACCTCGCGATTGCGCCCTTCGCGTATCGTGATCGACATCTGCCATTGTCGGTCGGCCCCGTGCACGGCGTCGACGGCAATCGGCCGGACAAACCCGTCATCGAGGTCCACGCCCATGCGCGCCTGCCGCACGGCCGTGGGGACGTCGCCGCGCACGGTGACGACGTAGGTGCGCTCGATCTCCGACGACGGATGCGTGAGGCGATGCGCCGCCTCGCCGTCGGTCGTGAGCAGCAGCACGCCTTCGGTGAGGTAGTCGAGCCGGCCAACGTACGTCAGGCCGGGGACATCGGGCACCAGTTCGAAGACCGTGCGCCGGTCGGTGCCGTCCGGACGCGACGTGAGCACCCCGGCCGGCTTGTGCAGCACCAGCCACGTGGGCTTCTTGGGGCGCGCCAGCGCCACGCCGTCGACGGTGATGGCATCGCGCGACGGATCGACGCTCTGCCCCGTCTTGGCGACGATGCCGTTTACGCGCACGCGTCCGGCCGCCACCAGCTCTTCCGCCTTGCGGCGCGACGCGACGCCGGCGCGCGCCAGCGCGCGGTGAATGCGCATCGCGTCGTCGGTCACGCGGCTCCTTCGGCGTGGATCACCTGTTCCAGCGTCTCCGGCTCGCGGGAGCGCAGCGCGACGCTCAGCTCGTCGGTGCGCGGCAGCTCCTCGAGATGCCGGAGGGCGAACTGCTCGAGGAACGCGCTGGTGGTGCCGTACATCAGCGGGCGGCCGAGCGCCTCCGACCGACCGACGACGTCAATGAGGCCGCGCTCCTGCAGCGACTTGAGCACGCTGCCGACGTCGACCCCGCGGATCTCCTCGATCTCGGCGCGCCCGATGGGCTGGCGATACGCCACCAGCGCGAGCGTCTCGAGCGCGGCCGGCGACAGACGCCGCGGGCGCTGGGCCATCTGCGCGCGCTCGATCGCCTCCGTGTACTCGGGGCGCGTCAGGATCTGCCAGCCGCCGCCGGCGTCGACGAGTTCGACCGCGTGGCCGTCGACGTCATAGTGTTCACGCAGTTCGTCGAGCGCGGCCTGCACCGCGGCCGGCGAGGCCTCGGCGTCGAGCGACGCGAGCTCCTCGGTGGGAATGGGACGCGGGCTCGCGAAGAGCGCCGCCTCAAGCAGCTTCGCCAGCGAATTCACGGCGGATCTCCACAGAAGCAAAGGGTCGGGGCTGGTTCAGGCGCAGTTCGCCGCGGCGGGCGAGTTCGAGCAGGGCGAGGAGGCCGGAGAGCACCTCCCACGGCTCGGCGCCGGGCGGGACGACGTCACGGAATCGGGCGACGGCGCGCAGCGCGATGACGGCGCGCACCACGTCGATGAATCCATCGACGTCGATCGGACGCGAAATGACATCGTGCACCTGCGGCTGCTGCGTGTGCCGCAGGACGCGGTCGACCGCGGCGAGCAGTTCACCCAGCGACAGCGACAGCGGCGCCTGCACAACCGGCGCCAGCGACGCCGGGATGTAGGTGCGTGAGAAGCGGTTGCGACGGTCCTCGCCCAGGCGTTCGAGCACGTCGACGACCTCGCGCATCTGCTGATACTCGAGCAGACGGCGCACGAGTTCGGCGCGCGGATCCTCCCACGCCTCTTCACCGTCGGGGCGCGGGAGCAGCATCTGCGCCTTGATGCGCAGCAGACGGGCCGCCATCTCGAGGTACTCGGCGGCCTCGTCGAGCTTCAGCGAATGCATGCGCTCGATGAACTGCTGGCAGATGCGGGCGACAGGGATGTCGTAGATGTCGACCTTCTCGTCGCGAATGAGCGAGAGCAGCAGGTCGAGCGGCCCGCTGTAGTGCGGCAGGTCGATGACAAAGCCCTGCGGCGGAAACGCGGCGGGGTCGCCCAGGTCGGCGGGTGTGCGGGGGGCGGGAGAGTCGTCGCTCACGAGGTCCACGAGCTGAGCAGGATGTAGGGTGTGACGAGATCCACGGCCGCGCGGTCGAGCCAGATCGCCGGCGCCATCCAGGCGCGCAGGACCGGGCCGCCGAACATGAGCAGACCAATCAGGATGAGAAAGCCGAAGCGCGCGATCCGCTGGTAGTTCCACGCCCAACGCGCCGGCAGGAAGTGCTTGACGACGTGGGAGCCGTCGAGCGGCGGAAGCGGCATCAGGTTGAAGACGGCGAGCAGGAGATTGATGAAGATGCCGAGGCGAAACATGAGCTGCACGAGCGACAGCGTGTCACTGGCCGCCGGGACCAGCTGGCCCAGGTACCCAATGGCGATGATCGCCGGCACGAGCAGCAGCGCGATGACCAGGTTGGTGACGATACCCGCGAGCGAGACGATGATGTCGCCGCTGCGATAGTTGCGATAATTGCGCGGGTCAACGGGAACGGGCTTGGCGCCGCCGAGGGCCATGCCGGTCGTGTAGAACATCACGGCCGGCAGGATGACGGTCATCCACGGATCGATGTGACGGAGCGGATTCCAGCTCAGGCGACCCAGATTGAGCGCGGTGTCATCGCCCTGTTTGTGGGCCGCATAGCCATGCGCGTACTCATGCGCGACCATCGCGAAGAGGAGCACCGGCGCACCGAGAAGGAGCTGTATGGCCTTGGGGGTCACGCGGTCATCGCCGGGGGAAGAAGAGGCCCGTCGCGGGCAGTCGGACTCTAAAGTATGGGAGCGGCGGCGTGGATGGTAGGGAATTGGGATTTCGGATTTCGGATACTGATACTGGATACCGATACGGGATGGGGATTTGGGATTGATGGGCGTGGGGTGCCAGGAGACACTTCAAGCGCCTGCCACACCTTGACTTGGCCCCTAGTGACAGGCAAGTTTATAGGTCTGTCGCCAACCGGCGGCACTTTGAACCATTACGGAGATTCAGAAGCGTGCCCAAGATCGCGTCCGCAAAGAAGAACCTGCGCAAGACCCGCGCGGCGACCGTGCGCAACCGTGCGCAGCGTGCCACCCTGCGGACCGCCCTCAAGAAGGCCAAATCGGGAACCGCCTCGCCCGCCGAGAAGAAGGTTGCCGTGCAGCTCGTCGACCGCGCCGCCCGCAAGGGGCTGGTGCACAAGAACGCCGCGGCCCGGCATAAGAGCCAGATCGCGAAGAAGGCGTGAGCGAAACAGAGATACCACAGAGAAACAACAGAAAAACAACAGAGAGACAACAGAGGGCCCACCTCGAGTGCGGGCCCTCTGTTTTTTTTTCTGTTGTTTCTCTGTTGTTTGTCTGTTGTTTTTCTTCCCTTAGAACGCTGCTAGCTCTCCCCCGCACCGCTCGCAGTACCACTCCGTCGGGAAGTTGAGCGTCCCGCATTCCTGGCAGCGCAGCGACTTCACCGCCTCGCTGGTGCGCGGGGTTGGGCGGCCGAAGAAGCTCTCGCGCGGTGGCGTCATCTCCTGGCTCACACGCGGTTCGGGGACCGGATCGGGGAACGGCATCGGCGGCTCGGGGACCGCATACGGGTTCGGTTCCGCCGGCGCCTCGGACGCGGCGACGGGTGTCGCCTTGCCCTTCGTCGGCGGGACGGCCGGTGTGCGCACCGGCGTTGGCGTCGCGCGCCGCGGTTCCCCGGTCGATCGCTTGGGCACCAGCGCCGGCTCGGCGGGATGCCGCGTTCCGGCCGGCGTATTGCGTCCCACTACCGACTTGAGAAACGCCAGCTCATCAAAACCGGGAGCGGGCGGAGCCTCCGGGGCAGCGGGCGCAGCGGGCGCAGCGGGCGCGGCCGGCACGGCGGGCTCCTCGACCACCTGCTCGTGAATCGGAATCCTCGGCGCGGTGGGCGGCTCCTCGGCCACAGGCACCGGCTCCGGCGCCGATTCAACCGTTGGCGCCTCCGCTTCCGGCGCCAGCGCTTCGATCGCCACCACGGCCGGCTCAGCGATGTCCGCCTCTGGCACCGGTTCTTCGGCAGCGACCGATTCACGATCACCGGCGACGTCGGCCAGCACGTCGCGCAACCGATGCAGCTCGTCGCGCATGGCGTCGCGCTCGCCGGTCACGACGCCGAGTTCATCGTCGAGCTTCGTGCGGCGCTTCTCCCATTCCTTCTCGCTGTATTCACCGACGGCAAAGCGAAGCTCGGCCTCGGCGCGCTCGTCGCGCTGGCGGGCGACCTCTTCTTCCTTGTCCGTGAGCCGTGCGGCCACGTCGGCGGCCGCAACCTGCACAGCGTCAGAGGCGGCCACGAGCTTGGCCTGCATCTTGTCCAGCTTGGCCGTGTAGTCGGCGTAGACCTTCTCGAACACCGCGGGGGGCGTCGAGGCGCGGCGCTGGTCGAGCGCGGTCAGCCAGTCGCTGATCTTCTTGCGTTCGGTCAACAGCTTGGCGACGGTGTCCACCGTGTCGCGATCGGGGGTGCTCATCGGGTGTTACCTCGTCACGTGGTGCGGGCCGACCGCCGCAGCGCGTCCAACTCGGCGAGGGCGTCGTCCGGAAGCGATCGCACGGGGCCCAGCGCGCGTGCCGCCCAGATGATGCGGGCGCCGTTCTCGAGGCTCTCCATGCGCTGGTGCGCGTGGGTCAGCGTGGGGCCGACCGTCAGCGCCCCGTGATGGGCCATTAGAAAGGCGTCGTGCGACGCCCAGAAGGGATCAAAGACATCGGCGGCCGCGTCGGTGCTGGGCGTGCCGTACGGCACGAGGGCCACCGGCCCCACGCCGTAGCGCACCTCGGCGAGCGAGGTGGTGTCGACGGCCTCGCCGACGAGCGTGAACGCGGTGGCCATTGGGGGATGCGCGTGGACGACGGCACGCACATCGGCGCGCCGCTGATAGGCGCGCAGGTGCACCGCCAGCTCGGAGGTCGGGCGCCGCGCCCCACTGCGCACAGTGCCGTCGAGACCGAGTTCCACGAGATCCTCCGGGCGAAGGTCCACTTTGGAGAGCCCAGCCGGCGTCACCAATACAGAGTCATCGCCAACCCGGACGGAGACATTGCCGTCCTGGCCCGCGATGAGCCCGCGTTCATAGAGCCGACGGCAGACGACGCAAATCGCCTGCCGGAGCTCCTCGACCTGGTGCGTGGCGGTTACCCCATCCTCTGATAGACGATCCGACCGTCCACGAGGGTACACCCGACGCGGCCGTGGAGGATCCGGCCGCCGTAGGGAGTATTGCGCCCCTTGGTGAGGAAGCCGGCCGGGTCGACCGTCCAGGCCTGGTCGGGGTCGAAAACCGTAATATCGGCCACGGCGCCGCGGCGCAGCGTGCCGCCGGGGAGGTTGAACAGCCGCGCCGGCGCGCACGACATGCGCTCGACGAGCGTGGCGAGCGGGATGATGTTCGACTTCACGAGCCACGTGACGTTCACGGCGAGCGCGGTCTCAAGCCCAACAATGCCGTTGGGGGCATCGCTGAACTCGCGCTGCTTCTCGTCGTTGTGGTGCGGCGCGTGGTCAGTGGCGATGACGTCAATCGTCCCGTCCTTCACCGCCTGTTGCACGGCCTCGACGTCGACCGCGGTGCGCAGCGGCGGATTCATCTTGGCGTTGGTGTTGTAGCCTTCGACCATCGCCTCGGTGAGCGACAGGTGGTGCGGGCAGGCCTCGGCCGTCACGGGGATGCCGCGCTCCTTGCCCCAGCGGATCAGCTCCACCGAGCCCTTGGTGCTCATGTGGCAAAGATGCACGTGTCCACCGGTGAGGCGCGCGAGCAGGATGTCGCGAATGGCCATGATCTCCTCGGCCTCCGCGGGAATCCCCTTGAGGCCAAGGCGCGCCGACACGTAGCCCTCGTGCATCGCGCCGCCGGCGGCGAGCGTCGGCTCTTCGCAGTGGTCGGCCACCGGAATGCCAAAGGTGCGCGCGTACTCGAGCGCCGTGCGCATGAGCTGGGCGCTCACCACCGGCTTGCCGTCGTCGCTCACCGCCACCGCCCCGGCGTGCACCATCTCGCCGAACTCGGCGAGCCGCTCGCCCTTCTGGCCGATGGAAATCGCGCCGATGGGATAGACGCGGGCCGCGCCGGCGGCGCGTCCCTGCTTGAGCACGAAGCCGACGGCCGCCTGGTTGTCGGTCACCGGGTCGGTGTTGGGCATCGCGCAGACGGCGGTAAACCCGCCGGCGGCCGCGGCGCGAGCGCCGGTGAGAATGGTCTCGACGTCTTCCCTGCCCGGCTCGCGCAGGTGGCAGTGCACGTCGATGAACCCGGGCGACACCACCGGCCCCGCGCAGTCGATGACTTGCGCGCCGTCAGGGGTGCCAAGGTTGCCGCCGAAGGCTTCAACCTTGCCGGCGCGGATGAGCAGATCGCCCACGCCGTCGAGTTGCGAAGACGGGTCGAGCAGGCGCCCGCCCCGGAGCATGATGTCGCGATGTTCGGTCATTGGCGGTCGCCGCCCTTGGCGGCTTCGGCAAGCGCGGGCGCGTTGCCGGCGAGGAGGTAGAGCACGGCCATGCGCACAGCCACGCCGTTGGTCACTTGATCGAGGATCACGGAATGCGGGCCGTCGGCCACGTCGCTGTCGATCTCGACGCCGCGGTTCATCGGTCCCGGATGCATGATCACGAGATCACGCGGCGCGCGGTCGAGGCGCTCCTGCGTGATGCCGAATACGCGGTTGTACTCGCGCAGGGACGGTATGTAGCCCGACTGCATGCGCTCAAGCTGGAGGCGCAGGACGTTGAGCGCGTCGGCCCATTCGATGGCCTGCTCGACGCGGTCGAAGATCTGCACGCCGAACTCGGCCATCGCGTTCGGCAGCAGCGACCGCGGCCCGCAGACGGCCACTTCGGCGCCGAGTTTGGTGAGGCCCCAAATGTTGGAGCGCGCCACGCGCGAGTGGAGCACATCGCCCACGATGCAGATGCGCTTGCCCCTGAGCGTGCCGAACTTGCGGCGCAGGGTCAGCATGTCGAGCAGGCCCTGCGTGGGGTGCTCGTGCGTGCCGTCGCCGGCGTTGATGACGTTGCTCTCGATGCGTTCGGCGAGGAAGCGGGCGGCGCCCGAGGAGGCATGGCGGATGACCACCATGTCGATCTTCATCGCCTCGAGGTTCTTGGCGGTGTCGACGAGCGTCTCGCCCTTGGCCACCGAGCTGGCCGCGGTGGCGACGTTGACCGTGTCGGCCGACAGGCGCTTCTCGGCGAACTCGAACGAGATGCGCGTGCGGGTGGACGCCTCGAAGAACAGGTTGACCACCGTGGCGCCGCGCAGGGTGGGCACCTTCTTGATGGCGCGCTCGCTGATTTCGCGCAGCGGCTCCGCGGTGTCGAGAATGAGCGAGATCTGCTCGGCGGACAAATGCTCGAGCCCGAGCAGGTCCTTGCCGAGCGGAGCGCTCACGTTTCCTCTCCGGCGATGACCATGGTGACTTCGTCGCGGCCGTCGAGTTCGGTGACGCAGACATCCACGCGGCCGCCTCGCGGGACGTCAATGACACGGCCGACGACGTCGGCGTGAATCGGGAGCTCACGCCCGCCGCGATCGACGAGGACGGCGAGCATGATGCGCGCCGGGCGTCCGAAATCGGCCAGCTCGTCGAGCGCGGCGCGAATGGTGCGCCCGGTATAGAGCACGTCGTCGACAATGCAGACCGTCTTGCCGTCAATCGCCCACGGAATCTCGGTCTTGCCGACAATCGGACGCGGACCGACCGTCTGGAGGTCGTCGCGGTAGAGCGTGATGTCGAGGGCGCCGCGCGGGACATTCACCCCTTCGCGCGTCGCGATCACCCGGCCAAGCCGCTCGGCGAGCTGGACGCCGCGGCGCTGGATACCGACGAGGACGAGGTCCTCGCTGCCGTCGGCCCGTTCGACAATTTCGTCCGCCATGCGCGCTACAGTGCGTTCGAGCGCACGAGCGTTAAGGACGACAGTCGGAGCGGTGGCCATGCGCCGTGGAATATGCGCGCATGGCAGGTCTTTGGACAACTAGGCGGCGCGACTAGGCGGCGCGGCGCGGGGTCGCGGGGAGCGGCACGGCGAGCGGGCGGGCTAGATAGACCGTCTCGCGACCCGGGCCGACCGCCTCGCGCTGGGACGGATAAGGAATCCAGCCGATGATGGTGCCGTGGTCGTCGCACAGGCACAGCATGGATCCGCCGGTGGTCATCAGGGTTCGGTTTTGCATAGCGGGGGGACCTCCATGTTGCGCTCGGCCGGCGCCGCGCCGTCGAGGGGTTCACTTCTTATGACACTCGACGGGCGCAAAGGGTTTGCGGGGTGTGTCACGGAGCGGTAACGTGCGGGCACTGACGCGGCCTCCATTTTCCTGCGCCCTTGGCACCTCTCCGTCCCCAGTCGCTCAAAACCCTGCTCGCGCGCGTCGCCGCCCTGACGTTCGCGCTGGTGCTGATTAGCGCGCTGGTTGGCTGGTTCGTGGTCATCCGCGCGTACCGTACGGAGGAAGCCGGCATCAGCGATCGCGTGTCGAAGTGGGTGCGCGGCACGCTGGAGGAACGGGCGCTCGAGGCCCGCGAGACGGTCGAGGGGCGCGGGTACAGCGAAGCCGCCGTCGCCCTAACCCGCCCACGCGCGTCGTCGGAAGCGCGGCTGCGCTTTGAGAACGAGCAGGTGGGGGTGCTGCAGCGCCGCAACTTTACGGTGCTGCTGTTGTTCGACAGCAGTCGCGCTCCAAAGTTTGCGTGGTTTCGGCCGGGGAGCACCGCATCCGTGGCCGCGTTGCCCGCCGAGCAGCTGTTGGCGCTGACCGATTCGATCGGCTCGGTTGGCGGCTTCGTGCGCTGGGGCACTGACGTCTATCGCATTGGCGCCACTCCCTTGCATGCGCCCGACGGCCGGCGATCGGGCGGCTACGTGGTGGTCGGTGCCCCACTCGATCCCCAGTATCTCCAAGTGTTGCTGCGAAGCATCAGCCTTCCGCTTCACCTGGAACTCGACGAGACGCTGGTCGACCGGTCCAAACAGCGCGTCGTCGGCGACTCGCTGCTGCTGCTCGAACCGCTGCACGACGTGTTCGGCGCACCGCTCGTGACGGCACGGCTGGCCGTGGACCGACGCGCCCAACACCTCCGCTTTCTCGTGGGGCTTGCGCTCATTGCCGTGGTGTTTTTCGGCGGCACCCTCGTGTCGTGGATGTTCTGGCGTTACGGCCGTCGGCTGCTGCTCGACCCGCTGGAGCAGACCGTGCGCGACATCGATGCGATGCGCGATGCGCGCGAGGTGACGGAACTTTCCCTCGGACTGGGCGTGTCCGAGTGGGAGGTGCTGCGCACCGCGTTCAACACGACCTCGCGCGCGCTGCGTGAGTTCCAGCGGCGGTATCGCGATGTCTTCGACCGGGCGGCGGACCCCCTCTTTCTCCTGGAGCCCGGGAGCGGGCGCGTCGTGGAGGCCAATCCCGCGACGATGGAGCTGACCGGCGTTCCCGCCGACGAGATCATCGGACAGACCCTGCCCGCCGAACTCGCGCCGACCGGCGTCGGTCATCGGGTGTTTCGGTACCGTCGCCCCGACGGCGTGTCGCTGACGTGGGAATTGGCGTCGAGTGAGGTGGCGTTCGAGGGCGGGACGTGGACGCTGGCGGCGTACCACGACCTGACCGGGCGCGAGGCGATGGCCCACTCACAAAAGATGGAGGCCGTGGGAATGCTGGCCGGCGGCATTGCCCACGATTTCAACAACCTGCTCGGCGCGGTGCTCACCGGCGCGACCGCCGCGCGTGTGCTCGTCGGACCCGACCATCAGGCCGGCGCGGCGCTGGACGGCATCGAGCACGCGGGGATGCGGGCGGCGGAGCTCACCCGCCAGCTTCTGCGCTTCAGCCGTCACGATCCGCTGCGCCTCTCGCCGGTGGACATGGGCCGCGCGGTGGAGGCCGTACGGTCGATCTGCGCGCGCACGTTCGACCGCAGCATTACGATCGACGTGGCCGCCGAACCCGAAGTGCCTGCGGTACTCGGCGACGCGGGCGAGATCGAGCAGTCGCTGCTCAACCTCTGCATCAACGCGCGCGATGCGATGCCCGGTGGCGGCCACTTGCAGATCGAACTTGGGCAGCGCGTGCTCGACGCGGACCAGGCGCGCCATGCGGGCGTGCCGGCCGCCGGCACCTTCGTCACGCTCGCGGTGCAGGACGACGGCACGGGGATGACCGATGAAGTGAAGGCGCGGTTCTTTGAGCCGTTCTTTACCACGAAGGAACCAGGCAAGGGGACCGGGCTTGGCATGCCGATCGTCTACGGCCTCGCGCGGCAGCTGGGAGGTGCGGTGTCGGTGCAGAGCACCCTCGGCACGGGCACCCGCATCGAGTTGCTCCTCCCCGCCCTCGCGGATCGGGATGCGCGACGCGTGACCCCGCCGCAGTCGACGCGCGGCGTGGCGGAGGTGGTGCGCGCCGCCGCGTCGGACCCGTCCGCAGGCCATGGCCGTCCGCTCGTGCTGCTGGTCGACGACGAGCGGACGCTGCGCGAGATGCTGCGGATGGTCCTCAACCTTTCCGGCTACGACGTGGTCGAGGCCGCTGACGGCCATCAGGCACTCGAACTTTTCGCCGAGCATCGGACGGACGTGCGCGCCGTGCTGCTCGACGTGCAGCTGCCCGGCGGCATGAGCGGCGTCGATACGCTCGAGCGAATTCGCGCCCTCGACGCGGCCATTCCGGTGGTGCTGTGCACGGGGTTCGCGCGCGACGAGGAGATGGCGCGCCTGCGCCGACTGGCGGTTGATGACGTGCTGCTGAAGCCGCTCGATCTGCAGCTGCTGCTGGAACGGCTGCGGACGCTCACCCGCAGCGGCAGCCCGAGGCGCGCCTAACCATGTGCGGCCGATTCGCGCTGTCCAAGAGCGATCGCATCGACTGGGCGCAGTTCGGGGTGCGGCGCGGGCCCGCGTTGCCCCCGCACTGGAACCTGGGCCCCGGCCGTCCGATCGCCGTCGTGCGCGCCGCCGCCGACGGAGCGGAGGTCGCCATGCTGCGGTGGGGACTCGTCCCCTTCTGGGCGTCCGATCCCACCATCGGCAGCCGACTGACGAATGCGCGCGCCGAGACGGCGCCCGACAAACCCTCGTTTCGCGGCGCCTTCCGCGCGCGGCGCTGCCTAATTCCCGCCGACGGCTTTTACGAGTGGCAGGCGCTCGCCGGCCGCGCCCGCAAGCAGCCATGGTTCGTACGGCGCACCGACGGCGACGTCTTCGCGTTGGCGGGATTGTGGGAGCGCTGGGTGCCAAAGGGCGGCACGGAGGCTGACGCGTTGGAGACGTGCGCGGTTCTCACCACCGAGCCGAACGCGCTGATGGCGCCAATCCACTCGCGGATGCCGGTGATCATCAATCCCGCGCACTACGCCGCGTGGCTCTCACGGGACACGACGCCCGCCGCCGCCATCGCGCTGATGGCGGCGTGGCAGCCGGCGTCGTGGACCGCCTATCGCGTCGGCGCGCGCGTGAACGCCGCATCGAATGACGATGCCGCGTGCGTCGCTCCGCTCACAGACGAGGCGACACCGTCGGCGCCGGCGCCCTAGCGGGCTCCCTCGCCGGCGCCTTCGTCGGCGCCACGCGCATCGCAAGTTCCTGGCGATAGAAGGCCGCGTTTAGCAGCACGCGGAAGGTACCGATGGTCTGGCCGCGCCACTGCGGCCGAAATCCGATCAACACCACGCGCCCGCGCTCGTGCTTCACATCGAGCGCGGCCGCCGCCCCCTGCAGGTACTTCTCGCCCAGCAGGTAGCCCGAGAGCAGTGGCGAGCCAGCCGTCGCGTAGCGCGCGAGCACCGTGCCCTCGAAACCCGGCGAGGTGCTGAACGCCGGACTGCGATCGAAGAAGATCTTGGCGCGATCCGGCATGCCGGCCATCACGGGGTGCGTCGTGTCGATGAGCACCTCGAGAATCGACCCGCTGGCAAAGAAGTCCCTGGACGGCACGCCCTGCACGACGTTCTTCACCGGCAGATGCAGCGCGTCGACGGCAAAGACGGCGCCCTGGTTCACGGCCACCACGGTTCCGCCGGCGCGCACAAAGGCGTCGAGGGCGCGCACCCCCGCGTCGCCGAGTCCGCCTTCAATAGCCGGCGGCACGCTGCCAACGGGTGCGCCGCGCACGAGGCTGCGCGCCGCGTCCGACGCAAAAAGGATCACATCGAAACGCTCGCTAAGGTTGCCGGCGAGCACGTCATCGCGCGTGATCGCCGTGTACGCGAACTCGTGCTGATCGAGCAGCCACGCCGTCCACCCGCCGTCCATGCTCTGGGCCAGCGGCTGAAAGAGCGCGACGCGTTTTGCGGCGATGGCGCCGCCCGCACCGCCGCTCGCGCGGCGTTCCACGCGCAGGGCCAACTCGTTCGCCCACCCTTCGAGCCGGGGAACGCTCACGCCGGTGACCACGTAGCGCCCGCCGTCGAACTGCGCGCGGCCGCCGGCCGCCAGCGCCCGATTGACGAAGCGGAACGCGTCGTTCTGTGCGGGGTCCACCGCAAACGCGTCGCCGGCGCCGGAGAGACGCGCCGGCGGCGGCACGATGCCCGCCGCCGTGGCGTTGGTGGTGAGCGGTGCGTCGGCCGTCGACGGGTCGACCGGCGTTCCCTTCACCGGCTGCATCGCGGCGCGGAAGTCCGCAGGCAACGCCACGCGCGCCTCGACGACACGCACATCGGCGAGATACGGCAGCGTCCACCCAGCGGCATCGTACGGCGGCTCCGGCGCGCCGCCGTCGCCCTCGCGCAAGTCGGGGTACTGCTGCACGTCGAAGAGCTGCCGCACCAGTTCGCCGTACTCCTGATTCAGCGGCACAACCCAGCTCCCCTTGGCGTACCGCGTGCCGCCGTACGTCGCCTCGCGCGCGAGCGCCTGGACCTGCACGCCGAGAAACGCCAGGCGCCGCAGCAGCGCTACGGCCGCGGCCGGATCGCGCTGGGTCGACGGCACGACGTAGGCGTATGGCGGTGCCGCGGAGTAGCGGGCGATCGTGTTGCGTCCCGCCTGATACCGGTTCCACTGGAGTTCTTCGCGGTACTTGCTCGCGTAGTCGAGCGTCGCGAGCGATGCCGTTTCCATGTAGTCGACGGCGTCGCGCAGGCGCCACCAGCCGCCGGGCCACGGGCTGGCATACAGCGACTGCGCGCGCAGGTCGCGGTACTCGGCGGGGAACTCGGCAGTCGTGTAGAACTTCGGCGTCGCATAGGCGAACAGCGCCGTCTCCGTCCAGTACGAGGCGATGTTCTGCAGCATCGGCATGTAGTCGATGTAGCCCGGGTACCAGGCGTCGAAGCCCGTTCCCATGTGGGTGGCACCCACCTGCCCGTTGGTCTCCAGCGCCTGGGCGATGGTCATGCCAATGGTGTTGACCTCACGCGACATCAGCGCCGGCGCGCGCGGCGCGATCGGCTCGGCGAACGGCGGCAGCCAGATGCGCGTGGGGAACGGCGCGGTCTGATGGTGGACGTAGATGATCTGCGGCTCCCACTGCCGCCACGTGCGCGCGACGACGCGCGACTCCACGACATTGAGCATGTAGGCGTCGCGGTTGTTGTCGTGTCCGATGTACTTCTGGTAGAGCGTATCGAGCTGCGAGACCTCGTATGGCGTTCCGACGTTTTTGCGATACCAGTTGACGACGATGTCCTGTCCGTCGGGATTCAACGACGGCCAGAGCAGGAGCACCGTGTTGTCGAGGATGGCGCGCGTCTTCTCGTCGTTGCGGGAGAGCAGGTCGAACGCCAGCTGGATGGTGTGCTGCGAGCCGGCGATCTCCGAGGCGTGCAGGCCGCCGCTGATGTCCACGAACGCGCGTCCCTCTCGGGTCAGCGCGCGGGCCTGCGCGTCGCTCAACCCCGCCGGATGCGCGAGTTGCTGGGCGATGTCGCGCAGGCGATCGAGCCGGGCGAGGTTCTCGGGCGACGAGATGACGGCCAGCGTCCACGCCTTGCCGCCGGACGTCTTGCCGACATCGAACAACTTGATGCGATTGCTCACCGCCGCGAGGCGCTGGAAGTACGCCACCGACTGTTCGTAGTCGATGAGCTTGAAGTCGGCGCCGACCGAGAAGCCGAACACCGATTCGGGCGTCGGCACCGCGGGCGACTGGGCGCGCGACGCCGCGGGAATCGACAGCAGCAGTGTCAGCGCGGCGCGCAGCAGCCGCGCCGTGGCGTATGAGGAGGTTCGCATTCTTGTCTCCGGTTACGGTGCCTTCGCTTTGAGATCCCTGAGCACGGCGCCGAGCCGTTCGATCTGACGGCCGTACTCCGCCCAGTCGCCGGCGCGCTGGGCCGCCGTCGCCCGTTCATACAGTTGCGCGGCCTCGCGCACGAGCGCGGCGATCGCCGGATTCGCGGAGCCGGCGGCGCCGACGACCGATGCGGCACGAGACGCCGTGCCGGCGGCATCGACGGTTGACGCCGCACCCGCGGCGGCAATCGCCGACGCGCTCCCTCCGAACAGCTGGGCCAGGCCGCGCTCCAGCGTTTCGTCCATCACGACCTGATTCTCATACGCCACAACGACGCGCTTGAGCTCCGGGATCGAGCCGCCCTGGGCACGCAGGTAGACCGGCTGCACATAGATGAGTGACTCGCCTATCGGAATCACCAGCAGTTCGCCGCGAATCACCTGACTCCCGCGCTGATCCCACAGCGTGATCTGCCGCGAGATCTCGGTGTCCTGGTTGATGCGATTGGCGATCTGCGTGGGGCCATAGACCAGCGACTGCTTGGGGAAGCGGTACACGACCAGCTTGCCGTAGTGCGCGCCGTCCATGCGCGCCACCATCCACGCCGCCATGTTGTCCTTGCCGCGCGGCGTGAAGGGCATCATGTAGATGAACTCCTCGCTCGCCTCTCCCGGCAGGCGGAGGATGATGTGCCGCATGAAGCCGGAGGAGGCGCGCTCCTTGTCGGCGACCGCCGGGAACTGCCACTGGTCTTCCTTGTGGTAGAACGTCTCCGGCTGAACCATGTGGTAGGTGGCGTGCAGCGAGGTCTGCGCGCGGAACAGCGCCGACGGATAGCGCACGTGGCGGCGCAGGTCGGCGGGCATCGCGTCGAGCGGCTTCAGGATGTTCGGAAAGATCCGCGCGAAGGTGCGAATCACCGGGTCCGCGGCGTCGGCCACGTACGCGTCGACCGTGCCGTCATACGCGTCGATGACCACCTTCACGCTGTTGCGCATGTAGTTCACGCCGCCCTCGATGCGCTGCGCGTACGGATACACGCGACTCGTGGTGTAGGCGTCGAGCATCCACTTGAGCTCGCCGGCGTCATTGACCACGAGGTACGGCTCCTCGTCGAAGCGCACGAAGGGTAGCGCCGTCTCCGCCCGCGCCAGGATGTTGCGGCGGTAGAGCACGCGCGCTCCGCCGGCGATGTCGTCGGAGAGCAGGATCTTGAGCGAGCCGAAGTCCCACGCGAACAGCAGCCGGCGCAGGAACGACCCGACCGGCACCCCGCCCTTCCCCGCATACGGCGTGTACACGTTTGCTTCACCCGCCGGGTAGTCAAACTCTTTCTGGCCGGTGCCGACGAAGACGTAGCTGTTGGTGAGTTCGCCGTAATAGATCTGCGGACGCGTCACCTTGATCCCGACGGTGCTGACCGGCGGCACATCCTTGACGAAGAGCACGGGGAGCCCCTCGTTGGTCACTTCATTCACGGGGGCCATGGTCAGGCCGAGCCCGTGCGTGAACGTCAGCCGCTCGTTGATGAACGTGCGCGTCGGCAGTGCGGCAGTGTTCAGCTCGCGCGCCGACAGGTGCACTTGCCGATACTTGCCGTCAATGACGTACCGGTCGTCATGCACCGAGCCGAAATCGTAATACGTGCGGATTTCCTGCAACTGCGAGAACGTCTGCTTCAGGAGGTCGCGCTCCCACAAGCGCACGTTGCCGATGGTCGCCGCGTTCGCCTTGATGCCGTCCATCGTCAGTTGGGCATCGCCGGTCAGTTCGCGCGTCTCGACGCTGTCGAGCCCCCAGGCGCGCCGCGTGAAATCGATGTGGTGCTGCAGGTACGGCGTCTCGCGCACGAGTTCATTGGGCGCGACCACGAACTTCTGCACGGCGGCCGGCACCAGGCCGCGCGCCGTCACATTCACGCCAAGCCAGCCGATGGTGGCCAGCACCGTGTACCACACCAGCCGGCCGCGCGCGACGCCGTACAGCACGGCACCGGCGGCGACGAGGCCGGCCACGGCGCCCAACCGGATGCCTGGCAGGCGATAATGCACGTCCGTGTAGCTCGCGCCGAACAGCGGTCCGGTGTTCGAATAGAGCAGGTCGGCGCTCCCCACCACCCACAGGCGCACCGCGCCGAGCACGAAGAACAGCGCCAGCAGCGCGCCAAGGTGCCGCGCCGCCGACGGCTCGATGGAGATGGGACGTCCAGCGACGACAAACGTGCCGCGCAGTACGTGCGTGATGCCGACAAAGGCCAGCGCCATCCCCGTGAGCGTACGGAGCGCGTCGAGCACCATCGCGACGGCGGGGAGCGTGAAGAGGTAGTAGCCGATATCGCGCCCGAACAACGGATCGGCCGCGCCCACGCTGACGCCGTGGAAGGCCTGGAGCACGGTAAGCCATCCCGCCGAGAACGCCGCGCCCATGATGAGCGCCATGAGAAGCGCGACGCCCTCGAGCAGACGCGGGACGATTTGCGTGGCGTCGACGCGCAACCCTTCGCCGAGCTGCACATACATCGCGACGTGCCGCTCGGCGCCGCGGCGGGCGAGGCGGAGGTTGCCATACAGGGCGCCAAATGCGACGAGCGCCCCGAGGCCAAAGAAGGTGCCGCGCCAATTGAGCGACGTCAGGAAGATCGATTGAAACCCGATCTCCCGAAACCAGAGCCAGTCGGTGATGAAGCCGGAGAGCGCCGGGGCGGCGAGCAGAACAACGAAGACCGCGACGAGCGTGAGCAGAAAGCGTCGCGAGAATGAGGCGCGGGACGAGGTCGGCATCCCTTCAGTTTACCGCGCGGGGGCTCCCCTCGCTTGGGGACGGGGAGGGCGTAGAGGCTTCGTTAACGGACAGGGTGGGATTCGAACCCACGGTACGCTTTTGACGTACACACACTTTCCAGGCGTGCGCCTTAAACCACTCGGCCACCTGTCCGGAACTACAGAGAAACAACAGAGAAACAACAGAAATACAACAGAAAAACAACAGACCCTAATGACAACGCGCCGGTGCGGGCACCGACGCGTTGGCGTCACGCAAGGACGGACAGGGTGAGATTCGAACTCACGGTACCGTTGCCGGTACGCCGGTTTTCGAGACCGGTGCCTTCAGCCACTCGGCCACCTGTCCTAGCGAGCCTTGAAGAATATCCGGGAAGCGCAGCAGGGTCAACGGGTTGACTGCGCGCAACGTTGCCGTCCCGTGGCTGCGGTGCGATCTTCTACGCTTGGACCCTCGACCCCGAGCTATGACCTCCGTCCGTCGCTTCATCATGTCCGCCGCCGCGCTCGCCGTCGCGGCCACCCCTGCCCTCGCCCAGCCGAAGGTCAAGACTGGCATCGAGGTGCTTCTGAAGGACTCCCTCCACCTCATCGCCGGCAAACGCGTCGGGCTGCTGACCAATCACAGCGGACGCCTGCCGGACGGCACGAGCACGATCGACGCGCTGTACCGCGCGCCCGGCGTCAAGCTGACGGCGCTGTTCGGTCCCGAACACGGCATTCGCGGCGTTGCGAAGGCCGGAGAGAAGATCTCCACGATGGTCGATTCGGCAACCGGCGTCACCGTGTACTCGCTGTACGGCGATGTGCGCGCCCCAACGCCCGAGATGCTCAAGACGGTCGACGTGCTGCTCTACGACATTCAGGACGTCGGCGCGCGCGTCTACACGTATCAGTGGACGATGGCGCTCGCCCTCGCGGCGGCGGGCAAGGCGGGCGTGCCGTTCATCATTCTCGACCGGCCGAACCCGATCCGCGCCGACAAGGTGGACGGCGGCATGCTCGACACCGCCTTCTCGTCGCTCGTTGGCCTGCACCCCGTGGCCCTTCGCTATGGCTTCACGGCCGGCGAGCTGGGCAAGTGGCTGGTGGGGAGCGGCCGCGTGAAAGCCGACGTGAAGGTCGTGCCGATGCAGGGGTACAAGCGCTCAATGTACTACGAAGACACCGGCCTGCCGTGGGAGAACCCGTCGCCGAACCTGCGCAACAACGACGCGAACCTGCTGTACACCGGCACGGTGTTCTTTGAAGGCGTCAACATCAGCGAAGGGCGCGGCACCAACAACCCGTTCGCGCAGGCGGGCGCCAGCTGGCTGACCGATGCCGGCGCGATCGTGAAGGCGCTCAATGCCAAAAGGATTCCCGGCGTCTGGTTCGACTCGGTTTCGCGTCCGGTGGAAGCGGGCTACGAGTTCGGCGGACAGACGATCCCGATGGTCCGCGTGACCGTCACCAACCGCGACGCGGTGGTGCCGGTGAACGTCGGCGCCCACATGCTGCGCGAGATGTACGTGCGCCACAAGGACAAGTGGGAATGGCGGAAGGGCTCGATTGACCGCCTCTCCGGCAGTGCGCGCCTCCGCGAAGCGGTGGAGAAGGACGGCGGCATTGAAGCCTTGCTCCCTGTCTTCCAGGCCGAATCCGACAAATTCCTGGCGGAGTCGAAGAAGTTTTGGATCTATAAGTAGGGGACAGATCGTAGAAGGCAGCGGGTAGATGGCGGATGGCAGAAGGCGGACGGCGGAGTGCTCGTCGCTCCCATCCGCCATCCGCCTTCAGCCTGCTATCCCCCACGCCTCGCTTCAAAGAATTCGCTCAGCACCGCGGCGCATTCCTCCGCCCGCACCCCGCCCTTCACTTCGGGGCGATGGTTGAGCTTGGGATGGCGCAACAAGTCGTGCACGGATCCGGCCATCCCCGCCTTATCATCCCACGCGCCGAAGACGACGCGTCCCACGCGCGACAGCACGATGGCGCCAGCGCACATCGCGCACGGCTCCAGCGTCACGTAGAGCGTCGCCGACGGCATCCGCGAGTCCCCGGCGGCGTACGCGCCGGCCTTGAGCACGCGCATCTCGGCGTGCTGCGTGGCGTCCTTCACGCTGACCATCGCGTTGCGCCCGCGCGCCACGATCGCGCCGGCGACGAGCACCACCGCCCCCACCGGCACCTCGCCCTCGGCCGCGGCACGGCTCGCCTCCGCCAAGGCGTGTCCCATCCAGTACTCGTCCTCGGCTTCGCGCGACGCGAAGACGGCCGGCCCCGGCGCCGTCATGTCGCCGACCATCCATCATGCACCGGGGCGGCGGCGCCGCCTGCTCCACCGCAGGCGACGATCTCAACCAGGCTGATCAGTGCCGCGAGTGCCTGTCGCGATGCGCGCATCATTCGCGAATTCTAACGCTGCGTCGGCGACTCCGTCACCGCGCTCACCGCGTTGGTCGGCGTCCACCCATAATGCACGCGCAGGTACTCGAGCGCCGATGTCACGACTGCGGTGGCGTACTTGTTGATATTGGCGGGCGTGTCGCGGACGCCCACACGCCAAGCTTCAATCTGAATGGCGTCCACCGCGCCGCCGCGCGCCGACCCGTGCTCTCTGGTGATGTACCCAGCGTCGTAGTACGCCTCGCCCACGGCCGGCGCGGGCCGATCCGGCGAGGGAATGCCCGGGTAGCCATTGCGCGCGAGGATCGCGCCAAGACTCGTGGAACCGCGCAGCAGCGCCACGGGCGACACGCCGCCACGATTGTCCGTCGTCAGCCGCGCGATGGCAGAGCGCGACACCGCACCGGTCGCCGCGAGCGCGTCGTCCGACAGCCGCAGCTGCTCGGCCGACACCGAGTAGCCGAGTTCGAGGCGCGAGTACGGGTGCACGGTGCCGTGCAAATCGAGCAGCAGTCCGCGCCGATGCGACGTCGTCACCCGCGCGACGGCAGAGTCGAGAAAGGTATGATACGCCCGCCAGATCGGAATCATGACCTCGTTGCCGCCCGTGGCCTCCACGACCTCGCGATTGGCATCGAGCTTCGTGCGCGCGATCTTGCTGATCACCACGTGCGCGTTAAGCCCAGTGCGGGCATGGAACTGCGCGGCCACGCTGCGGGCGAGCGCCTCGATCCCCTCATCCGTGCCGGTGACGCACCCGGCGCAGCTGCGGTTTGGCAGAAACGTCGGCGTCAGCAACCCACCGTGCGGCGCCGACAAGATCAGCGGGGCATCTCCGATCGTGTACTCAATCCATCCGCCCGGATCGGTCTGCACGTCGCCGGCCACCGGTACGCGCGGCGCCGAGGGATCCGCCGGCGCTGATCCACTGCACGCCACCGCGCCGGCGCCGATCAACAGCGCACACAGGGCGGCGGCGCGCACGGCAGTCATGCCTTGGCGAACGTCAGCGCGTCGCCCGACGCGTCCACACGCACGGTGTCGCCCTCGGCGTACTCGCCCTGCAGGAGGGCAAGCGCCAGCGGGTTCTGCAGCAGCCGCTGGATGGCCCGCTTGAGCGGCCGCGCGCCGAACGCCGGATCGTACCCTTCGCTGGCGAGCAGCTCGCGCGCCGCCGGCGTGACGTCGAGCGTCAGCTTCTTGTCGGCGAGCAGGGCGTCGAACCGCTTGAGCTGGAGATTCACGATGTGGAATATCTCATCCCGACCGAGCGGCCGGAAGATGATGATGTCATCCACACGGTTGAGGAATTCGGGCTTGAAGTGGCCGCGCAGCGCCTGCGTCACCTGCGTCTCCACGAGCGCCCAGTCGGCGGTGCCCTGCTCGAGAATCCACGACGAGCCGATATTCGAGGTCATGATGACGACGGTGTTGCGGAAATCCACCGTGCGCCCCTGCGAGTCGGTGAGGCGGCCGTCGTCGAGGATCTGGAGCAAGATGTTGAAGACGTCGGCGTGGGCCTTCTCGATCTCGTCAAAGAGAATTACCGCGTACGGCCGGCGCCGCACGGCTTCGGTGAGCTGACCGCCTTCCTCATAGCCGACATAGCCCGGCGGCGCGCCGATGAGCCGCGCCACCGCGTGCTTCTCCATGTATTCCGACATGTCGATGCGCACCATCGCCGTTTCGTCGTCAAACAGGAACTCGGCAAGCGCGCGCGCGGTCTCAGTCTTCCCCACGCCGGTGGGGCCGAGGAAGATGAACGAACCGATGGGGCGATTGGGATCCTGCAGACCGGCGCGCGAGCGGCGCACCGCGTCGGCCACCGCGCGCACCGCCTCGGGCTGGCCAATGACGCGGCGCCCAAGCTCCTGGTCGAGCTTGGTCAGGCGCTCCTTCTCGCTCTCCATCATGCGCGTGACGGGAATGCCGGTCCACTTGGCGACGATCTCGGCGATGTCATCGGCGCCCACTTCTTCCTTGAGGAAGCGCGTGCCGCTCTGGCGCTGATCGGCCATCTTCGCGTCAATCGACTTCAGCTGCTGCTCAAGCTGCGGGATGCGGCCGTACGTGATCTCGGCGGCTTTGCCAAGGTCACCCGCACGCGTGGCGCGCTCGGCCTCGCCGCGCGCCTCCTCGATCTGCTGCTTGAGCTTGCCCACGCCGCCCAGCGCGTCCTTCTCGAGCTGCCACTGCGCTTTCATCGATGCGCTCTGTTCGCGCTGTTCGGCGAGTTCCTTCTCAAGCGCCTTGCGGCGCTCGACGGACGCCTTGTCCTTCTCCTTGGCCAGCGCCTGCCGCTCGATCTCGAGCTGGACGATGCGGCGCTCCACCTCGTCGATCTCCTGCGGCAGGGAGTCGATCTCGATGCGCAGGCGCGACGCGGCCTCGTCGACGAGGTCAATGGCCTTGTCGGGGAGGAAACGATCGCCGATGTAGCGCTGGCTCAGCGTCGCGGCGGCGACAATGGCGCCGTCGGTGATGCGCACCCCGTGGTGGCTTTCGTAGCGCTCCTTGAGCCCGCGCAGAATGGCAATGGTGCTCTCCACCGTCGGTTCGCCGACGTAGACCGGCTGGAAGCGACGCTCGAGCGCCGGGTCCTTCTCCACGTGCTTGCGGTATTCATCGAGGGTTGTGGCGCCAACCACCCGCAGCTCACCGCGGGCGAGCATCGGCTTAAGCATGTTGCCCGCGTCCATCGACCCTTCCGCCTTCCCGGCCCCAACAATGGTGTGCAGTTCGTCGATGAAGACGACGAACTGCCCCTCGCTCGACGTGATCTCCTTGAGCACGGCCTTGAGCCGCTCCTCGAACTCGCCGCGGAACTTCGCACCGGCGATCAGCGAGCCCATATCGAGAGCCACGAGCCGCTTGTTCTTGAGCGACTCGGGGACGTCACCGTTCACGATGCGCTGGGCGAGCCCCTCGGCAATGGCGGTCTTGCCGACGCCCGGCTCGCCGATGAGCACCGGATTATTCTTGGTGCGGCGCGAGAGCACCTGCATCACGCGGCGGATCTCCTCGTCGCGGCCGATGACAGGATCGAGCTTCCCCTTGCGCGCGGCGTCGGTGAGGTCGCGCGTGAACTTCTGCAGCGCCTGATACTGGTTCTCGGGGTTCTGGTCGGTCACGCGATGCGCGCCGCGAATCGCCTCGATGGCCTCGAGCAGCGCGGCGCGCGTGGCGCCGGCGGCGGTGAGGATCGTCTTGGTTTCCGTCCCTTTGACGTCACTCAGCGCGAGCAGGAGGTGTTCGGTCGACACGTACTCGTCGCCGAGCGACTTGGCTTCCTGTTCGGCGCGATCGAGCACGGTCGACAGCTCGCGCGCCAGCGACGGGCTGGCGCCGCTCTGCTTGGGATAGCGCTCAATCTCCCGCTCGAGATCCTCGCGGAGCTTCGGCAGGCCGACCCCGAGCTTCTGCAGGACCGGCGCGACAATGCTGTCATCCTGCTCGAGCAGCGCGGCGAGCAGGTGCGCGTCGTAGACGAGCGGATTGCCAATGCGGCGCGCATGGGAGAGCGCGTCGTTGAGAGCATCGGCGGACTTCACGGTGAGGCGATCAGGGCTCAGCATAGGACGGACGGAACGAGGAGGGGGTAGAGACTAAGCTAGGGGAAATGGGAGTGGTGAAGAGGGACGAGTGCAATGGTGATGCCATCCCTTCCCCGCCGTTCCGGCACCTTCGTGCGCCGCGGAGCGCGATCGAGGTGCCGCCGCGGCAGGTTCTACTCCGCAATGCGGTACTCGCGGCGAATCTTCTCCACCTGCGCCAGACCCTTCCATGTTGTCGCCCACGGCACCCAGCGGTAGAGCCGCCAGAGCAGGCGCGCGTAGAACGGGTAGACGATGAGCGCTTCGTTGCGCTCGAGTCCGGCGAAGACGCGCGCCACTAACCCCTCAACGGACACAATGGGGAACGGCGCCATGGTGCGCATCGCGTCCGGCTTGAGACCGGCGACGAGCGTCCGCTGGTAGATGTTGCTCTCGATGAAGCCCGGGCAGATGGCGTTCACCTTGACGCCCAGCGCCGCGCCTTCCAACCGCAGGGAGTTCGTGAGGCTGACCACGGCGTGTTTGGACGCGCCGTACGCGGAGAGGCCCGGCGTCGGGATCAGACCGGCGAGCGAAGCGGTGTTCACCAGGTGCCCGTGCCCCTGCCGCACCATCTGCCGGTAGGCCGCATACGCAACGTGAATCACGCCGAACAGATTGACGTCCATCACGCGCCGCCAGTGGTCGAGCGACGAGTCGCGAAACTCGCCGGCGAAGCCGATCCCCGCATTGTTGAAGCAGTAGTCGAGCCGGCCGTCGGCGGTGACGACCTCGTCGATCGCGCGAGCGACGTCGGCCGCATCGGTGACGTCGAGCGTGCGCGCGCGGCCGCTCGTGGCGCGGCCGCCGGCAGCCCGACACTCCTCGGCGACGGCCACCGCCGACGCGGCATCAAGGTCGGTCGCCCAGACGGTGGCGCCGCGGCGGGCCGCCGCGACCGCGAGTTGGCGCCCGATGCCGGAGCCGGCGCCCGTGACGAAGACCACTTGGTCGTGGAGCATGCCCACCGCGTGTTGAGGTCGCGATGAAGGTGCAGAAAAGACAGACCGCCCGGGAGGTGGATGGTCTCCCGGGCGGTCCGCAATGTCTACTTGGTAATCAACATCTTCTTGACGGTTCGCTGACCGTCAACCTCGAGCATGTACATGTAAATACCCGAGGCCACTTCGTTGTTTGTATTGCGGTAGTTGCCATTCCAGTACGCGGTGTACTGGCCGCACGTCAGCAATACGTTCTCCAGCGGTTGACCCCCTGCCACATTGCCCGCTCCTCCCTGAAGCACCGGGACCGCGACAAACTGCGCGAGCAGATTGTAGACGCGGACGGAAACCTTGAACTGCTGACTCGGATCGTTAGAGCACTCGATCGCGAACGGAATACGGGTTTCCGGATTGAACGGGTTCGGGAAATTCTGGCCCAGCTTTACTGCGGGTCGCTTGGCCTGACCCGTACTCTGGGCGGTCCCAAGCTGTGGCGTGAGGGCGAGGGTCAGCACCGCTAGGAGTGCTGCCCAACGATACCTCATCGTAACTCCTTTTCTGACAATGCAGGATCGGTTGGTGTGTCTCCTCTAGGAATGAGTGTGGATGTGATTGGCCAATAACCAAACTAGGGCGCGTTTTTGGCACTGTCAAGGAACGATGCGACCGCCGCCGGGAGCCTCGCCCAATGAAACCGCCGTCCCTCTCCAATCCGGGTGCTCACACCCATCCGGTCGCAGGCCTCGACGAGCGGAATGGAGTACTTTCGGCTAATACCGAAGATTTCCCGAAGTTCGCCGGCGGCGTATGATCGATCATCTGCTGTCGCCGCCCGAAGCGCGAGGAGCGCGACGCGCCAGGCCTCCGGCGCGATGAACCGCTGCTCGCCGACGGCCACCACCCGCCCGTCCCGCTCGAGCATCCGCAACAGCGCGGGTGTCCGGGGACCGGCCACGGCGGCGATTTCGTCGGCGGTTGGAGCTTCCCGACCGGCCTTTTCGAGCATCGCCTCGATTGCGGCGACGGACCGGTGGTCATCGGCCGACAGACGAGGCTGCCACCCGGCGCGGGCCACGACGCCGCCCACGATGACGATCTCCCCCTGCTCCACCGCGCGCTGAACCGTCGCATCGGCGAGCACGTCGGCGAGGCCAAGCTTGGCGCGCAGCGGTTGCAGCGCCACACCGCGATCGAGCGGGCGCGCCTCATGGGCGGCGTCGACCTCCGATAGCAGTCGCGTGCGCGTCGCGTCGAGGCGTTCGCGCAGGCCCAGCACGTCGCCGACGCGAGTGGCGACGTCGCTCAGTTCACCGATCGCGCGCTCCAGCGCGGACGCCTGCACGCCGAGTCGCAGCGGCAGCGTGCGGAGCGGAAGGCCGTGCGCCGCCTCTTCCTCGAGCATCCAACGGAGGCGTTGCGCGACGCTGGCACCGGACGTCGCGAACGGAGACGCGCGGCGAAACGGGGGCAGTGGATCGGTGATCACACCGCCGCCGATGGTCGCCGCCGGCGACGGTGCACGCAGCACGAATCGATCCCCACCGCGCGCGATCAGCGGCTCGTCGAGCACCAAGCGCACCGCGGTGGTTGCGCCCGCGCGCACGGGTCCGCCGCGGGCGACAATGCGCGCGCCGACATCGGCGGTGCCGAGGTGCAGGCGCACGCGCGTGCGCGCCGTGAGCGTGATGTCGACATCGTCGAAGAGCGCGACATCGGCGCGCATCCGGTCGCGCGCCGCCCACGGATCGGCGGCGCCAACGAGCACGCCGCCGCGGGTGAACGCATCACGCTCCGCGCCCGCGAGCGCCACCGCCACGCGCTGCCCCGCCACGCCGGCGTCGGCGGCGTGCCCGTGGGTCTCGACGCCCCGCACGCGATGCACCGTGCCGCCGGGGAAGGCGCGCACCGCATCCTCGCGCGCCACCCGCCCGCTCCACACGGTGCCAGTGACCACCGTTCCGGTTCCCTTGATCGTGAAGACGCGGTCCACCGGAAGCCGAAATAGGTCGCTGGCCTCGCGTGCGGGAACCGCTTTCGCCGCGGTGGTGAGCGCGCGACGCAGGGCGTCGAGCCCCGCCCCCGTGCGCGCCGACACCGCGACGACCGGCGCGCCCTCCAGCGCCGACCCCGCAAGCAGCCCGGCCACATCCTCGGCCGCGAGCGCCAGCAGATCGGCGTCTACAAGATCACACTTAGTGAGCGCCACCACGCCGCCGCGAATGCCGAGGGCGCCCAGGATGGCGAGATGCTCGCGCGTTTGCGGCATCACCCCTTCGTCGGCCGCGACGACAAGCAGGGCGAGATCGACGCCGGCGGCGCCGGCCAGCATCGTGCGCACGAAGGCTTCGTGACCCGGGACGTCGACGACACTCAGCGTGCCGAATCCATCGAGTTGCAGCGGCGCGAAGCCAAGCTCAATGGTGATGCCGCGCCGCTTCTCCTCGGGGAGTCGGTCGGTGTCGACGCCGGTAAGGGCCTGCACGAGCGCCGTCTTGCCGTGGTCAATGTGGCCGGCAGTGCCGAGGATCACGCGTCCACCTCGTGCCGCTCCCAGGCGAGGAGCGCGCGCAGCGGGCGCCCGCCGTCGGTGAGATGCTCCTCGAGAAACTCGCGCAGCAGGCGCTGATGCGCGCGCACACTCGGCTCATCGAGCGGCGGCGACGCGCAGCGGCCGAGCCACGCGCGGATGGCATCGCGCGCCTCGGGCGGCAGCACCCGCGCGCCGGTCACGCGGCGCGCGCAGGCGGCGCACAGCGCGCCGCCGGAGCGATGATGAAACGCCACCGCCCCCGCCGGATCGAGCGGCGCGTGGCACAACGCGCACGCGTCCAGCGACGGCGCAAAGCCGAGTTCAGCCACCAGGGACCAGGCGCCGCCGAGGGCGACCGGCGCGGCGGCGCCCGGCGGCGCCGCTTCCAGCGCGTCGAGCGCATCGGTGACGGCATCGAGCAGGCCGGGATCTTCCTGCTCGGGCGCAAAGCGCAGCAGCAACTCGGCGAGCGCGGCGGCCGCCGCGAACCGGTCGAGCGACGCCGCGAGCGCCGGGCGCGAACGGGTGGCGTCAAAGGCGTTCAGCGCGTGGAGATCGCGCCCGAGCGTGGTAACCAGTTCGGCCTCACCGCCGGCGAACAGATCGAGCGCCGCGCCGAACTTATTGCGCGGCCGCCGCGCCCCGCGCGCAATGGCCGACACGATGCCCAACTCACGCGTGATGAGGCGCACGATGCGCGACGTCTCGCGATAGTCGAAGGCGTGCAGGACGATGGCGTGCGTGGTGACGAGCGGCATCGGGGGCGATGAGGGACGGTGCTGAAAACTACGTCATGTTACGGGGTGCCGACGGTGAGACCCACGCGGAGGGCGCGTCCGGGGGCGCGGAATCCGTAGATGCCCTGGTACTCCACCGCCGTCAGGTTGTCGCCACGCAAGCGCAGGTGCATCGGCACGCGTGCCTGGGCCGCCGACAGCCGCAGGTTGGCGGCGAGGTCCACCAGTGTGTGCGCGGGAAGCTCGACCGGCTTGGCCGGCCAGGCGGCGAAGTCGCGATCGTGCGCGATGCCGGTGTACGACGCGCCAAGCACCACGTCGGCACGGCCGACAGACCGCGCCAGCTCGACGCGCGCGGTCTGCGCGGGGCGCCGCATCAGCGGCTCGCCAAGCACGAACGTGGCGCCGTCGCCTGAATCGAAGCCGGCGTCGGTGACGCGCGTGCGGGTATATGCGTAGGTGAGGCGCGCGTGCAGTGCCGCGCCGAGCCCGAACGACGCCTCGGCCTCGACGCCGTCGCCGTTGGCGCCGGCCACGTTCACGAAGTTCGGAGCCAGCGGACTCATCGTCTTGTCGTTGTACTGGATCAGGTCGCGAAAGCGCTGCTGATACGCCGTGACGCTGAGCGTGACGCCAGCGGTGCGCCGTTCGATGGCGACCTCGCGGCTGTGCGTACGCTCGGGGCTGAGCGCCGCGTTGCCGCGCACGTAGCCGGTGGCGAAGTTCTCGAAGAAGCTCGGCGCACGGAACGCCGCGCCAGCCGCGGCGCGCACGCGCCACGCGGGCGTGAGCGCCCACGCGGCGGCGAGCCGCGCCGTGCGGAACGTGCCGAACGCGCTGTTGTCGTCGAGGCGTGCCCCCGCCTGGTACGTGCCGCGTCCGAGGAAGCCACCCACGGACTGCGCGTAGATGGCGCGATCATTGCGCGCGGCCACGAAGGTGCCGGCGTCGGGGCCGTACTCGCTGAGCGACAACGACGACGACCGCTCGTGATCGCGCGACGCCTCGGCGCCCAGCGTGAACGACTGGGTAGCGCCGGCGCGCAGCGTAGCGCGTACATCGGCCGACCGGCGGGTGACGGTGCCCTTGGAGTAGAAACCGTAGAAGCCGAGGGTATCGGCCGCGGAGTCCGGTCCGTCGTCGCTGCGCGGCGCGTGCTCGCTGGACGCCAGGGTCCACGCGGCCGTCAGCCGCGTGCCGATCACGCGGTGGCCGGAGAGCGAGAGGGCGAGGCGGCGCGAGGATGTCCGCGCGTTGTGGTCGCCAATCGAACCGTCAGACTCGGTGGGATAGTGGTACATCGCCGAGAGCCATCGCGCCGAGAGCGTAACGTCGGTACGCGCATCGGGGCGCAGACGCACCGCCGCGCTGGCCGACTGGTTGCGATAGTCGTTGTTGTACGGCAGGATGCCGCTCGACGACCGATCGGCGAGCGCCGCGCTCACCGAGGCGCGTCCGGTCCCCGCGGCGGCAGACGCCGACAGGTCGCGCTGGCCGTAGCTGCCCGCTTCCGCCGTGAGCGCGCCGTGCGTTCCGCCGGCGCCGGCACGCGAGACCAGCTGAATGACACCGGCCAGCGCGTCAGCGCCGTACAGCACGCTGGCCGGACCGCGCACGACCTCCACCCGCTCGATGTTGTCGAGGGAGAGCGCGCTGAGGTCGATGGCGCCGCCTGGCTCGTTGAGCGGCACGCCGTCGAGCAGGACGCGCACGTAGTTCGCCTGGCCGCCCCGCACAAACAGCGACGCATGCGATCCGTACGATGAGGAGGTCGAGATGCTGACGCCCGGCACGAGCCGAAGCGCGTCACTGAGTTGCGTGAGGCCGCGCGCGCGCAGCGAGTCACCGGAGAGCACCGTGACGGTCGCCGGAGCGGGTACCGGTGTCTCCACGCGCGTGGCGGTGACGACCACCGGCGAGAGGGGCGAAGCGCCGGACTGTGCCAGGAGCGTCACAGGAAACGCCAACGCGACGGACACCGACGAGAGACGATTGACCAAGCTTGAGAGGGGCACTGGGGCGTTACCGTTTCTTCAAGGGGATGAGGACTGGAGCGCCGACCGCGGGATCGCGGGCGACGACGAGCGGCCAGTCGTACACAGGTTCGAGCACCTCGCCGCGCATCACGTCGGCGGGCGCGCCCGCGGCGGCCACCCGACCGTGATGCAGCAACACGATGTGCGCGGCGAAGCGGGCCACGAGGTTGAGCTGATGGCTGACCAGCAGCACGGTGCGCCCTTCACGCGCGAGCGCCTCGAGCAGTTCGTAGGCGGCCATCTCGTGCGCGACATCCAGGAACGTGCCGGGTTCGTCGAGGACGAGTACCTCACCGCCCTGCGCGAGCGCGCGGGCGAGCCGCACCCGCTGCCATTCTCCGCCCGACAGCGCATCGGTGCGGCGATCCATCAGGCTCTCGGCGCCGGCGCGGTGCGCGGCACGGTCAACGGCCTCCACGTCGGCGGGCCCGAGCGCGCTCCACGTGCCGTGATGCGGATACCGGCCGAGCATCACGTAGTCGCGCGCCGGCAACGGGAAGGCCGGCTCCTCGCGCTGCGCGACGACGGCCATGGTGCGGGCGAGCGCGCGCCGGTCGGCGGTTGCGCAGTCGAACGCGCCAATGCGAGCGTGTCCCGTCGCCAACGGCACCTGGCCAATAAGTGCGCGCACGATCGTGCTTTTGCCGCTTCCGTTCGGCCCGACGAGAGCGGTCACGCACCCGGCGCGCGCCTCGAACGACGCCCCATCCAGCGCATTGACGCGCGCCGCGGGATACCGGACCACGGCATCGGTGACGGTGATCACGCGGTCCTCCGCAGGCGAAGGAGAAAGAACGGCACGCCGACGATGGCGGTGACCGCTCCGAGCGGCAGTTCCGACGGGGCGCGCACGGTGCGGGCCACGACGTCGGCCGCCACCACCAGCGATGCGCCGAGCACGGCGGAGCCAAGCAGCACCTCACGGGCGCGCCGCAAGCCGAGCCCGCGCGCCATCGCCGGCACTACCAGCCCCACGAAGCCAACGAGTCCCGCACCAGCCACGGTGATGGCGGCGAGCAGGGCGGCCAGCAGGAAGATGCGTCGCATCGCGGTGGAAACGCGCACGCCGAGTCCGGCGGCGGCGTCTTCACCGAGCGCCAGCAGGTCGATGTCGCGCGCCACCGCGAGCAGTAGCGCGCCCGCGGCCAGCGTGTACCCGGCCAGCCAGAGCACCGTCGTCCAGTCGGCGCCGGCCACCGAGCCCATCATCCACCACAGGGCGTTGCGCACCGCGCCTTCGCCGGCGCCGGCGAGCAGGATCATGATTGCCGCATTGGCAAACGCGCCGACGACGACGCCGGCCATCAGCAGAATGCGCGGATCGGTGCGGCCGCTCGTGGCGCGTGCGATGAGCAAAACGAGCCCCACCGCGCCCGCCGCGCCGGCGAAGGCGGCGACCGGCAGCGCCACGGACGCCGTGAGCCCGGCAACCACCGCCACGACGGCGCCGACGGCCGCCCCGCCCGAGACGCCGAGCAGGTAGGGTTCGGCGAGCGCGTTGCGCAGCGTGCCCTGCAGTGCGGCCCCGCTCATGCCGAGTCCGGCACCGGTGACGATCGCCAGGCCCATGCGCGTCAGGCGCAGGTCGCGCACAATTGCGACCGCCTGCGCATCGCCCTCGCCGAACAGCGCGCGCGCGACATCGCCGAGACTGAGTGAAACGGGGCCGATGGCCAGCGCCGCCGCGCACGCCACGGCGAGCAGCACAACGAGCAGAAGCCAGCGGCGCGCGGTCACGGACGCGCCCGCTCCGCGGAATCGATCAGCGCGCGCAGGGAACGCGCCGCCTCGCCCATGCGCACCCCCGGACGGCCGATGAGCGTGGTGTCGAACACCAGCACGCGTCCCGCTCGCACGGCGGCCACCGTGCGCCAGCGCGGATCGGCGCGGAGCTTCGGCGCCGTCTGCGGACCGGCGAGCACATAGTCCGGATTGCGCTGGGCCACGCTCTCGAGCGTCACCTGCGGCGACGGCGCGGCCAGATCGCCAAAGACGTTGCGGGCGCCGATGCGCGTGATGAGTTCGTGCAGATAACTGCCGGCGCCGATCGTGATCACTGGCGCGTCCCACGCGTGCCAATAGACAGAAACCGGCTTCGCTCCCGCGAGCGGCGGAACGGCCGCCAGTGACGCGGCCACGGAGTCGGCTACGGTACGCGCCGCGATGGAATCGCCGAGCGCGACGCCGAGCGCGCGCAAGTTGCGGGCGAAGTCTTCGATGCGATCGGTGCGCAGGGTCAGCGTCTGCACCCCCGCGCGCCGGAAGGCCGCGGCCGCGGCGCGATTGGCATCGGCGGCGTAGAGCACCACGAGGTCGGGGCGCGCGGCCAGCACGGCCTCCACGTTGGGCTGGAGCCCGTCGCCGACGCTCGCCACGCGCACAATCTCGGCGGGCGCCGCGTCCCAGCGCGACCGGCCAACGAGCCGCGACTCCGCGCGCAACGCAAACATCGCTTCTGACATCACCGGATTGAGCGAGACGACGCGCTGCGCGGGACCGCGGAGCCGCAGCGTGTCACCGAAGTCGTCGATGATCGGCGCTCCGACGACGCCCGCTGCCGAGGTCTGCTGCGAGCGCGGACTCGAGCACGACGCGAACGAGAGCCCGGCAGCGAGCACGACCGCCGCGGCGCGCGTCACGGCGGACGCGCGTCGCAAGAACGAATGACGGGAGATCTGTGAAAACACGGCGGGCTCGCTCCACCGCGGGAAGCGAGCCCGGAACGACGGATGCGCACGGTGCGCCCCCGCCGCCACAAGGCCTCCCCCGAGGCATCTGACGTGGCACGGACGCGGGGCGTCTCCTGGCTTCGGGCCCCCACTCCCCTTCCCAGCCGCACGGCGGCCAGTGGGATCATGAGTGGGGTGAACATCGCCCGTTACAGTGGCGGGGCCGCGCCGGATTCACACCGGCTTCCGGAACCCGCATCCGTTCTGCATTCGATTGTGTTCGTGAACCTATGTCAGCCCCTGTTCACGCGCAACCGCGTCGCTGAGCTGCTTGGTCACGTGCGCGCGCTCTTGCCAATGATTGGCGCGCTGCTCAGCCGTCGGCGACGGCAGCGCGGCGAACGCCTCGTCGAGTCGCGCGAGCCGCTCTCGCAGTTCGACGGCGCTGGCCGCGCCGCGCGTTGTCGCGCCGCGACGACGATACATCGAACGGGCAAGCCCGACGAGCAGGAGCGCGCCGAGGGCAGCCATGACCGCGAGAATCTTCAGTTGGCTGCCCGACACTTCGGCCGTCCCCGGCGCGCTCACGCTGATGACGGTGCCGGCCTTTACATCCTGCGCCACAAAGCGGGCGAAGGTGCGACCTCCGGTCGTGGACGGCCCCTGCGCCGCCAGTCCTCCGCCGGTCGCCCGCCCCAGCGGATCTTCGATGAGGACTTCGAGCACGTCGGCCGTCTGGTCGACGAGCAGCGTGTAGTCGGCGTCGGTTGGAACGTCGTACGAGTACGTGAACTGCTTCAGTCCTGGCGCGAACGGCGCCGCCAGGCGGGCCCGGCCTTCCTCAAAGCGCACGGAGCCGTCGGAGAAGTCGGCGCGTCCCACGCTCGCGTTGCGCGCGCCGTCGAGCAGGACGCCCTCCCAGACGAGGCCGCGCGCGCCGGCGGCCACCCGCGTGACGCTCGAGTCGTTGGACAGTTCGTACACTTCGAGAATGGTCCGGCGCTTCGCATCACCGGGCGCCGCGAACACCACGTGCCGGCCGCGCACGTGAATCGGGACGGGCGCACTCGTCGTGTCGTGCACCACCAGCTCGGCGTCGTCGCCGCTCACCGCGCGTGCGCGCAGCGGCGCCGTGAAATACGCCACCCCGCCGTACATCGACGACACGAAGTACACGGCATTCGAGTCGCCCGACGTGCGATACGCAAACGCATAGCGACCGGCGGCATCGGAGCGCATGGAATCCAGCGGCGCGGCCCGGTCGGTGCCCACGCGGTGCAGCACGACCCACGCGCCGACGAGCGGCTGGACCGATGCCGGCGTGCCGCGCACAACGCGGCCCCGCACCGTGCGTTGCTCTCCCACCACGGCGCCATGGGCGCTGCCAAACGGAACGGCCCGGCGCGCCGAGCTGTCGCGCGGCGCGCCCGGCGCCTGTGCGTCGACCGAAGCGACGCTCATCAGCAGACCGGCGGCGAGTGCTCGCGACGTGCGCATGCTACAGGGAGAACCGACCAAAATCCTCGGGCCGCATGTGCTCGAGGTGTCGCTTCAACTGTTCTGCGGACAGCGAATCGTCGTCGCGCCCGGCGTTCGCCGAGCCGGAGCGCGACGGCGATCGCGTCGCTGGGACGCGCATCAACGACAATGGACGCGCCCATGCGTGACAGGTGCAGTTCGGCGTAGAACGTGGCGTCCTGAATGCGCGTGACCTGCACGCGCCGCAGGGTGGCGCCCAAGCCGGTGATGAGCGCGTGACAGAGATCGTGCGTGAGCGGGCGCACGCGCTTCTCGCCGCTCAGCTGCATGGCGATCGACTCAGCCTCCGGGCGGCCGATCCAGATGGGAAGCATGCGGTCGCCGCCCTGCTCCTGCAGGACGACGACGTAGGTGTTGGACACGCTATCGAGCCCGAGCTTTGCGACGCTGACCGGAATCACGACCTCTCCCTCCCCGGCGCTCGGGCGGCGCGCTCGTCGGCCGCGCGCTCAGCGCGCGCGGGCCGCGCGCCGGAGCTCGGCCACCTTGTCGGTGCGCTCCCAGTTGAACAGCGAGACCTTGCGATCGAACCGCACCGCCTTCGCCGGCGTGCGGCCGAAGTGGCCGTACGACGCCGTGGGGCCGTAGATCGGCTTGCGCAGGTCGAGGGCCTTGATGATCCCCGCCGGCGTGAGATCGAAGACCGCATTCACGGCGCGCATGATCGCCGTCTCGGGCACGGTCGCCGTGCCGAACGTGTCGACCATCACCGAGACAGGGTCCTTCACGCCGATCGCGTACGCCAGCTGCACCTCGCACTTCGTGGCCAGCTTGGCGGCCACGATGTTCTTGGCCACCCAACGCGCCGCGTACGCCGCCGAGCGATCGACCTTGGACGGATCCTTGCCCGAGAAGGCGCCGCCGCCGTGGCGTCCCATGCCGCCGTACGTGTCGACGATGATCTTGCGGCCGGTGAGGCCGGCGTCGCCCTGCGGGCCGCCGACCACGAAGCGCCCCGTCGGGTTGATGTGCACCTTCATGCGGCGCGCCCGCAGGTCCTGCGGGATCACCGCGTCGATGATGTCGTGCTTTACCGCCTCGTGGATCGCCTTGTTCTTCACCGAGTCGGCGTGCTGGGTGGAGATGACGACGGTGTCCACCTCAACTGGACGGCCATCCTCGTACACCACCGACACCTGCGACTTGCCGTCCGGACGCAGCCACCCGAGCGTACCGTCCTTGCGCCGTTCGGCCAGCGCGTGCGTCAGCTTGTGCGCGAGCTGGATGGGGAGCGGCATCAACTCCTCCGTCTCGTCGCACGCATAGCCGAACATCATCCCCTGGTCGCCCGCGCCGCCAGTGTCGACGCCCTGACTGATGTCCCGCGACTGCGTGCCGAGGGCGTTGAGCACCGCGCACGAGTCGGCGTCGAAGCCAATGCCGGCTTCGGTGTATCCGATCTCCTTGATGGTGTCACGCACCAGCTGGCGCAGGTCCACCCACGCGTCCGTGGTCACTTCGCCGAAGATGGTGGCCAATCCGGTGGTGACCATCGTTTCGCACGCCACGCGCGACGCCGGATCCTTGGCGAGGAGCGCGTCGAGCACGGCATCGGAGATCTGGTCGGCCACCTTGTCGGGATGGCCTTCAGTGACGGATTCGGACGTGAACAGATGGCGATGAAGCACGGGACGAGTCGGTTGGAGGCGCAAACGGCCGGCGGTGTGCCGGCCGTTCAGTGTGTATCCACTGGATCTGGAAGAATATGAGTATCAACGAGAGCGAGCAACCCGTCGGCGGCCTCGCCGCCCTGCTGCAGTTCGGCGAGCAGGCGCTCCTTGAGGAGCTTCTCGGCGGCGTCGGCCGTCCCCACCTCGAGCGCCATGGCGACGGCGTCGGTGGCTGCTGACGTGCGCATGGTGCGGATGAGATGCTTCACGGCCGCCACGGAGCGCGGCGCCACGCTCAGTTGCCGCACGCCAAGCCCGACCAGCGCAAAGGCCATCAACGGCTGCGATGCCATCTCGCCGCACACCGACACTTCGATGCCGGCGGCCGCGCCCTCGTCCTGCGTGCGCTTGATCAGGCGCAGCACCGCAGGGTGCAGCGCCGTGAACCGCTTCACGAGCTGGATATTGCCGCGGTCGACGGCCAACGTGTACTGCACGAGGTCGTTGGTGCCGATGGAGAAGAAGGCGGTCTCTTTCGCCAGCGCGTCGGCGGTGATGACGGCCGCCGGCGTCTCGATCATCACGCCCAGCGGCAGATCGCTCCGGTGCGGCACGTCGCGCGCGCGCAGCTCTCCCGCCGCCTCGACGAGCAGGGCCCGCGCCTGACGCACCTCATCCACCGAGACAATCAGCGGCAGCATGATGCGCAGGTCGCCGTGCACCGCCGCGCGCATCAACGCGCGCAACTGCACCTTGAAGAGCTCGGGCTCGTCGAGGCACATGCGAATGGCGCGCCAGCCGAGGAACGGATTGGCTTCGTGCGGGAAGCCGCCCACGGGCAGCTTGTCGCCGCCGATGTCGTAGGTGCGAATGACCACCGGATGCGGCGCGAAGGCGCGCAGCACCCGGCTGTACGCCTCGTACTGCTCGTCCTCGTCGGGCATCGCCGCGCGGCCGACCACGAGGAACTCGGTGCGCATCAACCCGACGCCCTCGGCACCGCTGGTCGCGGCGGCGGCCGCCTCGTCGGGCAGGTCGACATTGGCGCGCAGGGTGATGCGCACGCCGTCGACGGTGACGCTATCCGCCTGGGCGTAGCGCTGCAGCGCGCGCGCCTCCTCCAGCTCGATATGCGCGCGCCGCCGATACTCGGCGATGCGCTTCTCCGACGGATCGAGGATCAGCAGGCCGTGCGTGCCGTCGACAATGGCCTGCATGCCCGACGTGAGCTTCGCCGTCGCGTCGCGCAGGCCGACGACCGCCGGCAGGCCGAGCGAGCGCGCGAGAATGGCGACGTGCGACGTCCCCGTCCCCGCGTCGGTCGCGATGGCGCTGATCGCCTCGCGGTCGAACTGCACGGTGAGCGACGGCGTCAGGTCGTGCGTGATGAGGATCGCGTTGCTCCCCTTGGGCAGGTCCACCGGATCGCGGTCCGGCAGATCGAGCAGGAGCGACAGCACGCGGATCTGCACGTCGAGCAGGTCGCTGACGCGCTCGCGCATCAGCGCATTGGTGGAGCGGGCGAAGTGCTCGCGCCATTCGAGCAGCACGAGGTCGAACGCCTTCTCCGCGGCGAACCCCTGCCGGATGAGCGTCTCGACGCTCTGGCGCAGGTCGGCGTCGTCGCAGATGGAGATCTGCACGTCAAAGATGGCCGCCTCTTCGGGGCCG
Source organism: Gemmatimonadota bacterium (assembly GCA_016182795.1). GTDB lineage: Bacteria > Gemmatimonadota > Gemmatimonadetes > Gemmatimonadales > Gemmatimonadaceae > PNKL01. The sequence goes on from JACPFW010000021.1 coordinate 64,834, forward strand.
GCGTGCTGCTCTACGCGGTCACGCACCTTCCGCAGGCGGACGACGGCCTGGTCGCAGGCGGCGTGCAGGCGCGCGACCTCGTGGTCGACCGTGTCGGCGGGAACCGTGCGCGCCGGCACCTCGGGCACCTCCCAGCGCAGCAGATGCACCGGCCCGATCACGATGCCGGGCGACGCGGGAACGCCGGTGACGAGCAGGCTCATTTAACTCTCGCCGAACTTGGCGCTGATGAGGGCCACGAGCGCATCCACGGCTGCGGCTTCGTCGTCGCCGACGGCGCGAATCAGCACCGTCGCGCCGCACTCGGCGGCGAGCATCATCACGCCCATGATGCTCTTGCCATTCACCTCGAGGTCGTCGCGGATGATCGTGATCCCCGACCGGAACCGGGCGGCAACCTTCACGATCTCCGCCGCGGGACGCGCGTGGATACCGTGGACGTTCTGCACCTGGACCGAGCGTTCAACCATCAGCGCACCACCGTGTAGATGAAGAAGAGCAGAAGCAGGGAGACCCCAACCTGCCAGCCGTCGACCCGCGCTTGCCAGCGCGCGAGTCCGGCGCCGAGGATCGCAGCCAACGCGAGCGCCAGCGCCATGGACCCCGGCGACGCGGCGTGCACACGGGCCAGCACCAGCGGCAGCGCCGCGCCGGCAACCGCCGCCAACGCGCGCGCGACGTGGAGCGGACCTGTCCGCAACACGGGGCTCCCGAGCGCCGAAGCGACCTTGAGCCCCTCTCGATACCCTGCCCGCAGCCCCCAGGCCCGCAGGGCGACGTGCCCGACGTTGTAAGTTCCCACAAAGACGAGGAGCACGCTAGCGGCGGAGAGGCCCAGACCGAACGCCAGCAGGCCGAGCGCCGAGCAGAACGGAAGCCAGCCGGCCCAGACCAGTCGGTCGCCGGCGGCCCCCATCGGGCCGCAGCAGGCGGTCCGGAAGCGTTCGACCCGATCGGGGTTCTCGCCGTCCAGTTCGGCGCGCACGAGCGCGCCGACCGCGAGCGCCGCGAGATACGGATGCGCATTGAAGTACCGGCTGTGCCGCGCCATCGCCGCGCGATATGCCTCGCCGTCGCGTCCGCCCGGCAGCAGCCGAAACGCCGGCTCGGCCGCAAACGCGATGCCATTGCCGATCATCGCCTCGTAGTTGTAGCTCCCCTGCACGGCGAAGAGCCGCGCAAAGACGCGCAGCCAGGTGCCAAGCGGAAGCGACGGGGCCGCGGTCATGTGGTCAGGGTCATCAGGAGACCCGCCGCCAACCCGGCGAGCACGTACCACGCGAAGCCCTTCGCCGTGTGCACCACCTTCCAGACGGCGCTTCCGGCGACGCCAACGGCGATGACCCCGACCACGGCGGCGGACGTGACGCCGTCAACGGTATCCAGCCGATCCTGCAGGACCTCTCGGATCGGGAGCAGCGTCAGCACGAACAGCGCCGTCACCGCGCCGGCGCGGCCGAAGTCGACGACCATTCCCATCCGATGCACGGCGATCACCGCCGACGCGTCGCCCGCGGCCAACTCTTCGCGATAGCGGCCGGCGACGCTGAGGTTGATGCGCCGCAGCCAGACGAGCGTCAGCCCGCCAATCATCGCCGCCCCAAGGCCGGCGAGCACGGCAAACGGAAGCATGCGTGCCGCGAGTTCGCGGTCCCCGGGGATGGCGGCCAACGCGCCGGCCGCCACCGAGGCCGGCCCCCACTCCGGATAGCGTGACGCCCCAAACGGCATCGTCTCCAGCGCGAAGCATTCGAGCAGTACGCCCAGCAGCAGCCCAATGCCAAGGTCGCCGCAGATGGCGCCGCCCAGCGACGCCGCGACCAGGGGGCGCGAGAGCATCGCCTGCGGAAACGAGACGAAGTCGAGCCCGACCACGGCGCCGACAATCGTGAGCGCGGTGACGGTGCCAGGGTCGATCATCCGCCGCTCCTGCTCAGCAGCTCGTCGAGCGGCACGGGCTCGGCGCCGGGCACATCCTGCGCCGAGAGCCCCACGCCGCGCGCCGCCATGGCGCGCAGATCGGCCTCTTCATCCGGCGCCACGAACACATAGCGCAGGCGCGGTGTGCGACCGGCGCGATGATGCAACCCGCCCACGTTGACGTGCCTGATAGCCGGGTCGCCTTCGACGAGCGCGCGCATCGTGGCCGTATTGCCGGTGAGCACCAGTCCGCGATCGGGCAGCCGGCGATACGCGTCGAGGTGGGCGAGCGCGCCAGCCACGGACTCGAAGTGCACGGTCATCTCGGGCGGCACGCCCATCCGATACAGATCCTGCTCCCACGCGCTCTCGGCGACCACGTCGTCGACAAGCACGAGAAAGCCGAGACCCAGCGGCTGGCCCCAACCGACCACGACCTGCCCATGCACGAGGCGGTCGTCGATGCGGTAGACCTCAATTGGCACGCGCGCCCTCCTCGGCGATGCAGATCGCGCTCCGCGCCTTGTCGACCGCCGGATGCCACGCCACGGGCTCGCCAACGGGCGCCATGACAAACGACAGCAGCAGCGGGAGATTGACGCCGCACACCACGGCCAACCCGGGCGTCTCGCGCGCGATGCGGCGCGCGGCAATGGTGCAGCTCCCCGCCGGAAGATCGGTGAACACCACCTGCGCCGCCGTGGAGTTGACGGCATCGCGCATGGCATCGACGAGCTCGGCGCCGCCGAGCGAGGCATTGCTGAACGGCTGCAGGCGCGCCGCGGCCGCCGCTCCCGCGACGCGTGACACCGCGCTCACGAGCCCGTCGGCGAGATCGCCGTGCGCGGCGACAATGGCCCGCGGCTCGCTACTCATCATCGTCGAGCAGGTACTTGCGCACATCGGCGCCGCGACGGGCCATGTTCGCCTTCAACCGCTCATTGAATACATGCGCGGCGTCCACCCCCGTGTAGCGCAGGAGGTGGTTCATGGCGATGACCTCGGAGATCACGGTGATGTTCTTCCCCGGATTCAGCGGCACGGTGATCTTGGGCAGGCTCACGCCGAGGATGTCGACTGTCTGCCCGTCCAGCCCCGTGCGGTCGACCTGCAGGTTCTTGTCCCAGACCACGAGATCGACCACCACCTCGATGCGCTTCTGCTGGCGCACGGAGTGAATGCCGAAGATCGCGCTGACGTCGATGAGGCCGACGCCGCGGATTTCCATGAAGTGGCGCTGCAACTCGTGGCCGCGGCCGATGATGACATCGATGCCCTTGCGGCGGGCGAGCACCAGGTCGTCGGCCACGAGGCGGTGGCCGCGCTCCACGAGATCGAGCACGCACTCCGACTTGCCGATGCCGCTTTCGCCGGTGAACAGCAGCCCGACGCCGAAGACGTCGGCGAGCGAGCCGTGCAGCGAGATGGCCGGGGAAAACTCGCTCTCGAGAAACGGCGCGATGACGCGGTAGAACTCCTGCGTCTTCAAACCGGAGATGAGAATCGCGACGCCCGCACGGCGTGCTTCGTCATCCATTCCCTCGGGCAGCGTCTGTCCCTTGGTGACCATGACGCACGGAATGGGATAGCTGAGGTACGTGCGCAAATTGCGGCGCCGCGTGTCCTCGTCGAGGGAGGCGAGATACGTGATCTCGGTCTCGCCGAGCACCTGCACCCGCTGGTGCACAAAGCGCCCCGTATAGCCGGCGAGCACGAGACCGGGGCCCGACGCGTCGGACGTCGGGATCTCGCGCGCAAGTCCGTCGGGACTGCCCATCACCGTCAGGGCGAGGGCGTCGCCCATCCGATCTACGAGACCGCGAACCGTCAACGCCATAGTGCGCTCAGCCCTTGGCCGCGGGGCGCCGCTGCAGCGTTCGCCGTTCCTTCGACGCCTGCCGCACGATCTTGGTCAGCGCGTCGGTGAGCACCGGTCCCCAATAGCGGCCGGCAACGCTGGCAACGAGCCGCGTGCCGCGCGGGGCGACCACGACGATCTCCACCCGGCGCTCCGGACCATCGGCATCGAACAGCACCTTGGCCCCCGTCGCGCGCGGAATGCGCTCGGCGGCCTTGAGCACCGCGCGTTCGGCTTTCTTGAGCATCGACTCCGTCAGGGCGACACCCCGGTACGAAAAGACGACTTGCACGACGCTAACCTCCAGTCTGAATCACGTCCTGAAGATGAACCGCCGTTTCGCTGGCGGCACGGTCCCACGTGAACGACTCGGCGAACCGTCGGCCCGTCTGGCCGAGCTGGTCGACGAGGGACGGCGAGGCGCACAGGCGCTGCATCGCGGCCGCCATCGCCTCGATATTGCCATGCGGCACGAGGAACCCGGTCTCCCCATCGCGGACTGACTCGCGAATGCCGGGCGAATTGGAGGCGACCACCGGCGTGCCGCAGGCCGACGCCTCAATATTGGTGAGGCCCCACCCTTCCTTGGGTGACGCAAAGGCCGTGGCCCACGCGCGGCGCAGCAGCGACAGCTTCTCGGATTCGCTCACAAAGCCAAGAAACCGCACGCGCGCGGATAGGTCAAGCGACGCCGTGAGCCGTTCGAGCGCTGGCCGGAAGTCTCCCTCCCCCGCGATCTCCAGAACGGCGCGCGGATCGGCGACCTTGGCGAACGCGCGAATGACGAGATCGACCCCTTTGTACTTCTTGAGGCGCCCGAGGTAGGCGAAGACGGGCGTCGGCGACCGCTGCGCCGCGTCGGGGGTGTAGTAGTCGCACGAGGCGCCGGGATAGATGACCCGCACGTGCGGGCGCGCGATGCCGCGGGCCGCCAGGTCGTCGGCCGTGCTCTCGCTGATGGCTTCGAACGGCGTGTCGCGATACACTGCCGGGATCGGGCGCTCCGAGAGCCAGACGGCGGCGGCCAACGGCGCCGCCAGTTCCTGGAACGCGGTGCCGCCGAACAGGTGCGGCACGCAGGCCACCACGCGGCGCGCCCCCCACAGCGGCGTGTACAACGGCATCTTGTTGATGTCCTCGACGATCACGTCGAAGGGCTGCCCGGCAAGATGCCGCCGATAGTACGCCCACGCCTTCAGCGCGAAGGTCTGCCGGATGCCGGTGCGGTGCACGTCGATGCCGCCGAGCGTCGCGCGCGGCGGGCAGCCGGGCCATCCGCCGCAGAGGAGCGTCACGTCGTGTCCGCGCGCGGCAAGCCGTTCGAAGATCTCGTGCAGGTGGATCTCGGCGCCACCAGCGAGCGGATTTTCGCGGTCCTGCCAGTTGACCACCAGGAGCCGCACTAGAGGCGCCCCATGCGTCGGGCGAGCGCGTCGAGCACGCCGTTGACGAACCGCGCGCTCTTGGCGCTGCCAAAGCGCTCCGCGAGCCACACCGATTCTTGCAGCACCACGCGCGGCGGCGTGCCGCCCTGCACGAGTTCAGCGGCGGCGAGGCGCAGGACGCAGCGCTCAATGGCCCCCAACCGGTCGAGGCGCCAGTTGGCGGTCACTTCGCCGAGTTCGGCATCGAGCTCAGCGCCCTGGGCCTGAACGATGCGCAGCAACGCGAGCGCGAAGAGCCGCTCCTCGGTGGCAACCATCAGGTCGTCGAAGACGAGCTCGGCGACGCGATCGAGCGGCGGTCCGTCACGCAAATCCCAGGCGTACAGCGCCTGCAGCGCGCGGGCGCGCCCGCGGGTCTCGAGACGCGGCATCAGGCGTCGTCCTCGACGTCTTCTCCGCTGTCGAGGAGCGCGAACAGATCGGCCATCTGCATGGCGGCCATCGCCGCATCCCACCCCTTGTTGCCATGGCCCCCGCCGGCACGCGCGGCGGCCTGCTCCGTGGTGTTGGTGGTGAGCAGGGCGAATCCGATAGGCACGCCGTACTCGCCTTGCAGCAGCGACAGGCCGCGTGACGCTTCGCCGGCCACAAAGTCGAAGTGCGGTGTCTCGCCGCGGATGACGGCGCCGCACGCCACCACGGCGTCGTAGCGCTCGCTCATTAGCACGCGGGCCACCGCGGCCGGCAGTTCCCACGCGCCCGGCACCCAAACGACGTCAATGTCGTCGGCGCGCGCACCGTGGCGCACAAGACAGTCGAGCGCGCCGTCGACGAGCGGCTGGGTCACCGCGTCGTTGAATCGACTGGCGACCACGACGAACCGGCGCCCGGCGCCATTGGGCGTCCCTTCAAACTCAGCCATCAGAGCGCTCGCAGGTGCCCGAGCTTCCGCACCTTGGTTTCGAGATAGCTGGCGTTCTCCTTCGTCGCCGGCGAAATGATCGGCACGCGCTCGCCGAGTCGCAGTCCGTACCCTTCGAGTCCGACCAGCTTCTTGGGATTATTCGTGATCGGCCGAATCGACTTCAAGCCAAGATCGAGCAGGATCTGCGCGCCGATGCCGTAGTTGCGGAGGTCGGGGGCGAAGCCGAGCCGTTCGTTGGCTTCCACCGTGTCGGCGCCGTGGTCCTGCAGTTCGTACGCCTTGAGCTTGTTCAGCAGGCCAATGCCGCGCCCTTCCTGGTCCAGATAGACGATGACACCCTGCCCCGTCTCGGCGATCAGGCGCATCGCCTCGTGGAGCTGCCAGCGGCAGTCGCAGCGCAGAGAGTGGAACGTGTCGCCGGTCAGGCACTTGCTGTGCATGCGCACCAGCACGTCCTCGCCGTGCTCCACCTCGCCCATCACCAGCGCCACGTGTTCACGGTCGTCCACATCGTTGCGGTACCCGATCACATGGAACTGCCCGAACTCGGTGGGCAGCTTGGCCTCCGCGACGCGGTGCACCAGCCGCTCCGTCTGCAGGCGGTGCGCAACTAGCTGCGCCACCGTGATGAACGTCAGTCCGTTGCGCTCGCAGAACTCCTCGAGCTGCGGGCGCTTGGCGGTGGAGCCGTCTTCGTTGAGGATCTCGCAGATCACCCCCGCCGGCTGGAGGCCGGCGAGTCGCATCAGGTCAACGGCGGTCTCCGTGTGGCCGACGCGTTCGAGCACGCCGCCCTCGCGGGCGCGCAGCGGGTGCACATGCCCCGGCCGGCGAAGGTCGGACGGCACGGCCAGGGGATCGGCGCAGCGGCGAATGGTGACGGCCTGATCGGCGGCGCTGATGCCGGTGGTCACACCATAGCGCGAGGCCGCGTCGATCGTCACGGTGTAGGCGGTGCGCAGGGCGTCGGTGTTCTCCGCCCCCATCATCGGCAGGTCGAGCTGGCGGACGCGCTCGTGGCTGAGCGCCACGCAGATCATCCCCTTGGCGTGCATCAGGAAGTTGACTTTCTCCGGCGTGATGAACTCGGCGGCCAGAATGAGGTCGCCCTCATTCTCGCGGTCTTCGTCGTCGGCGACGACGATGAACTTGCCGGTGCGGAGGTCGTGAAGAGCCTCAGCGATAGTCGCGAAGGGCATTAGACGGATGGCAGATGGCTGAGGGCAGATGTCAGGTGCGGACGGGCGAGCTGCTGCACGAACTTGCCGATCATGTCGGCTTCGACGTTCACGCGGTCACCGGCGCGCAGCGCGCCAAGCACGGTGTTTCGCAGGGTGAACTCGATGAGCGAGATTTGCACCCCGTCGGGGAGCATCTCATTGACGGTGAGACTGGTGCCATTCACGGCGATGGAGCCGTGCGGGACCATCAGCGGCATCCACTCCGGCGCGATGGCAAGGTCCACGAGCAGGGCGTCGCCCTTGGTGGCGACGCGCGTCACCTCGGCGACGGTGTCGACATGGCCCGACACCAGGTGGCCGCCGAGGCGGTCGCCCAGCGCCATGGCCCGCTCGGTGTTGACGCGGCGTCCCTCCGTCCACGAGCCGAGCGTTGTGCGTTCGAGCGTGGTGACCACCGCCGCGACAGTAAATATCCCGGCGCCCGACTCGCGCACCGTCAGGCAGACGCCGTCGCAGGCGATGCTGTCGCCGTCGACGATGCCCTCATAGACCGTACGGATCACGAACTCTCGGCCGGCCGGCGTAGCGCTGGCGGAGATGATCGTACCGACGTCGGAGATGATGCCTGTGAACATAGAGAGACAACAGAGAGAAAACTGACAGACAACAGAGAAACAACAGCGCGCCACGCTACCTGACGGGGGGAGCGAGGACAGTCATCAGGTCGTCATCAAACTCGGTGCGGGCGACCACCCGCCAGCGTGACAGATGGCTCGTGAGCGCCGGGGGGACCGCGGAGAAGGCGCCGAGTGCGCCGGTCCCAAGGAGGACCGGTGCCTGAAAGATAACCAGCCGGTCGACCAGATTGCCCCCCAACAGTGCCCCCGCCAGTGCGGCACCGCCCTCGACGAGCAGGTGGTGCACCCCACGGGCGTGGAGGGCGCGGAGGGCCTCGGGCAGCTCCGACGCTTCAATGGGCAACACCCCCTTCTGGGCAAGCGCCTGGACCGCCGGAGCGGCTGCCGAAGCCGTTACCACGGCCACCGGGACCTTGCGCGCCGAGCGCGCCAATTGCGAGGTCAACGGCAGTCTGCCTTGGAGGTCAAATACGACCCGCAACGGCGCCACGCGCGGCTTGCGCACGCCGCGCACCGTGAGCAGCGGGTCGTCGGCAATCGCCGTGCCAATGCCGACGGCGATGGCGTCGGCACCGGCGCGCAGGCGATGCACTTCCCTGCGTGCCGCCTCGCCCGTAAGCCAGCCTGGTTCGCGGTCGGCGGCCGCAATGGCACCGTCGATCGAGACAGCCAACTTGAGCGTGATCCACGGCCGCGATGCACCGCTCGCCCAATGGAGAAACGGCGCATTGAGCTCACGCGCCGCCTCCGCATCGAGCCCGAACTCCACTTCCACCCCCGCGGAGCGCAGCGCCGCGGCGCCGTTCGCCTTGGCCGGATTGGGGTCGGCGATGGCCGCCACGACGCGGCGCACGCCGGCGGCAATCAACGCCTGCGAGCACGGCGGCTGGTTGCCGTGCGCGTTGCACGGTTCGAGCGTGCAGTACACGTCGGCGCCGCGCGCCAGCTCGCCCGCCTGGGCCAGCGCGATGGCTTCGGCATGTCGTTCGCCGTAGCGCGGGTGAAAGCCGCTGCCGACAATCTTGCCGTCCCGGACAATGACGGCGCCGACCATCGGGTTCGGCGCCGTCTGCCCCCATCCGCGCGCGGCCAGCGCGAGCGCGCGCCGCATCCACGCGCGCTCGCGACTGCTCCACGGGCCGGCCGATACAGTCATCAGAAGCCGGTGCGCAGACCCACGGAGAAGTAGCTGCGGCTTGCCGTCGGGCTCGACCCGAACGAGTTCATCGCGGCCGGCAGCGACCCTCCGCTCACTTGGCCGTACTCCGCCACCAAGCGGCCAATGAAGAAGTTCAGGCTGCCGCCGATGTACATGTTGGTGCGCTTCATCGAGTGACTGGCGGTGGCGCTGGCATGCTGCGTGCCCACCGGCGCGGCGGCGTTCACCGTCACATCAAGGCCGACCGAGTTGTCGTACGTGTCTTGCCCGGCGCCCGCCTGTAGGCCGAAGGCCATGAACGACTTCGACGCGCTCACGCGCCAGCTCTTGCTCTTCATCGTGAGATCCTTGAGTTCGAACGTTCCCGGCGCCGAGCCGGCCGACGAACTGACCGTGCTGCTGCCGCTCACCGACAGCGTCGGCAGACCGCGCTGCAGGTACGTGAACGCCACGCCGGGCACGAGGATCGACTCTTGCAGCAACCCCACGCGCACGCCACCACCCCACTTCGTCGAACCGCCGGGCAGGCTGACCGTGATGTCGCCGCCCTCGGGCGCCGACGGGATGTAGGTGGCCGACAGGAGCGCGTCGATGCCGCCCACTCGCGTAATGCCAAGCGGGAAGCCCTTGTAGATGCCAATCGAGCCGTCGATGGTCGCCATCGGGACGTACTGATCTTCGGCCGCATACGACGAGGCCTTGGCGCCGGTGGTGCTGAACGAAACGTCTTTCATCGTGGGGAACGATCCGTTCACGGCGCTGGCCCGCACGCCAAGCGTCCAGTGCGGGAACCCGCCCAGCACGCCGCCCTGTCCAATCGTGGCCGCGCCGCCGGAGAGCGCCGTGGAGATCTGCGGCGTCAGGAAGTTGAACAGGTCGACCGTCTTCTGGCAGGCGTCCTGCGTGTACCCCGCCGCGCACTGCCCCTGCACCGGAGCGCTCCATGCGACGAACGCCGCGCCCGCCACCACGATCGAATGCCGTATACGCATGCTCACTTGCCTCCCTTGAGTATGACCCGCCCACTCCCTGGTACCATGCGGCCCAACATCCAGTTCTCCACGCCGGCCGCCGTCGCGCTGGCGCGCACCTGCGCGGCCCCCGCGTCGTCGGTGATCACCACCATGCCGACGCCCATGTTGAACGCCCTGAACATCTCGTCGCGCGACACACCCCCCGCCTCGCCCAGCACGCGGAACACATTGGGGACTTCCCACGAGGTCGTGTCGACCTCGGCGTCCAGCGTCGCCGGCAGCGAACGGTCGAGATTGCCCGGCAGTCCGCCGCCGGTGATGTGCGCCATCGCGTGGATGACGCCGCGCACCGGCGAGAGCGCCGCGAGGTACGAGCGATGCACGGCCAGCATCACGTCGGCCGTTGATCTCGTGTCGCCGGGGAACGTGTCGTCTGCGCGCAGCTTCAGCCGCTCGGTGATGATGCGCCGCGCCAGCGAATAGCCGTTGGTGTGCAGGCCGCTCGACGCCAGCGCGACCAGCACGTCGCCCTCGCGCACGCGATCGCGCGTGATCAGCTGGTCCTCTTCCACCCAGCCGACAATGAATCCCGCTAAGTCGTAGTCGGGCGGCGTGTACAGCCCCGGCATCTCCGCGGTCTCGCCGCCAACAAGCGAGCAGGCATTCTCGCGGCACCCGGCCGCGACGCCGGCCACGACCTGTTCGACGACCTCGGGAATCAGCTTGCCAAACGCGACGTAGTCGAGGAAGAACAGCGGCACCGCCCCCTGCACCAGAATGTCATTGGTGCAGTGGTTCACCAGGCAATGCCCGATCGTGTCGTGACGGCCGGCCTCGATGGCCATCTTGATCTTGGTCCCCACCCCGTCGGCGCTCGACACGAGCAGCGGCGCGGTGGCGCCCGCCGGCACGCGGAACATCCCGCCGAATCCGCCAAACGCGCCGCGCGCGCCGGCCGTGAACGTGCTCTCCACCAGCGCCTTGATGCGATGCTTGGACGACTCGGCGGCGTCGATGTCGACGCCGGCGCTCGCGTAGGTCAGCCCGGCGTCACTCACGACGGCATGTCCTGGTCAAAGGCGACAAGGCGGTGGAAGTCGGCGACGCGACGGTCGATGTCGTCGCGCGTCACCGACAGTAGGCGCGTGATGGAGAATGCCTCGACGACGAACGAGCCCATCGCCGACCCAATGACCACCGCGCGGCGCATGTTGGCCTCGCTGAGATCGTTGGTGCGCGCCAGATAGCCCATGAACCCGCCGGCAAACGAGTCGCCCGCCCCCGTGGTATCGAAGACGGCCTCGAGTGGATAGGCCGGCGCATAGAAGATGGACTCGTTGGTGAACATGAAGGCGCCGTGCTCACCCTTCTTGATGAGCACCGTCTTGGGACCGCGGGCCAGAATCCAGCGCGCCGCCTGCACGAGATTGGCCTTCTCCGTTAGCTGGCGCGCCTCGCCGTCGTTCAGCGTGATGAGGTCAACCTTGGCGAGCAAATCAAGCAAATCGCCGCGGCGCGACTCGATCCAGAAGTTCATCGTGTCGCAGGCGACGAACTTGGGCTTCTCCACCTGTTCGAGCACCTGCAGCTGCAGGCGCGGGTCGATGTTGGCGAGAAAGACGTACGAGGCCGATTTGAACTGGTCGGGCAGCTTGGGCCGGAAGTGTGAGAACACGCCAAGGCGCGTCTCGAGCGTCTCCGCCGAGTTCAGGTCGTGCCGGTAGCGGCCGCGCCAGCGGAACGACTCGCCCTCCGTCTTCTCGAGGCCGGCAAGGTCAATGCGCCGCTCGCGCAACGTCTCGAGCCGATCAACCGGATAGTCGTCACCCACGACGCCCACTAACTGCACCGGCGACTGATGGCTGGCCGAGGCCGAGAAGTACGTGGCCGAGCCGCCGAGCACTTCATCGGCCTTGCCGAAGGGCGTCTCGACGGAATCGAGGGCCACAGAACCGACAACCAAGAGAGACATGGGAGGGTGCGGGGGAAGAGGCAGGGTGTGGTGCGGGGTGCTGGGGAGAGCTACATCCGATCCGGGGCCGAAATACCGAGCAGCGACAGTCCATTCGCCAGTACCTGGCGCGCGGACTTGGCGAGCACCAGGCGGGCGCGCAGGATGTGCTCCGGCTCGCCGAGCACGTGGTGCTTGTGATACCAGAGATGCACCTGCCGCGCCGTCTCGAGCAGCCAGGCGGCGACGCGATGCGGTTCGAGCGACTCGGCGGCGCCGCTGACGAGGCGAGGATAGTCGAGCAGTGAACTCACCAGTTCACGCTCGGCCTCCTCGCCCAGCGCATCCCACTGCACGCCGTCGGCAGTGATCGTGGCCGGGTCGATTTCGCCGACACGGAAGATGCCGCTCAGCCGCGCGTGCGCCATCTGGATGTAGTAGACCGGATTCTCTTCCGACTGCGAGCGCGCGAGATCGACGTCGAAGACCAGCTGGCTGTCGCCCTTGCGCATCAGGAGGAAGTACCGCACCGCGTCGCGTCCCACGTCGTCGATCAGATCGCGCACCGTGACGTAGCTGCCGGCGCGCTTGGAGATCTTCACCTCTTCGCCGCCGCGCGTGACCGTCACCATCTGGTGCAGCACGTACTCGGGATAGCCCGTGGGGACGCCAACTTCGAGCGCCTGCAGGCCGGCGCGCACGCGCGCGGTGGTACCGTGGTGGTCGGCGCCCTGCACATTGATGGCGCGCGTGAAGCCGCGCCGCCACTTGGTGACGTGATAGGCGACGTCGGGCACGAAATACGTGTACGTGCCGTCGCGCTTGCGCATCACGCGGTCCTTGTCGTCGCCAAAGTCCGTGGTCCGCAGCCAGAGCGCGCCGTCGTCCTCAAACGTGTGGCCGCCCTTCTGCAGCAGACCGACTGTCTCCTCGACCAGCCCGTCCGTGTAGAGCGAGGATTCGAGGTAGTAGACATCGAACTGCACGCCAAATGCCTTGAGGTCGAGGTCCTGCTCGGCGCGCAGCGCCGCCACCGCAAAGCGACGCATCGCGTCGAACAGCGCGACATCGGCCGGACGCGCGCCGCCGGCAATTGCCTGGGCGCCGGCGCGCAGCGCGTCGAGCGGCGGCGTGCCGTGCTCCGCTACGTAGCGCTCGGCGATCTCCTTGATGTACTCGCCGTTGTAGCCGCCCTCGGGGATCGCGACCTCGATGCCGGCGGCCTGCGCGACGCGCACCCACAACGACTTGGCGAGGTTCTCTATCTGCACGCCGGCGTCGTTGTAGTAGAACTCGCGCGTGACCGCATACCCTGCCCCTTCAAGCAGAGCGCTGATGGCGTCGCCAAGCGCGGCTTGTCGCCCGTGCCCGACGTGCAGCGGGCCAGTGGGGTTGGCCGATACGAACTCCACGTTGACCGGCTTGCCCTGCGCGACGTCGGTGCGGCCGTAGGCCGCGCCCTGTGCGAGAATGTCGGCGAGACCGCGCGCATGCGCGCCGGCATCGAGCCGGAAGTTGATGAACCCCGGTCCGGCAATTTCGGTGGCTGACACGCCGGCGGCGGCGAGATCGAGATGCGCCACCAGCTCGGCGGCGACATCGCGCGGCTTCTTGCCGAGCGGCTTTGCGAGGGTGAGCGCGAGGTTGGTCGCCCAGTCGCCGTGCGCGGGGTCGCGCGGACGCTCCAGCACCGGCGCCACGCCGGCCGGCGCGCCGACGGCAATCGCCGCCTTCGTCAGCGCCGCGCGCAGCAGCTCATCGGGCGTCATTCACTCCCCTTGGATGGCGTGGACGGCGGCGCGCTGGCCGGTTTGGCATCTGTCTTCGCGGTCTCCGGCTTGGACGCTTCGCTCGTTCCGCCGTCGCTCTTGGCCGCACCGGATGACGAGGCGCTCGAGCCCTTCTTCGGGGCGCTCTGCGTCTTCTTGCCGTCCTTGCCGTAGTCCGTGATGTAGAACCCCGACCCCTTGAACAGCAGGCCGCCCCCGGCTGACATGCGACGTTCGCCGCGTGCACCGCAGGTGGGGCAAGGCAGTTCCGATTTGGCCGCGCTGATCTTGAGGAAGAACTCCTCAAAATCGTGGCCGTTGGTGCAGCGATACTCGTACGTGGGCATGGCAGTCGAAGAGGGGCTAAGATGCGATAGCCATTTAGTTTACAACAACGATTGAGGATATGGAATGCGGATTGCGGCTGAGGATCGCGAATTCGGACCTCGATTGGCGATTACCCCTGAAGGCGCAGCTTGAGCCGCGCGAGCGCCAGGTCGATGCTGGACGGGGTCAGGGTGTCGGTGATGCGCGCCAGTTCCTCGGCTTCGCGCCAGGCCGCTTCGAGGTCGAGCAGTTCGCCAGCGAGCAGTTCGCGTTCGCGCTGTTCCTGAAGGGCCATCTCGATGGCGATGCGCGTGGGCGCCGCCAGGCCGCCCAGATTACCTTCGTCCTTCCACGACTCAGCTCGCAGCATCTTGCCGGCGTATGTCTCGAGCACCGCCTGTGGCAGGAAGGGGCTCCCGCGGTCCGCCACGCGCTCCAACATCTGCACCGCCATCTGCTCGTCTTCGCGACTCCCACCTGATCGGTTCACCTTGGTCAAGAGCTTTGAGAGGACGCGCGGGACGTCGTCACCTTGATAGGATGCGCGCGCTCCGCCGACGATAGGGACGTTTAGCAGAAGGCCCGATCGCTCTGAGGCCCACACCACCTGCCCGCCGCGCGCGTGCTTCGACTCCACCCGGGCGATTCGCACGCCTTCCGTGCGCTCCGGACTTTCGTCGCGTCGAGGCAGCCGCACCCCAAAAAGCGAGCGGACTTTCGGATCGTCCGGATCCTCAGTCGAGTGCTCCGGAATGGGGAGGGCCAGCCGCGTGGCGCGTTCGTAGCCGCGCTTCACAAGATTCCACGCCCAGTTGCCCGCGATGATGCCGAATCCAGCGGTCTTCGCGCCGATGTAGAGTCCCGCCGTCGCCGCCAGTCCACCCGCGACCAGCAATCGATACTTCCGCCGACGCGCCGCCAATTGCGCGCCAAACCGCCACGCCGCCAGCTCCGGCCGCATCGCGGCGCCGACGCGCACCAGCTCCGTTCCCTCCGCCACCCGCGCCAGCCCGATGTTGTCGGTGCTCATCCGCAGGCGCGTCCCCTCAAACAGGCGCTCGCACTCCTCGATCGCCTCCCAGCGCTCCTCCACCGGGGAGAGGTTCCACCGTTTGCACTGCGCGCAGATCACCCACAGCCGGCCGTTCGCGAGATCGAACGCGAGGCGTCGGCCGACCGAAAAGTGCTCAACGACCTCGTTGGCGCCGAGGTCCGCGTGGCAATACAGGCACGTTGAGTACATGCGATTTAGGACGTGGACCTAGGATTTCGATTGAGGAGCACGACACAGGAGCACGATGACCGATCATCGACAATCGCGATCCTCAATCGAAATCATGAATCGCAATCCTACGTCCAAATCAAAGCTTAGCGGTACTTCCCCCATACTCTTTCCAACGCATCGCTGATCTCGCCAACGCTCGCCCGCGACCGCACCGCATCAATGACCAGCGGCATCAGCCGCGTCTCGCCGGCCCGCGCCGCGCTCTCGATGGCACTGAGCCTGGCCGCCACCGCCGCGCCGTCGCGCGATGCCTTCACGGCGGTGAGGCGCGCGCGCTGTTCGCTCTCGAGCTGGCGATAGTCTGGCGTTGGAATCACCGGCGGCTGCGCGCCGTCGCCGAACTTGTTCACGCCGACCACCACGGTCTGTCCGGACTCCACGCTGAGCTGGTACGCATACGCGCTCTTGCCGATTTCCTCCTGCATGAAGCCGGCCTCGATGGCGCGCGCGGCGCCGCCCAACTCCTCCACCTTCGCCATCAGCTCCACCGCGCGCCGTTCGAGTTCATCGGTGAGCGACTCCACATAGAACGACCCGGCCAGCGGATCGACCGTCTGCGCCACCCCGCTCTCGTAGGCCACGATCTGCTGCGTCCGCAGGGCCAGCGTCGCCGCCTCGGCTGTCGGCAGGGCAAGCGCCTCGTCGTACCCGTTGGTGTGCAGCGACTGCGTGCCGCCCAGCGTCGCGGCCAGCGTTTGCACCGCCACGCGCACCACGTTGTTTAGCGGCTGCTGCGCGGTGAGCGTGACGCCCCCCGTCTGCGTGTGGAAGCGCATGCGGCAGCTCGCGTCGCTGGCGCCGTAGCGTTCGCGCATCAGTCGCGCCCAGAGCCGGCGCGCGGCGCGGAACTTCGCCACTTCCTCGAACAGGTCGTTGTGGCAGGCAAAGAAGAACGACAGCCGCGGCGCAAAGGCATCCACCGCCAGCCCGGCGTCCACCGCCGCCTGCACGTAGGCCAGCGCATTGGCAAAGGTGAACGCGATCTCCTGCACCGCGGTCGCCCCGGCCTCACGCATGTGGTAACCGGAAATCGAGATCGGATTCCACTGCGGAACCTCCGCGGCGCAGAATCGGAAGGTCTCGGCAATCAGAGCCAGCGACGGCGCCGGCGGATACACGTAGGTGCCGCGGGCGACGTACTCCTTGAGGATGTCGTTCTGGATCGTCCCGCTCAACTGACCACGCGCGATGCCGCGCTCCTCAGCGACGACGATGTACATCGCCAGCAGCGTCGACGCCGTGGCGTTGATGGTCATCGACGTGCTCACCCGCTCGAGCGGCAGGTCGGCGAGCAACGCGTGCATGTCCTCGACGGTGTCGATGGCAACGCCCACCCGCCCGACTTCGCCGAGGGCGCGCTGACTGTCGCTGTCGATCCCCATCTGCGTGGGCAGATCGAAGGCCACCGACAATCCCGTCTGGCCCGCATCGAGCAGCAGCCTGAAGCGCCGGTTGGTCTCCGCCGCCGTCCCGAATCCCGCGTATTGGCGCATCGTCCACAGACGTCCGCGGTACATCGTAGGTTGCACGCCGCGCGTAAACGGGAACTCGCCCGGCGCGCCCAGCGCCTCGGCGCCACGCTCGTTGGGGCCGTACATCGGGGCAATGGGAATGCCCGACGGCGAATGCACGTCAGCCATCTAGCGATCGTCCTTGAGCATCAGCGTGGCCGTGTCGACATCGCACTTGCTGCCAATGAACAGCGGCGACCGCTGATGCAACGCGCTCGGCACGACGTCCATCAGCCTCCCCTTGCCATTGGTCGCCGCACCACCCGCCTGCTCGCAGATGAACGCCAGCGGATTGCACTCGTACAGCAGTCGCAGCTTGCCCTCGGGGCTTTTGCTGTTCGCTGGATACACGAAGATGCCGCCGCCGAGCAGGTTGCGATGGAAGTCGGCGACCAATGATCCCACGTAGCGCACGTTCATCGCCTCGCGCCGGTCATCCAGGCCGCGGTACCGGCGCATCAACGCGCGCACCGGCTCGCTCCAGTGGCGCTCGTACGAGTCGTTCACGGACAGGTACTTCCCCACCGTCGGTGTCTGAATATGCGGGTGCGACAGCAGAAATTCGCCGATGCTCGGGTCAAGCGTGAATCCGTGCGCGCCGTGGCCGGTGGTGTACACCATCATCGTGCTCGAACCGTAGATGACGTACCCTGCCGCCACCTGCTTCATCCCCGGCTGGAGCATGTCTTCCACCCTGCCCTGTCCCTCACCCGGCGTGACGCGCCGCAGCACAGAGAATATGGTTCCGACCGGGACGTTGACGTCGATGTTGGACGAGCCGTCCAGCGGGTCGAAGAGCAGCACGTACTTGCCGCACTTGAACTGCGGCGGGATCTCAATGATCCCCTCCTCCTCCTCCGACGCCATCGCGCACAGGCGGCCGCCATGGTCCATGGCCTTCGTGATGATTGCGTTGGCGATGACATCGAGCTTCTGCTGGTGCTCGCCTTGCACATTGTCCGAACCGGCAGCGCCGAGGATGTCGATGAGGCCGGCGCGGCGCACCTTGCTGCTGATCATCTTGGCGGCGACGGCGAGGTCGTACAGGATGCCCGACAGCTCCCCGGTAGCTTCCGGGAAGAGGGCTTCCTGCTCGATGATGAAGCGATCGATGGTGACGATCGACGTATCGGAGTGGAAGATCATGGCGTGAAAGGTCGCCCGTGCTCACCGCAGGCGCCAGCGTACGCCTGCGGCCTCCAGCCGCCACCCCGCGCCATCGGTGCGCGCCACGATCGCCCCCAGCTGATCGGTGCGCAGGACCGTGGCGCCGGCGTCGGACAGCCGCCGCATCACCACCGGATCAGGATGCCCGTACACGTTGCGCGCCGCCACCGACACCAAGGCCGCGCGCGGCTGCACGGCCGCCAGCCATTCCTCGGTGCTGCTCGTCCCGCTCCCGTGGTGCGCCACTTTCAACAGGTCGGCGCGCAGCAGCTCCGGCGACCGCTCCAGCAGCCAGCGCTCCTCGGCCGCCTCCGCGTCACCGGTGAACAGCATGGTCGCCCCTCGGTACTCCAGCCGCACAACGAGACTCGCGAGATTGGGGTCAGTGAGACCCACGGACCAGGCTGAATCGGGAGCCAGTACGCGCAGGCGCACGCCGTCGATTTCCACGACGTCCCCCGCCCGGGCGCGACGCCAGATGACACCCTGTCGCCCGGCCTCAAGCAATGACCTCCGGTACGGTGGGCTGCCTCCGGCAAACGCGGCGTCGAGATACGCCGCCGGACGCATCGACTGAAAGACCGACGCCGCCCCGCCGACATGATCGGCGTGCGGATGCGACAACGAGAAGAGCACCAACGGTCCGCCCCGCGCGCGCAGGTACGGCACAATCGTGGTGCGCCCCGCGTCGCGCTTGTCGTCGCCGCGCCCGGCGTCGAACAGCAGCCACCGCCCGCGCGGCGTGCGCACGGCCACCGCGTCGCCCTGTCCGACGTCGATCATATGGACTTCCAGATCGCCGCTCGTCGGCGCCGGCGCGAAGGCCGCCACCGCGACCGCGCCGAGCGCGATGAGCGTTGGGCGCGCCCAAAAGTGATTCACGCAGCCGGCGAGCACGGCTACGCAGGCCACGCCCAGCGCGACTGCCGTCAGCAACGACGGAGCCACATGCACCGTGGCCCACGGCAGCGAGGCGCCGGCCCAGGCCACGAGGTCAAAGGCGCGCACCATCGGCAGCGACGCGGCGGCAACGAGGCTCGCCGCGGCCGGCCACCACGAGAGCGCCAGCCCCAGAAAGAGCGTCGGTTGGAGCAGCGCGATTACCGGGCCGGCGGCGATGTTGGCGAACGGCGCCACCGTGCTCACGCGCCCAAAGTGCCACGCCACCAGCGGCGCGGTGGCAAATGAGGCCACCACGCTGACCACAAGTTCGCCCGCGATCTTGCGCCGCCATCCGTCGAGCTCGCGCGGAAGCACGCGCTCCGACACGGCGCGTCCGGCAATGAGCGCCGCAAAGCCGCTGACGCTCAACTGCCAGCCGAGATCGACGGCGGTGCGCGGTTGATACAACAGCGGCACGCCCCCGCCCCACGCCAGCGCCGCCCACGGCGACGTATTGCGCTGCAGCGCGAACGCCACGGCCTGCGCGCCAATCATCACGGCGCTGCGCACCGCCGGCGGCGGCGCCCCAATCATCAACACGTACAGCGCGACGAGGGTGAGCCCCGCCCACCGCGCGCTCGCGGCGGGCAAGCGCGCCGCCTGCAAGATGAGCAGCATGGCGCCCGACACGATGGCCACGTGCAGCCCCGAGATGGAGAGCATGTGCACGATACCGGCGTCCGCATAGCGGTCGCGCACCTGCGTGTCGAGATCCTTGGTGTCGGCGATCAGCAGCGCGCGCACCAGCCCCGCGTCGCGGGCGAAGTACCGGTCGATCGCCGCGCCGGCGCGCTCCCGCCACGGCGCCAGCACCGCGGGCGGCTCGTACTTGGTTCGGCAGCGAAACGGCTGGCGCTCGCGCGCCATGCACTCCCGGTCCACACGCGCGGCATTGGCACCGACGGTCAGCCCCAGCGCGACGATCAGCAGGATGGCGCCGGCGCTGGCGCGACGAAGCCCGAGTGCAAGGACGGCCGAAAACGCCACAGCCCCACCCAGCGCCGCGGCGCTGGCGACCGATTCGGCCGACAGTCCGGCAATCAGACCGGCGGCGTAGGCCGCGGCGGCCCAGGCGATGAGGGGGATGCGCGCTCCGTTCGCGGTTCGCGTGGAGTATCGCAATGGACACGGCCGTCAGCGGCACCGTTCTGCCGCCGCGCGTGTCAAATCAGCGCGCCGTTTCCTGCGGTGCCTACCCTGCCATCGGCAGCGGCGCGCGCTCACGCACGATCTGCCCGGTGAACGTCGAGCCGGTGGTGCCGGTGAGTTCGACGTTGAAGTACTGGCCGATCATCGACAGGTCGCCAGGGATGAGCACCGTCTTGAAGTCGCGCGACCGGCACTGCAGCAGTTCGCCCTTGCGCGCTTCCTTCTCCACCAGCACTTCGCACCGCTCGCCGACGCGGCGGAAGTTGCGATCGCGCGAGATGCCGCGCACGGTGGCGAGCAGTTCATTGAACCTCGCGTCCACGACGTCTTCCGGCACGGTCAGCTCAGCCGGCATTCGCGTCGCCGGCGTGCCTTCGCGCGCCGAGAACTTGAACATGAACGCGTCGTCAAACTGCACCTCGCGCACGGCGCTCAGCGTCTCGTGGAAGTCCTCGTCGGTCTCGCCGGGGAAGCCGACAATGATATCCGTGGTGAGGCCGAGTCCGGGCATTGCCGTGCGCAGGCGCGCCACGCAATCGAGGTACCCCTCACGCGTGTAGCGGCGCAGCATCCGCTTGAGCGTGCGGCTGCTCCCGCTCTGCATTGGCAGGTGTACGTGCTCGCACACGGTCTCGACCTCGGCCATCGCGGCAACCACGCGGTCACTGAAGTCGTTGGGATGCGGGCTGGTGAAACGCACGCGCCGCACGCCGGGCACCGCCCCCACCGCGCGCAGCAGGTCGGCAAAGTCACGCGCGCCGTCATGGTACGAGTTCACCGTCTGGCCCAGCAGGACGACCTCGGTGAGCCCCTCGGCGACCACGCGTTCCGTCTCGCGCACCACATCCTCAAGCTGGCGGCTGCGCTCGTTCCCGCGCGTAAACGGCACAATGCAGTACGTGCAGCGGTAGTCGCAGCCTCGCTGCACCGGAATCCACGCCTTCACCCCGTCAAACCGACTGGCCTGCACGTCCTCGTAATGCTCCTCGAGGTCAAAGTCGGTGGCGATCATTCGCTCGCCCTTGCGCGCCCCCTCGATGAGCGCCGGGAGCGCGCGGTAGCCGTCCGGCCCAATGACCAGCGACACGCGCGAGTCGGTCTCCAGCAGGCGCGGCCCAAGGCGCTGGGCCATGCATCCCGTGACGCCGAGCACGGCGTCGGGCTTGAGGAAGCGCCGCAGCTCACCCAGCCGCCCGATGACCCGCGTCTCGGCGTGCTCGCGAATGGCGCAGGTGTTCAGCAGCACCACGTCGGCGCCTTCGGGCCCCTCCACCGCCGAATACCCCTCGGCCGCCAGCTTGCCGAGCATGAGCTCGGAATCGCTGACGTTCATTTGGCAGCCGTAGGTTTCGATGAAGACAGTGGGCATGGGACAGCGATTGAGGATTGGGACTCAGGATTGCGATTGCGGATTGCGATTTAGGATTGCGATGGGCGATGCGATGGCTGGACGATGCACGAGCGGGTCAACGATCTGCCATCCGCCTTCTAGCATCCGCCATCACTCTACTTTCGGCGCCAGCGGCAACTGAATATAAAACGTTGATCCCTCTGCCTCCTTCGACCGCACCCAGATGCGGCCGCCATGCGCTTCGACGGCGAGGCGGCAGAAGGCGAGGCCGAGCCCTGAACTGCGGGTCTTGGGCGCGTTGGGCGAGCGCAGCTGCTCGAACTTCCTGAAGATCACTTCCTGGAACTCGGTGGGTATGCCGGGGCCGTTGTCGGTGACCGTAAACAGGATGCCCTGCGGGTCCTTCTTCGCGGCGAGTTCCACGTGCACCGCGCGGGCCGAATGCGACAGTGCGTTCTGCACGAGGTTGGCGAAGACGCGGCGCAGCAGCGCCTTGTCGGCGTGAAACACCTCGGCCTCATCAGACGCCTCGTACGCCATCGTCGCTCCTTCGGCGGTGAACCGCGGCGTCCAGTCAATCACCAGCTCCGACAGAAACGCCGCCGGCGCGATGGGCTCGGGCGCAATGGCGATCCGCGTCTCCTCCACGCGCGACACCTCGAGCAGGTCCTGAATCAGCCCCAGCAGGTCCTCGGCCTTGCCTTCTGCCTCGGACACCGCCTTGTACTGCCGCTCCGTCATCGGCCCGTAGTCGCCCTCGCGCAGCATCTCGAGCGTGGCCAGCACGCTCGTGAGCGGCGTCTTGAGGTCGTGCACGATCATCTTCATCAGGTCGTCGCGCACCTTGGCCAGCTCGCGCAGCGTCCGGTAGCTCTGCTCCAGCGCGTCGGTGGCGCTCTTGAGCTTGAGCAGCGAGCGCACGCGCGCGCCGAGCACCAGGCGATTGTGCGGCTTGAGCAGGAAATCGTCGCCGCCCGCCTCAATGGCCTTTACGCGATCAGCGGTGTCGTTGAGCGCGGTGACGAAGATGACCGGAATGCGGGCCGTCCGCGGGTCGCGCTTGAGCCGGCGGCAGACTTCGAACCCCGTGTCGCGGTCGTCGACGCTGAGGTCGCCGGCGGGCATCGAGACGTCGAGAATGCAGAGGTCGGGATGGTGCTCGAAGCACGCGGCGAGGGCGCTTGGCCCGTCGCTCGCCGCCACCGTGCGCACGCCCAGCGCGGTGAGCTGGTCGGCGAGCAACTCGACGTTGGCCTCGACGTCGTCGGCCACGAGCACGAGCGGGGGAAGCTCCGCGGCGGCCGGCGACATCGCGTTACGGGCGGACGGTGAGTCCGACGCTCAGAATGGAGCCCGTTTCGGTCACGCTGCCGCTCCGCCGGCTATTGCGCTGCAGGCTGACGTCCAGCGTCGCCCACCCGCGGGCAAACGTCGTCCCGCCGCCGATCGCCAGCGTTCGCTCCGACACGGCCTTTCCGTTCACGCCGAACGGCAGCGTGCGCGTGCGCGCGCCGAGGCGCACCTGCGTCGTCGCCGTGCGCAGCTTCGGTCCGGCGATGTCGGCGCCGAGGGCGATCTCGGTGGCGTCCTTCACCTCGAGGTCGCTCGACCCGAGCGTACGCATCCGCGACCACTGCTCGGCGTTGATGCGCGCGATCAGCGTCGAGCCGGGAATGCCGTCGTAGGTGAACGACACGCCGTAGCGGTTGGGCACATTCGCTCGCGTCGCCAGCGAATCGTCGTAGCGGGTGCGCATGACGCCGCCCCAGCGCGCCGACGCGGCGACAAACAGGTGCGGCACAGCGCGCGCGACGACGCCGACCGACACCGCCGAGCCGGCGTACGAGAGCGTCGTGTTCTGCGACAGCGCGCCGTACGTCGTGGTGTCGTCGAACGTGCGCGACAGGTTGATGCGGTTGGCGCCCGAGTAGGCGTGGAACGCCGCGCCGGCCTGAATGCGCTCATTGAACTGCCACGCATACGCCACCCGCGCGTCGTTGATCGCGCCGCGCACAGTGGTCGCGACGCGCGAGCCTACGCGCGTGCCGGACACGATGACGCTGTCGGCGTACGACGCATCCCACGTGCGGTCGAGCAGCGTGGAGAACGACACGCCGAAGAACCCACGCGCCCCCGCCCGCGTCCCGACACTGATGACGGGAAAGCGCACGGTCGTCGTGTTCACGTTGCGATCGTTGATCGAGACGCGGCGGTATTCGGGGTCAATCTGGAAGCTGAAGATCGACCGGCCGGAGCCGGGCAGCGCGCCGGGATTGATGGGCGAGCCAGGATCGGTTTCCCCCAACGCCCCGGCCGTTGCCGCGGCGCGCGTGCTGAGCTGGCCGGTGGGATACCCGAAGCCCTGCAGGCTGAGCGATCCCTGAGCCGCGAGCGGCGCGGCGGACGCGGCGCCCAACAGCACCGTGATGAGGAGACGACGCATCAGGGCACTCCGAACGTGACGCGGGGGATGTAGCTCACGCGCAGGCGCGGACGCACCGCGGCCGGCGCCTTGGCGTTGAAGAAGCGCACCTCGGCGCCGTGCAGCCCTTCTTCGTCCTGGGTCAGCACGATGGCTCGCTGCGGCGACGTCCGCGCCGTGTCGGGCGCCGACTTCCACACGCGCAGCAGGCCGTTGAGCTCGATCGTGCGCACGCCGCTGTCGGCCGGCGCCACCCGAATGGAGTCGGTGACGAACGTGCCGCGCGGCACGAGCAACAACGAGGCGCGGAACAGATCGGTCACCAGACTGGTGGCCGCCACCGCCTGGCCGCGGATGGTCACGGTGTCGGCCGCGTCATAGGCGCGCTGGGGCATCTGTGTCAGCTGAAGCGTCGCCCGCACGATTGTCGTCGAGTCGAGCAGCCACTGCGGCACGTTGAACCGCAGGAACGCGCGCCGCGCCGGAATGCCGCCCGCCGTGAAGGCAAGCGATCCCGCAGCCGGCAGGCCGTTCTTCACGGCGATGGAGTAGTCGCGGAAGTCGCTGGCGAAGTTCGCGGGCTCTAGCGGCGTAAGCGACTGCAACGCGGCGACGACCTGATGCACCGCCGTGTCCGGCGACACGTAGTAACGCAGGTCCGCGGGCAGGCCGGTTTCGACCGTATGCACGCGCAGCGACACAGGCCCGGCGCCGACAAGCCGCAGGCCGAAGCGCACGTGCTTGGCGCCAGCGATGCGCGGCAGCAGCCAGGAGCCGGCAATCGGGATCCGCAGGGAGTCGGTGATCTCGGCGCGGGTCAGCGTGCGCGACGCCACCAGACGTCCCGGCGTGAACAGCGACAGCACCGCCGACACGTCGGTGTCGACGGCGGCGGTATCGACGTCGTACACCTCAAACCGGACCCACTCCGGCAGGCGGCTCTGCGTCAGGTTGAAGCGCATGCGCAGGACGGCCGTGTCAACCTGCGTCACGGGCCGCGCGGAGTCGCTCGGTGGCGTATACGTGGCCGACAGCGTGTCGAAGCGCAGGACGCCGCGCACCTCGAGCGTGTCGCCGCGCGACGCCAGCGGGATGCCCTCTTCAAGGCCAACCGACGGATAGCCGACCAGCGTCGTATCGAACGAGAGGATGGGCGAGAACGTGGTGTCCTTGATCGGCACCGACAGGCCCGGACACAGTGACGGGCAGGCGCTGCCGGCGTCGAGCTGTTCGGAGCACGCGCCAATGGCGGCGGCCGCCAGCATGGCGGCGACCGTCAGGAGCAGGCGACGGGGGGAAATTCTGGTCATGCGTCTCGCAGCGACGAGGACTCGAAGGCAAAGGGCAACAGGTCGGCCAGCGGCCACTCGGCCGTGGCGCCGCTGCGGGTCACACTGATCACGTGCAGGCTCGGAGCAAACTCATGCAGCACCTGACGGCACATCCCGCACGGCGGCGTGGGAACGGACGCCTCGGTGGCGACGACCACGTGCGTGAACGCGCGCCGACCCTGCACCACCGCCGCGCCAATGGCCGCGCGCTCGGCGCAGGTGCCCGCCGGATAGGCGGCGTTCTCCACGTTGCAGCCGGTGATGATCTGGCCATCCGGCGTCAGCAGCGCCGCCCCGACCCGGAACTTCGAGTACGGCGCGTACGCCTGCTCCATGGCCTCAAAGGCGGCCGCGCGCAGCGCCGCGAGCGTCGTAGCGTCAGCCATCAGCGGAGAATCAACGGAAGGAAGGAGGTGCCGCGCCCGCGAAATCCGACCCCCATCCACTCGGCCACCGTGGCGCCAAGATCGGAGAAGGTCGGCCGCAGGCCGATCGCGACCGGACGCACGCGCGGACCGAACACGAGCACGGGAACATTCTCCCGGGCGTGGTCAGTGGACGGCGTCGTTGGATCATTGCCATGGTCGGCGGTCACAAACAGCAGGTCGTCCTCACGAAGGGCGTGTGTCAGGTCAGGCAGCGCGGCGTCGAACTCCCGCAACGCTCCATAGAACCCCGGAGCGTCGTTTCGGTGCCCGAACGACTGGTCGAAATCTACAAGGTTGGCGAAGCAGAACCCATCGCCCCCGGCAATCCAGTCGCCAATTCGGCGAATTCCCTCGGCGTTGGAGGCCGTGTGCCCCCCCTCCAGGGCGCGGCGGGCGAACAGGTCGTCCACCTTGCCCACCCCGGTGCGCGCGATGCCGGCCGCGGCCAGGGCGTCGAGCAGCGTCTCGTCGGGCGATTCGACCGAAAAGTCCCGCCGGTTCTTGGTGCGCACCCAGGCGCCCTCGGTGCCGACAAACGGACGCGCGATGACGCGCGAGACGTTGTGCGGCGCCACGAGCATGTCGCGCGCCGCCTGGCAGGCGGCGTGCAGTTCGGCCAGCGGCACCACGTCTTCGTGCGCGGCAACCTGAAACACCGAGTCGGCCGAGGTATAGACGATCCACGCGCCGGTGCGGACGTGCTCAGCCCCATAGGTGTCGAGGATGGCCGTTCCGCTCCCGACAACATTGCCAATGCACGGGCGGCCAGTGCGCCGCGTGAACTCGTCGAGCACTGGCTTCGGGAAGCCGTTCGGATACGTTGGGAACGGCTGGGCGAGGTGCACGCCGCCCAGCTCCCAGTGCCCAGTGGTGCTGTCCTTGCCCTTGGACTTGGGGCACAGGACGCCGTGCGCGGCGGTGGGCGCTGTCACCACCGGCAGGCCGGCGATGGGCGCCAGATTGCCCAGTCCGGCGCGCGCGAGATTCGGCAGGTCGAACCCGCCCACAGCCCGCGCGGTGTTCGCCAGCGTGTGCGACCCTTCGTCGCCGTACTCGTCGGCGTCGGCGGCCTCGCCAATCCCCACGCCATCGAGCACCAGGATGCAGGCGCGGCGGCTCATGACACACGCTCGTGATAGCGTCGCGGCAGGCGCTGGCGCAGGCCGGTGAGCACCTCGTAGGGCGACATGAAGTCGGCCACTTCCGCGACCTGCTCCACGGTGATCAGCTCGCCGCCATCGCGGCCGATCAGCGTGGCCACATCCCCCGGACCACACGGGATGTCGGTGACGTCAGCCATCGTCATGTCCATTGTCACGACTCCGGCGACGCAACACCGCCTGCCGTTGATAAGCACGGGCCCCTTGTTGCCAAGCGAGCGGCGATAGCCGTCGGCGTAGCCCAGGCCGAGCGTGGCCACGCGGCGTCGGCCGACGGCGCGCCACGAGGCGGTGTAGCTCACCGTGTCGCCGTCCTGCAGGTCGTGCAGTTCGAGAATGCGGGCGCGCACGTGCACCACCGGCTCGGGCAGCAGCTGCGCGCCGTCGCCCGAGCCCACGCCGTACAGGAACACACCGGGGCGCGCAAAGGACCACGGCGACCGGCCGCGGCGCACAAGGCCGGCGCTGTTCTGCGCGTGCAGCATGGCCGGCATGGCGGGGAGCGCGGCAAGCGCCTCGTGGAAGCGCGATTCCTGCTGTTCCCACGACCCGTCGTTACGCTCCGCCGAGTGGAAGTGCGTGAACGCTCCCTCGGGCGGGTGGGCGCGCACCAGATCGGCGACGAGGCCAATCTGGTCCCATCGGATACCGGCGCGCTGCATACCGGAGTCGATGGCGAGGTGCCACGCGCCGCCGCCGCTGTTCACCCACGCGGCGATCGCCGCCGGATCGCCAAGCGTGGGGATGGCGCCGGCGGCGCGGGCGGCGGGAAAGTCGAGCGGCAGCAGGGGGGAGAAGACGAAGATGCGCCGCGAGATGCCCGCGGCGCGCAGTTCCTCGACTTCGCGGACGGTCGCGACGCCAAAGCCGACCGGGTCGAGCCGTTCGAGGGCGCGCGCGCACGGCGCGGCCCCCACGCCGTAGGCGTCGGCCTTCACCATGGGCACGATCGGTACGCCCGCGTGCCGCATGAGCGCCTCGCCATTGCGCACCACGGCACCGAGGTCGACGTCAACCCACGCGCGCCCCGTATCCATCGCAGTAGATTCGTAGGTCATTGGAATCATAAAAGTTAGCGGCCGTGAGGGGGGCGATGCAAGAAAAGAAGAAGCTCGACGACGCGCTGGCCATCATGCGCGATCTGCGCGCCCGCGATGCGTGGGACCGGGCCCAGACGCATGCCTCGCTGCGTCCGTACCTCAACGAGGAGATGCACGAACTCGACGACGCCCTACTGGCCGGCGACGACGCGGCGACGTGCAGCGAACTGGGCGACGTGCTGCTGCAGGTGTTGTTCCACTCGATCATCGCCGAGGAGCGCGGGGCGTTCACCGTTGAGGACGTGGCCGGGTCGCTGGTGGCGAAGATGGTGAAACGGCACCCATGGCTGTACGGCAGAGAGACAACAGAGAGACAACAGACAAACAACAGACAAACAACAGACACGCTGGCGGATGATTCCAAGCGGGAGCCGTGGGAGCAGATGAAGGCGCGGGGGCGGAAGTCGCTCGCCGAGGGGCTGCCGCAGGGGCTGCCGAGCCTGCACCGGGCACACCGGCTGCAGGAGCGCGCGGCGGGGGTCGGCTTCGACTGGCCCGACGCGCAGGGGCCGTCGGACAAGGTGCGCGAAGAGCTGCAGGAGGTCGCCGAGCTGATTGAGCGCGACGGGCATGAGTTCGCGACCCACGGCGTGCCCAGCGCCGATCCGCGCCACGCCGCGCTCGAAGGAGAGCTGGGCGACCTGCTGTTCGCGGTCGTCAATCTGTGCCGCAAGTGCGGCGTGCACCCGGCCCTCGCCCTCGACGGAGCGAATGCCAAGTTCCAGCGGCGATTCGAGGCGATCGAGGCCATTGCCGCGGCGCGCGGCATCGACGTGCGCACCGCCGGCCTCGCCACACTCGATTCCATCTGGGACGAGGTCAAGCGCGGCGAACGGCAGTAGCGGAAGGCCGCCAACGGCAAGCGGCGCGCCCCTCACGAGGCGCGCCGCATTGTACTGACCGCCGGCTTAGCGCAGTCCCGGCCGGATGCCGCCGCTGATGAAAGCGATGGACAGGCTGGTGTACTTGGCGTTGAAGCTGTCGAGGTTCGCCCCAACGGTGCGCAGTTCGCCCCCGATGCGGTGGCGCTTCGAGATCGGGAGTTCGATGCCGACGCCGAACGCCTGCCCCATGCCCGTCTCGGAGATCTCATCGCCGGTCGTCGTGTCGAAGAACCCGACGCGATTGTAGGTCAGCGAGGCGAACGCGTACGGCAGCACATACGAGCGCTCGCGCAGGCCGGAGAGCACGACTCCGAGCCCCGGAGACAGATAGGTCCAGCCCGTAGTGGCGTCGGTGCTCTCCGCGCCGGCGGCCAGCGGGAGGTCAAGGCGCCACCCGATGAAGTGCTGCGGTCCGAACGAGCGCTGAATGCTCAGCCCGATCGCGTAGCCGGTCTTGCCGACATCCTTGAGAACGCCGGTCGGGTTGGCCACGCCGAGGGTGAAGTAGGTGGACGTGGGCCGGCCGCCAGTCGGTGCCGGCCCCGGCATGCTCGATCCACCCTCGACGCCCGACACCTGAGCACCAGCGGCGGCCGACGCCACGAACAGAAGTCCAACGACGCGACGCATCATGATCCACTCTCCAGTCGCTGCTGCAGTTCGCGATACACCGAGGTCCAACCGGCCTCAGCCGTGTTCACCAGCGCCGAGGTAAGGTTCGTGGTTCCGCGATAGCGCGACTCGATGCCCATGCGGATGCGCCCTTCGCTCGTCTTGATGCGGATCGTCATGCGCTCTTCAGTCAGGTACTGGCCGATGCGCACGTCGGACGACCGCCACTCGGTCTGCAGATAGCCGCCTTCGCGGTCCATGATGCGGATGGCGGCCTTCTCGCCCACGACATCAATGACGGTGCGCCACACGCGATCGACGTTGGTGGATTGAATGGGAATGTCGACCCAGTACGGCCACTCGCGCACCGTGATTTCCGCCGGCAGCGACGCGATGGCCGCGACCCGAACGGGAGCCTTTGCTGCGCAACCGACCGTTGCAGCGAGCGTGATCGACAGAGCCAGCCAGCGGACAGAGAACTGCTTGATTCGCATGATCTTCCTCAGTGGAGGGAACGCACTCAACGCTAGGGGAGCATGCGCGCCAGTGTCAAGGCAAACACACGCCTGGTAACCACCGTCTGTCCCGATGCGAGCGACGGCGACATCATCGCTACGTCGCGTCCCCGCGCACGCGCATCAGCCCTTCCTGCGCCACCGACGCCACGAGCGTTCCGTCGCGCGTATACACACTGCCGCGCACGAAGCCGCGCGCGCCGGCCGCCGTGGGACTGTCCATCGCATACAGCAGCCAGTCGTCGGCCCGAAACGCGCGGTGCAGCCATAGCGAGTGGTCGAGCGAGGCAATCTGCAGGCGCCGGTCGCGCATGGCGATGCCGTGCGGATACAGCGCCGTCGGCAGCAGGCCGTAGTCCGACGCGTAGGCGAGCAGCGCTTGATGCACCGTGCGGTCGTCGGGCAGCGGCGCGACCACGCGGAACCAGACGTAGCGCACCGCTTCACGCACCTGCGGCTGGAACGGATCGCTGGGATTCACCGGACGGAAGTCGAACGGCCGATCCTGCGTGAGCACCGCGCGCACCGGCTCGGGAATCCGATCCGCCATGTGGCGAATCAGGTCGAGCTCCGGTTGCAGCGACTCCGGCGCCGGCACCTCGGGCATCGCGCTCTGATGCTCGAGGCCGGTTTCGTTCACGTGAAACGAGGCCGACAGATGAAAGATCGCCTCGCCGTGCTGGATCGCCGTCACCCGCCGGCTGGTGAACGAACCACCGTCGCGCGGCCGGTCGACGAAAAAGATGATCGGCGTCTTGAGGTCGCCGGCGCGCAAGAAGTAGCCGTGCACCGAATGCGCGTCGCGGCCGGGCGCCACCGTGCGCTGCGCCGCCACGAGCGACTGCGCAAACACCTGCCCGCCGAACACGCGCCCCGTGCCGATGTCACGGTTGCGTCCGCGGTAGATGTTCACCTCGAGCGGCTCGAGCTCCAGCAGCGCAAGCATCTCAGTCACGACCGGATGCCGTCCATCCTCACCCATCTGTCCTCTCTGTTGTCTGTCTGTTGTTTCTCTGTTGTTTCTCTGTTGTCTCTCTGTTGTCTCTCTGTTGTCTCTCTGTTGTTTCTCTATTCCCCATAGGGAATCCATATGTTCTTCACCTGCACGGCGGCGCGCAGGTAGGCGCGCCCCTCGCCGGCCGCCGCGTCGTGCCACGCCACGCCTTCGCGCATGCACCACGTGCGCTTCATGTTGGCGGCCGAGGCCAGCTCCACCGCCGTGATGCCCGCCTGGCCGCCGCAGTACCACACAGCGTCCACGTCCTCGTGCTCGGCCAGCACCTTGCTCAGCGCATCCCGGTCACCGGTGACAATGTTCACCACGCCGCTCGGCAGATCGGAGGTCTCGAACACCTGGTACAGATCGGTCGCGGCCAGCGGATGCGGCTCGCTGGGCACCGCCACCACGGTGTTGCCAGTGGCGATCAGCGGCGCCACGAGCGAGACGAACCCGAGCAGCGGCGCCGCGTCGGGGGCGCCCACTCCGACCACGCCGATGGATTCATGCATCGCCAGCGCGACGCCGCGAATCGGCACGCCGTGCACCGCGCCATCCCACTTGTCGGCCCACGCGGCATACGTGAAGAGGCGCTGCACCGCGGCGTCCACTTCGCGGGCCCCAACGCCTGTCGCCACACCGGTCATCGACGCAATGCGGGCCGCAAACTCGGCGCGCCGCGCGTCGAGATTCTCGCCGATGTAGTAGAGAATCTGCGCGCGCAGGTGGCCGGTACTCGCGGCCCACCCCTTGGCTGCCGCGTGCGCCGCCTCCACCGCGTTGCGGATGTCCTTGCGATTGCCGTCGCCCACTTCGCCCAGCCGCTTGCCCTTGAGCGAGACGATCACGCGGGAGTAGCCGCTGTCGGGGCGCGCTTGCTTGCCGGCGATGAAGAGCTTGGCCGTCCGGTCAATTCCGGTGGTCGACGGGGTGATGGCAGACGGCGGATGGCGGAGGGCGGATGAAGCGGTCCTCTGCGACGCACGGTCTGCCATCTGCCGTCCGCCATCCGTCATCTGCAAGTACTCAAACATCCCTTCCCTCCCACCCTCCCGCCCAAACCCGCTCTCGCGATAGCCGCCAAAGCCGGCGGCGGCATCAAACAGGTTGGTGGCGTTCACCCAGACGACGCCCGCCTTGATCTTCGGCGCGATGTCGAGCGCAAGGTTGATGTTCTCGCTCCACACCGACGCGGCGAGCCCATAGGACGTGTTGTTGGCCAGCGCCACCGCTTCGTCGGGAGTGCGAAACGTCATCGACACCAGCACCGGCCCAAAGATCTCCACCTGCGCAATCGTGCTCGACGGGAACACATCCGTGCACAGCGTCGGCGGATAGTACGAGCCGGTGGCGGGCACCGGACGCGACGGCTGCCAGACCGTGGCGCCCTCCGCCTTCCCCTGCTCCACCAGCGCGCGGATGCGCTCGAGCTGCACGGGGGCAACGAGCGCGCCCATATCGATCGTCTTGTCGAGCGGCGGCCCGAGACGGAGCTTCTCCATCCGCGCGCGCAGCTTGGCGTACAGCATGCCGGCAATTCCTTCCTGCACGAGCAGGCGCGAACCCGCGCAGCACACCTGCCCCTGGTTGAACCAGATGGCGTCGACGACGCCCTCGACCACGGCGTCGAGATCGGCGTCCTCAAAGACGATGAACGGGCTCTTGCCGCCGAGTTCGAGCGACAGCTTCTTGCCGCTCCCCGCCGTGGCTCGGCGAATGATCTTGCCGACTTCGGTGGATCCGGTAAACGCGATTTTGTCCACGCCCTCGTGATTCACCAACGCGGCGCCGGTGTCGCCGTCGCCGGTCACCACATTCAGCACGCCGGCCGGCAGCCCTGCCTGATGCGCGAACTCGGCGAACAGCAGCGCGGTGAGCGACGTGAACTCCGCCGGCTTCAGCACCACCGTGTTTCCGGCGGCCAGCGCCGGCGCCACTTTCCACGATAGCATGAGCAGGGGGAAGTTCCACGGAATGATCTGCCCAACGACGCCTACCGGCCTGTAGCCGGCGAACTCGGAGTCGAGTAGCTGCGCCCAGCCGGCGTGGTGATAGAAGTGCCGCGCCACCAGCGGTACGTCGATGTCGCGCGTCTCGCGAATCGGCTTGCCGTTGTCGAGCGTCTCGAGCACCGCGAACAGCCGCGCATGCTTCTGCACCATGCGGGCCAGCGCATACAGATGCCGGGCGCGGGCGTGCGGGGTCAGCTTGCGCCACGCGGGGAGCGCCTTGCGCGCTGCCGCGACGGCGGCCTGCACATCCTTGGGGGTCCCCTGCGTCACGCGCGCAAGCCGCGCGCCGGTGGACGGGTCGAACGAGTCGAAGGTCTTGCCCGCCTTCGTCCACGCGCCGCCAATGAAATGCCCAAAGGTGCCGTGGTGCGCGTCGAGCCACGCACGCGCCGGCGCGTCGGCCTCGGGCGCGGGGCCGTACTCCATCGACTGAAACAGCTCGGCTACGGTCGCCATATTCGTCAGGGCATCGGGTGATGGTGCGCCGCCGCGTAGCGCCCAGTCACGAACATCTCGAGCTGGCGCTCGAGGTCGGTGAGCAGGCTGCTCGCGCCAAAGCGGAACAGGTGCGGCTCGAGCCACTCACGGCCGAGCTCTTCGTTCATGAGCATCAGGAACTCGAGCGCCTGCTTGGCGGTGCGGATGCCGCCGGCCGGCTTGTAGCCGATCAGGAAGCCCGTGCGCTCGCGGTATTCGCGGATCTGCCGCACCATCGCCAGCGACACGGGAAGCGTGGCGTTCACGCTCTCCTTGCCAGTGGATGTCTTGATGAAATCGGCGCCGGCCTGCATCGCCACCCAGCTCGCGCGCGCCACGTTGGTGAGTGTCGCCAGCTCACCGGTGGCGAGGATCACCTTGAGGTGCGCCTCGCCGCACGCCGCGCGAAACGCGCGCACTTCGTCGTACAGCGCCTCCCACTCGCCGGTCAGTACGTGACCTCGCGTAATAACGACATCAATCTCGCGCGCGCCGGCCTGCACCGAGGCGCCGATCTCCTCCACGCGCTGCTTGAACGGTGAGAGCCCGGCCGGGAAACCGGTGGAGACCGCCGCCACCGGAATGCCGCTCCCCTCGAGCGCGGCGACGGCGTGCGGCACCATCTCGTGGTAGACGCAGACCGCCGCCACCGTCGGCTTCAACGCGGTGACGCCCAGCGCCTCTTCGATATCGGGGCGCAGCGGATGCCGCGCCTTGGCGCATAGGCGCCGCACGTTGCCCGGCGTGTCGTCGCCACTCAGCGTGGTGAGATCGATGACCGTGAGGGCCCGCAGGAGCCACGCCGCCTGCCACTGCTTCTTCACCGTACGGCGCGTCCCGATGGTCGCCGCGCGCCGCTCGGCGGCGCTGCGGTTCACGCGAATCGCGCGCACCCGCTCCAGATCGAGCGGCTCGCCCGGATTGCGGGGGAGCGTGCTCACGGCCGTACCCTAAACCCTGAACCCTGCACGCGGCCATTCATGGCCGCACCCGGTGCATCATCCGCGGGAACGCGATGCACTCGCGGATGTGCTGCACGCCGCAGATCCACGCCACCGTGCGCTCGAGGCCCAGCCCGAAGCCCGAGTGCACGAAGCTCCCGTAGCGGCGCAGGTCGAGGTACCAGCCGTACGCGTCCATCGGCAGCCCCTCGTGCTTGATGCGCGCGACCATCTTGTCGTAGTCGTCCTCGCGCTGCGACCCGCCAATGATCTCGCCGTACCCCTCGTGCGCCAGCAAGTCGGCGCAGAGCACGGTGCGCGGATCGTCGGGGTTCTCCTTCATGTAGAAGGCCTTGGCTTCCTTGGGATAGTTGCAGACAAAGACGGGGCGGTCGTAGTCGGCCACCAGCAGCGCCTCGTCCTCGGCGCCAAGGTCGTCGCCCCACTTGATGTCGCTCCCCTTCTTCTGGAGAATCGCCACCGCGTCGGTGTACGGAATGCGCGGGAACGGCGCGCGCACCGTCTCGAGCTTCGAGAGGTCGCGGTCCAGCTCCTTGAGCTCGGCGCCGCGACGCTCGAGGCAGCGCTGCACGAGGTAGCTGACGAACTCCTCCTGCAGGTCCTGGTTCATCGCCTGATCGTAGAACGCCATCTCCGGCTCGATCATCCAGAACTCGGTGAGATGGCGGCGCGTCTTGCTCTTCTCGGCGCGGAAGGTCGGGCCAAAGGTGTAGATGCGCCCAAACGCCGCGGCCGCCGCTTCGCCATAGAGCTGCCCCGTCTGCGCCAGATACGCCGTCCCCTCGTCGAAGTACTCGGTCTCGAACAGCCCGGCGCGCTCGCCAATGGCGGCGGTGAGAATGGGCGTGTCGACATGCAGGAAGCCGCGCGCGTAGAAGAAGTCGTGCACCGCCTGCTCCACCTCGTGGCGCACGCGGGCAATCGCCACCTGGCGCGGCGATCGCAGCCAGAGGTGGCGGTTGTCGAGCAGGAAGTCGATGCCGTGCTCCTTGGGCTGAATCGGATAGTCGAGCGGGCTCGCGCCGAGGATCGCGAGCGCGCTGGCGCCAAGCTCGTATCCGCCCGGCGCGCGGTCATCGGCGCGCACTTCGCCCGTGACGGCGACGCTCGTCTCGAGCGTCAGCGCGGCGAAGCGCCCCCAATCGTCCTCGGGCATCTGCTTCTTGACCAGCACGCACTGCAGCGGCGTCGCGCTGCCGTCGCGCATGACGATGAACGCCACCTTGCCGCTGGAGCGCAAGTGGCTGACCCATCCGCGCACCGTGACCGTCTGGCCGGCGTGCTGTGAAAGTTCTTCGATGCGGGCAAACGTCTGGCTCACGCGATTACTTCCCCTGGTAGCTGATGCGATAGAGAGTGCCGCTCAGGTCGTCGGTGACGTACAACGACCCGTCGGGGGCCTGGGCAATGCCCGTCGGCCGGTGGTTTCGCTGTCCCGCCGGCGGCGGGCCCGCGGTCCGGTTGCCCTTGAAGGCCTCCGACGCAAAGCCGTCGGCAAAGGTGCGCGGCGGCGGCGCCGCCTTGCCCGCGGCAAGCGGCAGGAACGAGACGCGGAACCCGTCCTGGACGAGCGGCGCGCGGTTCCACGAGCCGTGAAAGACCACAAAGGCGCCGCGGCGATACTCCGCCGGGAACGAGCGCCCGGTGTAGAACAGCAGCGCGTTGGGCGCCCAGTGGCCCGGGAACGCGTACACGGGCGGCTTCTTGGCGGCGCACCGACCCACCTGTTTACCGTCGCCGCCGTACTCGGGCGCGGCCACCAGCTTGCGCTCCTCGGTGCTGAAGTAGCAGTACGGCCAGCCGAAGTCGTCGCCCTGATGAATCTGCAGCAGTTCCTCGCCGGGGTTCTCGGCGTTGTACGCGTCGCTGAAGCCCCAGTTCATGGCCAGCTGATCGCGCCCGTGCATCATGGCCCACAGCTCGTTGGCTGGCTCGTTCCACGCCAGCGCCACCGCGTTGCGAATGCCCGTGGCAAAGCGCTTGCCGTCGGCGGCGGTCTGCCCCGGCCGGTTGGCGTCAAACGTCCAGATGCCCCCGCGGGACTCGAGCTCAACGCACGGATCCGCGCCCTTTGATTTCGACTGGCGGTCGAGTTGCTGACACGAGTTGGTGCGCGAGCCGATGTTCAGATACAGCACGCGGCCGCGGACGACAAAGTTGTACGCGCTGTGGCCGCCCGTCGGCAGGTTGCGAATGATGGTGTCGGCCGCGCCAAGCACGGTGTCGCCGACCGCGAACCGATACCGCACGATGTTGTTGCGCTCGGTGGCCCACAGGTAGCCGCCGCCAACGGCAATGCCAGTGCCGCCCGCGCCCCCCAGCTTGCGCACGAGATCGGCACGGCCGTCGCCGTTGGTGTCGCGCAGCAGGATCACGCCACCCCCCGGTCCAACGCCGGTGCCGCTCTCCGCCCCGCCGCGCGACGGATTGGCGTTCACCAACACGTCGCCGTTGGACGCCACGACGACGTGACGCGCCGCGCCAAGGCGATCGGCAAAGACCTGCGCGCAGAATCCAGCCGGCACGGTCAGGCCGGCATCGCACACGGGCGGGGCGGACTGCGCCATCAGCACGCCAGGTGCAGCGGCGAGGGCGGCGACACAGACCACGAAACGAATGTGAGTTGAACGCATCACGGGCTCGCGGAAGGCGGGGGGACGACACGGATAGCCTGCCACGCGACCGGCGCAAAACCGCCGCGTTCAGGCTGTGTCAATATAGTAGGAGAGGGGCGTGGCCGAGTTCGTCCGGCGCCGCCCCCGCGGCCGCATCACCCCTCGGCGAGCGCCTGCGCCGCGGCGGCGCGCAGCTCGCCCGGCAGAAATGGCTTGGCCAGGAACGGCAGCCGCGCCAGGTCGGGTTCGCCGGCCGACGTGGTGCTGCGCGGATACCCGGACACGAGCAGCACACGCAGCGCGGGGCGCTCCGCGCGCAATGCGACCGCCAGGTCGGGCCCGCCAAGCCCGGGCATTACGACATCGGTGATCAGGAGGTCAATGGGTCCGGAATGCGCGCGCGACATCGCCAATGCGGCGGAGCCATCAGGGGCGACCAGCACCCGGTACCCGGCCTCGGTGAGCACGCGCTCCGTAAGCTTGCGCAGGCCCGGCTCATCTTCCGCGAGCAACACGGTCCGTCCGTCACCGGCCGGCTGCACGGCGATCGTCGGAGCGACGTCCGGCTCGACCAGCGCGTCGTCGTCGAACGGAATGTAGATGTCGAACGTCGCGCCATGCCCAACCTTGCTCTGCACGCGCACCGTGCCGCCAAGCTGCATCACGATGCCGTAGACGGTCGCAAGGCCGAGCCCCGTCCCCTGGCCGACCGGCTTGGTCGTGAAGAACGGGTGGAAGATCTGGGGCAGAATCTCCGGCGCGATGCCAACGCCCCCGTCGCTCACCGACAGGACGGCATAGCGCTCGGCGTGCAGCGACTCTTCGGGCATTGGCAGGCCGCCCGGCCGGCCGTCGGTGCGCACCGCGATGCGCAGCGTCCCCCCGGACGGCATGGCGTCGCGCGCGTTGATCACGAGGTTCATGACGACCTGCGATAGCTGGCCCTGATCGGCGAAGACGGGAATCGACGCGCCCGGGAGTGCCGTCTCGATCTGGACGCCCTCGCCCACGAGTCGCCGCAGCATCGCCTCGATGCTGCCGATCAGGACGCAGAGGTCGAAATGGCGCGGCTGGACAACCTGACCTCGACTGAACGCCAGCAACTGACCCGTCAGGGCGGCCGCGCGCTGGCCGGCGCTGAGCACCTCGTTGAGATCGGTGCGCAGTTCCTCCGGCATCCCCGGCGCGTCGGCGGCGCGGCGGGCCATTTGTCCGGCGCCGATGATGACCGTGAGCAAGTTGTTGAAGTCGTGCGCCACGCCGCCGGCGAGCGACCCCATCGCCTGCATCTTCTGCGCGTGCAGAAACTGCTCCTCGAGCCGTTTGCGCTCCGAGATATCGGTCATCGTGCCGACGACGCGGCGGACGACGCCATCGGCGTCCGGCCGCGAGACCCACGTCAACGCCAGCCAGGTCACGCCGCCGTCGGTGCGCGGCGCGCGCACCTCCAACGCGCCGTGCCCGGCCCCGGATTTCGCCGTCGTGATCGCCGAAGCGACACGCGTTCGATACGCCGGCTCGACATGCTCGAGCGCCTCGTCAACGGTATCGGGTGACGTCCCTTCCGGACGACCGACAAGGGGGCCGACGCCCTCCGACCACGTCATGCGCCCGCTCGCGACGTCAATCTCAAACGTCGCCGAGCGCGAGGCGGCCAGCGCGAGCCGCAGCCGCTCCTCGCTGTCCGCCAACGCCAACTCGGCCTCCTGCATTCGGAGGATCGTCCGCTGCTGGTCGACCGCCAACTGCTG